>JANMLJ010000622.1:0-13465 GCA_031372465.1 Chitinophagaceae bacterium | reverse complement strand
AATATGGAACAACAAATGAAAAATTGTTATACCGACTTAGAAAAAATATTACAACATTATGGCTACACGTATGATGACGTCGTTGCAGAGAATATTTATACGACTAACATGGAAGAATTTATAAAAATTTCCGGTTTCCGGAATTCAATTTATAAAAAACAATTTCCTACCGGCACCTGGCTGGAAGTAAAAGGATTGGCAGTAAAAGGTCAGTTGATTGAAATTGATATGGAAGCTCATAAGACAAAATAAGCAAATGGGTAGTATGATAGTACCCGATAACATGGACAATAACCAATCAACCATTTTTAGCGGCAGCAAACAGTTATCTGTAACCGATGATACAAATGCTATTTCATTTCCTGTCTTAGTGCAGTATCCTACACATCAACCCTCCTCACCGGTAAACTTCGGACCTTACACCATAGATGTTTGTCCAGATGCGGAAATTATTGATGGACAATTTCCCCTGGTTTTGATTTCTCATGGCAATAGCGGATCGCCTTTACTGTATCGGACCATCAGTACACATTTAGCAAAAAATGGATATGTGGTAGCGATGGTAGAACATTATGGCAATAACCGCCATAACAACCAATTAGAAAAAAGTATAGAGAATCTGCAATACCGGCCAAGACATATTCGATTGACCATAGACTATTTATTAGCTGACTCCTTTTTTGGAAAAAGTATTTCACCCGGCAAAATCGCTATTGTTGGACATTCATTTGGTGGCTACACTGCATTGGCCCTGGCAGGAGGCAAACCATGGACAGAAACAGGACAACCGATAACTGTAGAAAACGATCCAAGAGTAAAAGCAGTAGTATTAATGGCACCGGCAGCGGGTTATTTCTTTCCCGAAAATTCGTTGGAGGA
Source organism: Chitinophagaceae bacterium (assembly GCA_031372465.1). Classification (GTDB taxonomy): domain Bacteria; phylum Bacteroidota; class Bacteroidia; order Chitinophagales; family Chitinophagaceae; genus JJ008. The sequence goes on along the minus strand of JANMLJ010000622.1, from coordinate 12,586 downwards.
TGTTCATATTCCCATTCTATTATTAATTGCCGAACAGGATCATATCACCCCAAAAAAATGGACAACAGATATATTACTCAACGGAGTTCCCAACAAATCAACCATTACCTTTCATACAATTAAGAACGCAGGACATTTTTCCTTTATCAGTCCATTTCCCCCGGCTATGAAAAGTCCGGGCTTTCTACCTTCAACAGACCCCAAAGGATTTGACCGGGAAGAATTTCATCAACAACTTCCTGTCACAATACTTAATTTCCTGAATGAAAAATTACAGGCAGATGAATGATTTAGCAAAAAAAAAGATAGTGATAAACTGAAAATTAACTATTATTTTTAAGTGTATGACCAACCAAACACCTGCTGACCCGGAGATTCCCCAACAAAAGGAAAAGACCTATCCATTTACTGCGAAGTACAGCAATTTTATACTCTTTATGCTTACCGGTGTTTATGTGTTCAATTTTATTGACAGGCAGATACTTGTCATTCTGCAGGAGTCTATTAAAAAAGATCTTCATCTTTCCGATACCCAACTGGGTCTTATGTCCGGATTTACGTTTGCACTTTTTTATGTTTCCTTTGGCATACCCATTGCGCGACTAGCGGATAAGGGTAACCGAAAAAAAATTATCACGATTTCCTTAATTATCTGGAGCGGCATGACGGCACTCTCCGGCCGGGCACAGAATTTTATCCAATTATTATTGGCCCGTATTGGCGTTGGTATTGGTGAAGCCGGGGGAAGTCCACCTGCACATTCGATGATCTCCGATCTCTATGCACCCGGAAAAAGAGCCACTGCCCTGGCTATTTATTCTACCGGGATATCATTTGGCATTTTACTTGGATTTCTTATCGGTGGTTGGATAGATCGTTATTTTGGCTGGCGTACCGCTTTTTTTGTAGTGGGCTTCCCGGGAATTATTTATGCGTTTATTCTTTACTTCACCGTGAAAGAACCGTTACGCGGGCTTTCTGAAAATAGAACAGATGCAGCTGTTAATAATTCACTAAAGGAGGTTATTTTAACCCTATGGAGGTGTAAATCGTTTCGATACCTGGCTTTAGGCACTGGCATGGCCGCTTATTCTGCCTATTCCAAAACATCATGGGTTCCTTCATTTTTAGCCAGGGTACATGGAATGAAAAGTGACGATATCGGCTATTGGCTTGCTATGCTTATTGGTATTGGAGGTGGCCTGGGATATTTTCTGGGTGGCTTTCTTACGGATAAAATGGGGAAGGCAGATAAACGCTGGTATCTCTGGTTGCCTGCAGCAGCTTTACTTATTGCCATTCCTTTTTCATTAACGGTCTATTTTATACCGAATACCAAAGTGGCCCTGTTCTTAATTGCCATTCCATCTTTTTTACTGTCACTATACTTAGCTCCTTGTATTGCGCTTACCCATAGCCTTGTAGGTTTAAGAATGCGTGCCATAGCTTCCGCCATTTTATTTTTTGTTCTCAATATTGTTGGCCTTGGTTGCGGACCGCTTATTACCGGAATGGTGAGTGATTATCTGAAGCCATCGATGGGTGCAGACTCCCTTCGTTGGGCCCTGAGCAGTGCGCTGATTGCAAATGTCCTTGCAGCACTCTGTTTTTTTATGGCAGCAAAGACAATCAGAGAAGATCTTAATAAAGTGATGTGAAGGGGACGTTTGTATTAATAACAAACTATTTTACACGAATACTAAAACACCGTACAGCGATAGTAACATGATTTCATCTTCGCTTTAGGATAAAGTATATTTGATAGCAAAATTTGCTTATTCCAAAAATTAATTTTTTTTTCAATATTTAATTTGACTAATTAATAACTTCCAGCAATGAACACTATTGAATTTGTAAAGGATTTGAATAACCGCTTTTTTAATGGAGAATTATCCCCGCAATTCCAGGATAAATTGCAGCAATTACCCATTGACAGACCCGATGTTTTTGTTTTTGTACAAAGAATATTTTCCCTGATGAGCAGTAATGGAATGCCGGCAAAGGATTTGTCTTTGCAGCAGGCTGATGTGCTTGGAACGCTGCTTGCCCGTATCCTTCCCGGTGCATGGGAAGGGAGGGTTCCTCCTATCACTGTTAAAGGGCGACATGCAGTAATAGATCAGTATATTAAAAAAAATCATTGGCTAAATTCCGGAGGAAAGACCATGCTGGATATTGGTTGTGGATTTCCTCCATTTACTACCATCGAAGCGGCAGATTATCTTAGTGATTGGAATATCACCGGAGCAGATCCTTCCATGCCTGACTATCTAATTTATGATGTGGAAGGAAACTATGCCACCCTGGATGAAAACAAATCCACCGTATATTTTCAACCAGCAATGCCTTCTATTGAAAACTGGAATAAATTATTAAATGATTCAGCTGCTACGAAAAAAGCTTTTGAGCATTTATTAGATGAATTATTGGATCAGCCAGCAACCGAAGGCTTTCCCCGATTGGAGCTCAATCCTGTAAAAAGCTATGAGACGGAAAGACTTCGTTTTATAAAAGGTGGAATTGGCCAGATCAACATCACACCAAAAGATGTTATACGTTGTTTTAATGTGCTGTATTATTTTGACGATAAATTTCTGGAAAACGCACTTAAATGGTTTGCCGAAAATACCAGGGAGGGCGGTATTGTTTTAATTGGAGGCGATTGGGCAGCGTCAACGGAAAGTTATTATACTATTTATCAAAAAAACGGCGACCAGCTTGTCTACCGGGATTTCGCCTTTAGTATTGATTGTATTTGCCCCTTTGGTATTGTTACCTGGTATGCAATGCATGATGATGACCGTCAAAAAGCTGAACTGGTCAGGTACATTCGTGCTATCCGAAATGATACATCTTTTATGGATGAATTTTATACATTTCATGATGCACAACGTTTGAAATACAAATGCTGCCCAAGGGATAGCCAGGGTTATTATGGAGCGGTAGATACATTCATTCCACCGCAGGATATTTGGACAATAACAAGTATAATGCTTAACGAATTAAATGAGGCAGGCTTTAATCAAAAAGCGGTGGATGTACTCAAGAGGGCGGGATTTAAAGCCAGGGTTAATGAAGTTGGTCATATAGCTATAGAACCCTAAATGATTTTTTCCATAGAAAAAATCACCACTTGTATAAAGAAAAATATATGGATCAGATTAGAGGCATAATCACCACCTGCGAGTTTGAGAAAAAGTTTGACAGGGATGGAATTTCCTATAAGGACTATGTTATCACCGTAAACAACCAGCAATATACCACCCAGATAAAAGAGCAAATTTATCTTCAGAATGGGATGACGGTGATACTGGGCATTAAACCAGGTTCTTCCAATGAAGTAATAGCCGGCTACTGTTTAAAAGAAGGCTATACCTGGGGAGAAAATCCCGGAAAACTAAAAAAGGGAGTAGGTCCAACTGAAAAATATAATTTCCTGGAAGGCACCATTCTGGAGAAACAAAAATCAACCACCGGATCAATTTATATGGACAGAACGCAATTAGCCAGCTGGCGTTCCAGAGTAGGTTACACTGTCGTTTTAGAAAATAACAGCTTTCATGTTTCAAATGATGAAGGAGAATACCTGCAGGTTGGCATGGATATCGCTGCTGTACTAGAAAAAAATACTTCTGTAATTATTTTAGATAAAGCTGCTGATAAATATCTTGGTGTCAGCCATCCCTATTACATCATTTTTCTCTTAGCCATAATTTTATTTAACGGATACTTCTATTTTTCAAAGCAAACACCATTCGTCAATATCAATCTATTAGTTTTAATCGTTAACATTTTTTTAGTCCTTGCAGCTTTACTGAGTTTTGCTACTTTTCGGATTACCAGAACGGCAAAAAAATTTCTGCTATCAAAAATCAATACTTAATTTTTGCAATTATTAGTACTGTTTTAAAAAATAGCATCCATAACCTTCAGACAGTATATCGGATACTACAATATCACTTTGCAGCCTCTTATATATTCTCATGAATCCCCGATAATACCACCTGTTCATTTTTGTTATTTTTTCAGGGCCTGCCACTATTTTTTCCCAACTTTCGTCTACATTCGCAAACGCCATATTGTATCACCCAAAAAGAAAACATATTATGCGGACATTCACCTTGATTTTAATATACCTGTTCAGCTACTTAACAACAATTGCACAGCCACCGCAGGTTCAATCATATACGCTGAGCAATATCAATTTACCCCTGGATCTGGACAAACAGGTTTGCATATCGGGTATGAAATTTTACAATGGCCAGTTATATTTTGCTTCTGAACGTTGCCCCCAGGTTATTGTTTTCGATCCGGCAAAAGCTGTTATCAGCCGCACTATTGATATAAATGTGCCACAGCAATTTGAAATGGAAGGATTAACCTCTTACAAAGACAAACTGTATGCTATTTCAGAAAATGTGGCAACGGTTTATGAGATCAATATTCAGACAGGTGGTATAAAAGCAATTGAAACGTCTGATGTACTTCCACCAAAATCAAAAGATGGTGATGGCATGGAAGGCATTGCGGCCAATGAAAAAAATAATAAGTTTTACTTATTACGGGAAAGAGATGATGACATGTCTCATTCACAGATTTATACTTATTCCGTAGAACCGGGGAATCAAAACTCACCGATCATTTTGAAAAACGAAGCCATGATAGAACTACCCCTGGATAATCCCCAATGGAGGTATTCTGATATTTGTGTGGATATGGAAAACCCGAGATTGTTGTGCTTAAAATCTTATTCCAAGGGGAAATTGAGACAACAATTTTTAGAATCCATCGCTATAGATGCAAACGGCAAACTGCTGATGGAGACCCTTAAAAATATTCCGGTAGAAAATTTTACCAATGCTTCCAATAGCTATAAATCACAACAATACAGTATGAACCTGGAAGGAATTACCATTGATAACAACGGAAAGATCTACATTATCAGTGATAACACTTCCGGCAAAGCCAATTGCGAATTACCGGCAAAAGAAAAAACTATCCTGCTTGAATTGAAAAAGAAATAGGCCAGCTATAATTATTATCTTACCACAGATTACACGGATTTAGGAATGCAGGGATTTCACAGATTTTAATACAGAACATTCAAAGAAATTACAGAGAAAAACTGAGTTATCTGTGTATTAATCTCCCGCCTTCGGACGGGACAAGTTGTGGTTAAAAAATTCTTTTGACCCTTTGTGGGTCTTAGCATACACTGATTATAACACAGATTGCACGGTGTAAAAAAGAAATAAGCCAGCTATACTATTTTTTTTAACACAGATTTCCCGGATTTCAGGAATGCACGGATTTCACAGATTTTAATACAGAACATTCAAAGAAATTACAGAGAAAAACTGAGTTATCTGTGTATTAATCTGTGGTATCTGTGGTTAAAAAATCCTTTTGACCCTTTGTGGGTCTTAGAATACACTGATTATAACACGGATTGCAACGTGTAATAAGTAATTAACGTGTTTAAATTATTCAACCGCACTCTTCACACCTTTTTTTTATTTTTTGTATACTGGTAAGCCCAACCAATCAGTAACAATTGAAGAGGCAGGCGGAGTATCGCAATCCACAAATAAGGATTTTGCTCTTCCCGGAAATTTATCATCATCTGCACATTTGCCGGAAACACAGCTATCAATAAAGCAATAATACCCCAGGCAGCAAGTGGCCGGGTTTTTATTGGTAAAAGCAATACGCCTGACACAATTTCTATAATCCCACTAAAAAGAATTAGTGTATCATGCCAGTCCATCCAGGGTGGCATTATCTTTTTATAAAAAACCGGATTGGCAAAATGGTTTATCCCGGCCAGTATATAAAAACCAGCCATTACATATAAAGAGATTTTTTTCCATTTGTTCATAGCAATAAATAATTCTACAATTTACTGTATCATTTGATGTAAATTAGATGTCATAAATTATTATGCCAAAAGAAACCGTTAAAGACCTGAAGCTTTTTTTAAAACCTTATTCAAAACAGGTACAGGAAATTGCTTTATGGATGAGGGATTTTGTATGGGATCTTTATTCAGGATGCAATGAATTGATCTACGATAACTACAACACGGTGGCTTTCGGGTGGTCAACCTCTGACAAAGTTGGCGATGTTTTCTGTACGATCTCCGTGTATACCGATTTTGCTCATTTTGGTTTCTATTGGGGCAACCAGATTTCCGACCCTGAAAAAATGCTGATCGGCGGTGGCAATCAATACCGGTATATAAAAGTGTATAACACCAAAGATTTTCCAAAAACGTATATGAAAAAATTATTGAAAGAAGCTCATGCCAATTCAATGGCCAAATTAAAGACCGGTAAACAGGTATTAAAAGGAGCAACGATCGTTAAATCCATTTCTGCTAAAAAGAAGAGGCCGAAATAAAAATAATTAAGAACCCGAAAAATGTTAAAGGAATCTGAAACTTTCTTTTACCACAACCCTTTGGCCTGGTTTTTCGACTTTGTATAACGACATGAAAAAAAATTTACTTCTTATTGTTATTTTAGCAGCAGCTTCTCCCCTTTTTGCACAAAAAGTGGACAGTATTTATTTTAATCTTTATACAGACAGCCTGAAGAAAGGCCAGCACAATTATATAAACATAGATGGAAAGTTATCCAATGGCCGATGGCAGCCACTGACCAGTAAAGACATTCAATTCTCCTGTTCCTCGGCGAGTTTTGAAGGCAATGAACTGATAATACCGGAAAGTTTTAAACAAGAGAAAGTAACCGTAAAAGCAGTATTAAAAAATAATCCCACCATCTGGATAGAGAGAACTATCTGGATAAAAACAAAGCCGGATGGCGAACTGCCTACCAAAGAAGAGATCATGAATGGCACACCGCAACGGAAAACAAAGAATAAAAATCGATGATTCCTGCCGCGTCCTTTAGATATTCCTACAAAGTTTTCTGAGTTGAAAGCCGTTCACACTGAACAACTAATATTCAATAATTTATCCTTTGAATTATTTTTACTGAAAACATAAATGCTAAAAATCTACTTAATTGTCATACCCTTATCTTTGCGCCGGCAGGTCTTACACGACCAGCTCCTGCTGAATCCTCCCAGGGCCGGAAGGCAGCAAGAGTAGGTGGTTGAGCGGTGCGATGTAATAAGCCTGCCATTTTTTTTATTTAAGATTGTTGAGGTAATATTTAATATTTTCGGGATATCTCCAACCTTAATTTTCTTTTATGAATTCCATAGAACTTCAGAAAAGACTAAAAGAATTTGCTTATAGGATTGTGCCACTGTGTGATTCATTACCATCAAAGAAGATATCAAGGGTTATTGAAGGGCAATTGATGAGGTCAGCATTTTCCGCTGCTGCAAATTACAGAGCAGCTTGCAAAGCGCAGTCTGCTAAAGCCTTTGCTGCAAAATTGAGTATCGCATTCGAGGAAATAGATGAGTCTTTATTCTGGCTTGAGGCAATAGAAGATCTGAAATTGATCAAAGCAAACAAATTAACTCTTATCTTGAAAAAGGCAGATGAACTAACAAGAATTCTTGCCTCTTCCAGAAAAACCTCCCAAACGAAACTGAAGACCTGAAATATTCAATCTTACATATTAAATCTTAAATATATATGAAATTTTTTGTTGATACTGCCAACCTGGCGCAAATAAAAGAAGCAAACGAATTAGGTATATTAGATGGGGTAACTACCAACCCTTCGTTAATGGCCAAAGAAGGCATTAAAGGGGAAGCAGCTATCATGAACCATTATAAAACCATCTGCGAAATGGTGGACGGTGATATCAGTGCCGAAGTGATCAGTACCGACTTCGAAGGCATTGTGGAAGAAGGAAAAAAGCTGGCTGCTATCCATCCAAATATTGTAGTAAAAGTGCCGATGATAAAAGATGGTATCAAAGCTATCAAATGGTTTACTGATAACGGTATCAGAACGAATTGCACCTTGGTTTTCTCTGCCGGACAGGCAATATTAGCTGCTAAAGCTGGTGCCACTTACCTCTCACCTTTTATCGGTCGTATTGATGACAGCAACTGGGATGGTGTTGATTTGATTGCCCAGATCTCGCAGATATATTCAATACAGGGGTTTAAAACACAGATATTGGCTGCATCAATCCGCAACGCTTTGCATATTGTAAGATGCGCTGAAGCCGGGGCGGATGTATGTACTTGTCCACTTGATTCAATACTTGGTTTATTGAAACATCCGTTAACGGATATTGGATTGGCGAAATTTTTAGAAGACGCAAAGAAGATGTAAAACCCTGTCCCTAAAGGGAACTTAGGTCTGAGTTACATTTCAACCTGCAAAGAGCCTGATAGTAATTAATTTTCTTGGATTATTGCGAATTGCACAAAGTGAAATTCCGCTCCCCCCATTCGGGGAATCAGAATTTATTAATCATTAGAATATTAACAGGGGACTTTACATTAAGTGAATTTCTATACCCCCTTCGGGGAATCAGAAAATCCAAAACATAAGACTATTAACAGGGGGCTTTTACTTAAAGTGAATTTCTATACCTCCCCCTTCGGGGAATCAGAAAATCCAAAACATATGACTATTAACAGGGAGCTTTATATAAAGTGAATTTCTTCACCCCCACTTCGGGGAATCAGAAAATCCAAAACATAAGACTATTAACAGGGGGCTTTACATTAAGTGAATTTCACCACCCCCCCCTTCGGGGAATCAGAAAATCCAAAACATATGACTATTAACAGGGGGCTTTACATTAAAAGAATTTCTACAACTCCCCTTTAGGGGAATAAGAAATTTAAAACAATAAAACTATCAGTGGGGGTTCAGGGGTTTATCGTTGTATTGCCGAATTCACTCTTGTAAATCCAATCAGCTCATCTGCCCTTGCACCAAAAGGGCGGTAATAAACGAGTATCATATAACTATTTTCAGTACCCCAGAAATTTCCTTCTGTATTCTCAAAAGAAGGCTGCATTACTTCTTGGTTTTTACCTTTCTGACCGGCAGGTTGGTCTGTCTTGGTTACATAAGAGTAATTGTAATATCCCTGTTTTAACCATAATTCCTTTTCATAAACACCTCTTTCTTCATTAAAGTCCATCTTCGAAGCATCATTCTGTTCATAGTTCGTTAATTCGCCAAACAGATAAACACTTTTACCTTCATAGGCTTTGTTCGCAGGAGGTACAAATGTAAAATGAGTCCAGGCATAATCACTTTGCCAGTAAGGATTAGCATTATCCCTGTTTTCAATAGTAAAAATGCCATTGTTATCACGGTAATAAGCATACAATTGCTGACGTCGTTCACCATCTGCTTTCACAAATACATCAACCCTGCTGCTGGTATCCGAATCCATCAGTTTAGCCATTCGCTCACTCATCAACCGGAGACTTCTAAGGTCAATCCATCGCCATTCTTTACCAGCCTGGAAAGTGGTATTTTCTTCATCGCTATATTCATAGTAGCTGCCACGAAAAATAGTAGGACGGTCTATTACCGAAGCAGTTGACCAGATATTATTTTGCACAATCACAACTTTCAGATCCTGTGGTGAAAAAGTAGTGATCTGTGTATTAACTGTACTCACAGCCACCTGTACCCGTTGATGTGTGCGGAAAAAATTGGCATTAAAAGGTTGTGTTATCTGTGCGGAAACATTCGCTTTGTTATTAACTACCACAAAACGTTTGGTAAATATCAACTTAGCAGTGTCATCATTTAAAAAAACTTTTAGCAGGTAATTGCCGGCCTTTGTTGGTGTAGAATTTCGCTCAGGAAGTATCGCCTGGTAATGGGTATATTTTGTTTGTACGATTGAAGAGTTTCTGTAGTTGGTTATCCTATTACTTTGAAATCCCCGGATATAATCAAAGAGCTGAATAGTAGCTGGTTTCCAGTCAACATTACACAACTGGAATCCATAGTAATAATTTTTTACTCCTGCTTCCATATCATCAAAATGAAGCTCGAGTTGATCATTACTGTTGAGTGTAATAACAGGATAACTATAAATATCCCCGTATTTATGCAATTTTACGCTTTGGATAGTAGATTTATAGGTATGGTCTGGAATCTGTGCTTTAGCAACACCTATTTGCACAATCAGGAAAAAGATAATTATTTTTTTCATCAGTCGGAAAGTGAAATTAGTTCACAATATTGTGCAACTTCGTTAAAACTATGCAGCCCCTTGCAAAAATCAGGCAAAAATGGTGTGAAATCTTTTTTAGCGGCTTATTTTTGTCTGCCAACGTGCAGACTCCTTAACAAATACAGACAAATAAATTAAATTGAAGGTTGCAGGCTTTATAGCAAACCGTATAGCATTTAACCAGTCCAAAGGACCCGGTGGGCAGAAATCCTTTTCCAGATTTATCATAAGGCTTTCTACTGTTGCTACTGTTATCAGTGTAATGGTGATGATTGTGACCCTTTCACTGGCCAATGGTTTCCAGGAAAAAGTTAGCCAGAAAGTATTCAGTTTTCTTGGTCATATACGTATAGAGGAAAAACAACCTGATAAAGCTATTATTTCAGAAGAAAGCCCGATTATCAGGAATGACTCCCTGGCGCAAATCATAAAGAATGATCCCGATGTGGAAAGCATTCACCCTTTTGTTACCAAATATGCCATTCTAAAAACAAAAGATGAAATAGAAGGCGTATTGCTAAAGGGGCTTGATAAAAGTTTTGACTTTAATTACCTGAAGGACTTTATCAAACAGGGAAGACCCATCCAATTCAACGATAGCAGCTATAGCCGGGAAATAATGATATCAACTTATACTGCCGGGCAACTCCACCTTTCAGTAAACGATAAAATTCTGATTTATTTTATCCGGCCAGACGGAAAAATCCGTCCGGACAAATTAACTATCACGGGTATCTTTAAAGTGGGTATTGAAGAATACGATAAAACATTTGCAATTGGCGACTTAAAACTAATTCAACGGTTAAATGACTGGCAGGAAGATGAAATCGGAGGATATGAAGTTTTTTTGAAAGATTATAAAAAAATCGACCAGAAAGCTGATGAGATCTATGCCCTGAATGATTTTCCATTGACCTGGAATACACTCAGTGCTAAAAACATTTCACCCAATATCTTCGATTGGTTGAATATGCAGGATGTAACCCGCAATGTACTCATTGGCTTTATGGTTATTGTGGCGATAATAAACCTGATTACCTGTCTTATTATATTGGTACTGGAAAGAGTGAGGATGGTTGGTGTTCTTAAATCCCTGGGTGCATCTGACTGGGTAGTACAGAAAATTTTTCTCCGTCATTCTGCGCTGATCACTATCACGGGTATTGTAATCGGAACAGTACTTGCCCTTGTTTTTTGCTGGATTCAGGATGCAACTGGTTTTATTAAATTAAAAGAAGAAGCCTATTACCTTAGTTCAGCTGCTGTAAAAATTGTATGGTGGCAGATAGGCCTTATTTGTGCAGGTACATTTATCATTTGCTTTTTAGTAATGATGATACCCTCCCTGCTGGTGAGGAAAATACAACCGGTGAAGGCAATACAATTCAGATAATTAAATATCTCTAAAAAATGGTGTAGAAATTCGTTGCACTAAGCAAGAATATGCGATAGAATTATCCCCGTTGCCACTGCCGCATTTAATGATTCCGCCTTACCCTTTGCCGGAATAGTTATCCGGATCGTTGCCAGTTTCATTATTTCTTCACTAATACCCTTTGATTCATTACCGATAACAATAATTCCTTCGTTTATTTTTTTTATGCCGGCAATATTGTCCCCTTGAAGGCTGGCTGCATAAATTGAAATATTTTCCTGCGTACCCAACCATTCTTTCAAATCGGTATAAATAATTTTCACTCTTGCAATGCTTCCCATCGTCGATTGCACAACTTTAAGATTATATATATCAGCTGAATCCAGGCTGCAAACAATTTGTTTTATTCCAAACCAGTCAGCAATACGGATGATCGTACCAAGGTTTCCCGGATCCTGTACGGTATCGAGTGCTAAGGTAATCTGATCTTTTGCCGTTATAATATTGCCCGTATCAAATTGCTGCACAATAGCGACCACCTGATTTGGTGTTGTTAAAAGTGAAATTTTCTCTAATTCCTGCTCCGATACTTCAGTAATAATGATATTAGCAGGCAGAAGTGGGTTATTATTTACCCATTCTTTCAAAGCATATACTTCCTTTACTGTAATTGCATCCTCTTCCAGCAATTCATTTACCAGCTTTGGCCCTTCTGCAATAAACAATCCCTCCTGATCACGGAATTTTTTCTGGCCTAAAGTTTGGATATATTTGATCTTCTGTTTAACAAGCATTGCTGTTCATTTATTTTATGGTAACAGGCCCGCCTTTTTCTTATTCTACATTACGCAATATAATTATTGGCGGTATCGGGCTGTTTTTGGCGGCTTCTTGCAGTACTATTGTAAAAAGTTATCCTGCCAAAAAGCCCTTTGTTTACAAAACAAATATCAACATATCAGGTAATATAACAAGCGACACCGTAGCGGAGATTGTTTCGCGGTTGAAAGGCCAGCTGGATGATAGCATGCGGGCAAGGTCAGTTTCCAAAGTATTCTGGAGTGTGATGAAA
>JANMLJ010000610.1:0-3144 GCA_031372465.1 Chitinophagaceae bacterium | reverse complement strand
GCTATGGAGGCCACCGAACAGGAACTAACTATAAAAAAAGCCCGGCTTGAAATAACTCCGCTAAAAGAAGACTCATTACTAACTGTACAGGTAAAACTGATAGATGTTGGTACTGGTACAGAAACCCCGGTACCTGAAACTTTGGTTGGAATATTTGTAAAAAGGTCATTCTTCCCTTTAAAAGTTGGAGAGGGAACCACTGATGTAAATGGTGAAGCAACTGTTGAAATTCCTAATAATTTGCCCGGCGATGCAAAAGGCAATATTACCCTTTTTGCAAAACTGGATGAAAATGAATTGTATGGCAACCTGGAGTCAAGTATAATACAACAATGGGGAACTCCCGTTTCAGATAAATTTCAGGAGATGCCAAGAGCTTTATGGAGTGCACATGCACCGCTTTGGATGATGATTACTTTCATTATATTAATTTGTACCGTATGGGGTCACTATCTTGTTATAATTGTTCAATTATTCAGATTAAGAAAAGAGGAGCCAGAGCCTGATTCCCCTACAGTTGAACATCTTTCTTAATAAAAAAAATAATACTATGAATGAAGAAAACCGTGCTCCTTAAATGCAACTAATTTGTAAAAAAAAGAATCTAATTAATAAGTAAAAACAATAAAAATGAAAAAGAAAGCCTTAATACTTGTCGCTGGTCTATTTGCGATTATGCTCTTTGCCTTTGCTCCTAAAATGACCTCCAATGACCCCTGGCCGGTTCCTGATGCTTATAAAAACAAAGTTAATCCTATAAAAGGGGATGCAGCCTCTGTTACCGAAGGTAAAACCCTGTATGGCACCCATTGTAAATCCTGTCATGGAACAAAAGGAAAAGGTGATGGTCCCAAAGCAAAGCAGTTAGATACCGAAAGCGGTGATTTTACCAAAGCTACTTTCCAGTCTCAGACTGATGGAGCTTTATTTTACAAAACATTTGAAGGTCGCAAAGACATGCCTTCCTTCAAAAAGAAAATACCAGAAGCTAGTGATATCTGGTCAGTTGTCAATTACCTGAGAACATTGAAATAATTATTGAGCATTTTTGTTAGATGAGAAGGCCGTTCCAATGAACGGTCTTTTTCTATTTTAATAATTTATCTGATCAGGTGTAAAATTTTTGCGATTTTGCAGTTTCTTCCTGAATTATGGCAAATCCCCGCAAAGCAGCTGTTGGTTTTATTTTTATCACACTTCTTATTGATGTGATGGGTTGGGGGTTGATCATCCTGGTGATGCCTAAACTAATTTCACAACTCAAAGGTATCCCTGTAAATGAAGCCAGCTCTTATGGCGCCTGGTTATTATCTGCTTATGCTATTACTCAATTTGTATTTGCTCCTGTTATTGGCAACCTGAGTGACCGCTATGGACGCCGCCCGGTACTACTCAGTTCATTGACAGGATTTGGAATTGATTATATTTTCCTGGCATTGGCTCCCACCTACGGCTGGTTATTTGTTGGTCGTATTATTGCCGGCATCACCGGAGCCAGTTTTACAACCGGCGCTGCTTATATAGCAGATGTAAGCACTCCTGCTACAAGAGCCAAAAATTTTGGAATGATCGGTGCTGCCTTCGGGTTAGGTTTTATTATTGGTCCTGCTCTCGGTGGTTTGCTTGCCGGTTGGGGTGTAAGGGCTCCTTTTTATGCCGCCGCAGGCCTTTGTTTGTTAAATGCATTGTATGGTTATTTTGTTTTACCAGAATCATTACCAAAAGAAAAACGCCGTCGTTTTGAATGGAAAAAAGCAAACCCTTTTGGCTCTTTCCAATTTTTAAAAAAAACACCAGCTATTGGTGGATTGGCTATTTGTTATTTTTTGATTTACCTCGCTGCACAGGCCGTACAGGGCAACTGGAGTTATTTTACCATTTACCGTTTTCAATGGAATGAAAAAATGGTAGGTATTTCCCTCGCTGTAGTTGGATTATTGGTGGGTATAGTGCAGGCAGGATTAACAAGAGTAATAAATCCAAAAATTGGTAATGAAAAAAGTATTTACCTGGGAATGCTATTATATGCTCTCGGACTTATTTTATTTTCCGTTGCCACCGATGGATGGATGATGTTTTTATTTCTTATTCCTTACTGTTTAGGAGGAATTGCCGGCCCCGCATTGCAATCTACCATGGCCGGCCATATCCCCGGAAATGAACAAGGTGAACTGCAGGGAGCTTTAACCGGCCTGATGAGTCTTACAACCATTATTGGCCCGCTAATGATGAACAACCTTTTCAACTATTTTACCACCAATAAAGCTCCTTTTTATTTTCCGGGTATATCTTTTCTGTTGGGTGCTGTTTTTATGCTGTTGGGTGCACTCATTGCCTGGAAAGTGCTGACCCGTGAAAGAAAAAAGGAAGTAATACCAATTAGACATTAAAAATACATTTTTGCAAACGGATAAAACGGATTGGATAGATGAATACAGATTATTTTGATAAATCAAAATCCAGGATTTCTGCGTAGCAGAAAAATCCGTGTTCATCCGTTTAGTCCGTTTCATCCGTGTGCAAATACACGGCAAATGAGTATATTCTCAATAGCTTACTTTTAATGTCTAAATGGTATAATACAACGTATTTGACCTTTATCAGTTTTTCTTTCCTTTGGTTTATTAAAATCCTAATTAAAGTCATCTTTTTTTATGATATAAAGCATTTAGTACAACAGGAATTCGTCGCATCTTTACCCTACTAAAATAAATTCTTCATTTTAGCATCACGATTGCCTGCCTTTTTATAAATTCCATTTTAAATCATTTGAAATATGTCAAATCAATCTAATTTTTTTGCGATGGAAACAGCTCCTGCGAGGGCTGAACTGGAAACATGGGTAAAACAAATTGCTAATTTCTGTGAAGCGGATAATGTACATTGGTGTGATGGATCAAAAGAAGAATATGATACACTCTGTCAGTTATTAGTAAAGAAAGGAACGTTTATTCCTCTCAACCCTGAAAAAAGACCGAATAGCTTTGCCTGCTTCAGCGATCCCAGTGATGTGGCCAGGGTGGAGGATAAAACTTTTATTTGTAGTCTTCGCAAAGAAGATGCGGGCCCTACCAATAACTGGATGGAGCCGGTACAAATGAAAAAGAAACTGCAGGATTTATTACAGGGTGCGATGAAAGGAAG
>JANMLJ010000567.1:0-3806 GCA_031372465.1 Chitinophagaceae bacterium | reverse complement strand
ACTATGTAAACACCGCTTTGGCCTTCCAGTACTTCTGGTACCACTTTTCCTTTGTTAGCCGGATTAAATGTAGCACCGTTAACACCTGGTTCATACGCGATCTTAGAAGTTGAGTTCATTCGAACGCTGTCTATTACTTCTATTATTTTGCCCCCCAGAGCTGTTGCTGCTGCTTCAAGCGTAGTTACCTTTCCAACTTTTTGTTTTAGTATTTCTGCTTTCTTTCTATTGCGCAATATGGGTTCTACTTCCAATCTGGCAACATCCGGCGTTTTTGTTCCTTCTTCATATACGCCAGTTACTACAGCAACTACATAATTAAAATCAATTCTTTCTGGCTTTAATACTTCTCCGCGCTTAGCATCATAAATAAGCCTTACGAATTGTCTTGAGGTACCAACACCTTGTACATCTGCAGCATTGCGACTGATATTGGTAGCAGTCCCTTTTTGACGGCCTTTTGGAATCTGTGTTTTTACATATGATGTATCAAACCCCTTTAAGTCGCGGCTGTCTGCTGCAAACTGATTAGCTTCTTCCTGTGCTTTGTTATCTGTTTCCTGGCTGGCAAGAATTTCTTGTGATAGGTAGCCGATCTTATAACTTGTTTGTGGCTTAATGAATGACAAGATTTCTATATAGTGCCATCCGAATTGTGTCTTGATTACTTTCTTGTCGCCGGGTTTACCATCCAATAAAATGAACTGCCCGAATTCTTTTGCAAAACCTTCTCCCTGTATGGTAGCAGAAGAAAAAGTCATTACACCCTTGTCTGCATGTGCAGCCTGGTCGGTTGTATATCTTGCTTCCAGTGTATCAAAATTAGCCCCGTTCTTTATAGCCATTGCAACACTGTCTGCCTTTGCTTTAGCAACGGAGTCGGGCATTATCGGTTGTCCATTGCGGTCTTGTACACCTAATAATATATGACGACATTTTACAGAGTCGGGAAGAATTTTTGTATCCAGCATTTTTGCTAATACAAAACTGCCTCCATCAAGGTAGGGTCCAAACACCTGGTTTTTTCCTAAGCGCTTTAATGTGTCTTTAGCAGACATCTGCATTTGAGATTCTCCAACATAACCATCAAAAAAGTTTGTGTTTCCGTTGCGGGCAAGAAATGCTACTACATTTGATGATGTATCAAATTCTGGCTTTAGTACCTCCAGTTGTTTTTTTACCTGAGCGGAGTCCCCGGAAGTTGGTATAGCACTAAATAATACATAAGAAATACTGCGGCTTTCTTCCTGTTTAAAATCCTTTTTGTTTTTGGCGATATAAGCAGCAATTTCTTTATCATCAATTTTTACTGCGCTATCCGGAATACTGGTATAAAACTCTCTAACGATAGAAATTTTACCAATCTGGCTATTGTCTGCATTTTGCTTTTCAAGATACCAACGGGGATAGTGAATACTGTTGGTATGAAGTGCAACGTATTTTTCAGATAGGCGCTGTTGCTTAAGTTGCTCTACATAATTATTAAAATTATTTTTTTGCTCCTGCGGCGTTTTTGGGTCCTTCAGCATCTGGTCAATTTTCTGCTTCGCCCTGATAGGATCATATCCATTTTCGTCAGAAAGTTGTTGTTTTAAATCGGCTGGCATATTCGGGCCATATAAAATATCACCCAATTCCTTTTTACCAATTTTCATTCCCAGTTTATCTAACTCACCCTGCAACAGAAGACTGTTTACCTCCTGGCCCCAAACCTGTTCCACCGCCTGGCTGGTAGCCATAGAAGCCGGATAGCCCTGGTTCCGCATGTTTGCTTCTGCCTGCTCCACTTTTTTAGCAAATGCATCTGCGTTTACACTGGTACCATTTACACTACCAAGGTTATTTGAACGATTTCCTCGACCCGCCCTGTTCTGTCCAGAAAAGTAATCGGTCAAAATAAAACCTATCAACGCCAATGCAATGGCAACTACCGCCACTTTTGCATATTTATCTCTGATATCCTGAATTATAGACATAGTAAAGCCTTCTTTTTTAAGGATGGCAAAAATAGGGGAAAATTGGTGGAAAAACTATAAAAATGCAGGCATAATCAAGGCTTTTGAGCATAGAACCGGGAACTAATATCCAATATTCTTGGTTTTCCTGCTTCCTTATTCAATATTCCTTGTTCAATGTTCGATATTCCCTACTTTTTTTTAGGGTGCACCAGCCTCATTTCCTGTATCAGGTGGCTGGCTCCGGCATATTTATCCACTACAAACAGTACATATCGGATATCCACCATAATATTCCGGCAAATAGAAGGATCATAATTAATATCACTCATTGTTCCTTCCCAAACACGGTCAAAGTTGAGTCCTACCATGTTTCCATAAGCATCTAATGCTGGGCTGCCAGAATTACCCCCGGTAGTGTGGTTTGTAGCGATGAAACAAACCGGCATTTTACCGTTGCTTCCATATTGGCCATAATCTTTGTTCTTATAAAGTGTTCTTATTTTCTCCGGTACATCAAATTCATAATCTCCCGGTTTGTATTTATCCAGCACACCATCGAGGTAAGTATAAAAATCATATTTTACGGCATCTCTTGGATTATATCCTTTCACATTGCCATAGGTTACCCTTAGTGTACTATTTGCATCAGGATAAAATGTTTTTTCTTTGTAGACTTCCATCTGTGCCTGCATATAAGTACGGTTGAGCTTATTGATGCGGGCCTGTACTTCATTTGATTTTGCCTGCACTTGTGTTTGATAAGTTTTCAGCAGGTCGTTGTACAGCATAAGTGGTTCTGCTGGTTTCACGGTTTGTATAAATTCGGCTGCTGGTTTAGTTAGCAAATCCATCACCACTTTTCTGTTGGTCATCATATCTGCGTCATAAAAAGCGGAGGCAAGCTTAGGCAAACTATTATCGGCTTTTTGTTTCAGCATTTCTTTCAGGTATTTTGAAATAAAACCATCTTCCTGGTCTTTCAAATACATATCCATCAACACTTGAAAAAGTTGTTTATCCACCTTCGCACTGTATTCATCAAACAATCCTTCCAATGCCGCCTTCACTATTGGTAATCTTTGTTGATAGCCATTATCGCCATCTTTTGTGTAGGCCGTTATAAGTGAGTTTAATTGTGCCACAATTGTAAATAGCTCAATTTTGCTGATGATCTCTGTATAATAGTCCCGTGCATAGCCCAGCGGTTTTATTTCTGCGTAAGCAGCTTCTAAATCTCCAAGCAATGTTCCGTATTGTGATTTCCATTGCGGATTAGCATTTACTCTTTTTTGAAACTCCGTTTCATAGAGCTTCTTTTTTCCAAGCCCATTAGTACTCGTTAATCCCAACACTTCTCCCTGCCATTTCTTATAGGCGTTTTGAATACTCGCATATTTAGCCGCATACTGAATTTTAATTTGTTCATCCCTTCTCATGTACCCATCAATTACCGTCAGTGCTTTTTCGCGAATAGCAATCTTAGCCGGGTCATTCACTTCCATGATTTGCTGAACAGCGGAAGATTGTAAATATTGTGTGGTTCTTCCCGGAAATCCGAATACCATGGTAAAATCATTTTCTGCTAATCCATCTAACGAAATTGATAATGATTTCTTTGGTGTATAAGGCACATTCTCGGCCGAATAGTCAGCCGGTTTATTATCCTTACCTGCATAAATGCGGAACATGGAAAAATCTCCGGTGTGGCGCGGCCACATCCAGTTGTCTGTATCTTTTCCAAAATTGCCGATAGCGGAAGGAGGAGCACCAACCAATCTTATATCTCTATATGTTTCTGTTATAAACATATAATACTGATTTCCCTCAAAGAACCCCCGGACAAAACCA
>JANMLJ010000566.1:0-2750 GCA_031372465.1 Chitinophagaceae bacterium | reverse complement strand
TATTAATTAGCCTGTATTCCAAATTGTCGCATTGATTATCTTGGGCTAAAAAGCAACTTAAAATTGTCTATGTGGATTCCTACTGTTTACTTATGTGGCTATGTGGTTCCATTTTTCTAATTTTTAACCACATGGCCATAGATCACATAGAAGTCCACATAGATAATCATCAACTATTTGAACGTTCCATCCCAAACAAAAACTTTAAGAGCTGCGACAATTTGAAATGCACCCAAACGCATCGGGATTTACAACTACTTAATGAATTTGAAAATTACAGGGGAATTTTTTCATTATTCGAACAGTTTCTTTCCTGATAACTTATTTGTAGTTTTTACTTTTATAAAAATCATTCCAAACTTCCAAAGGCGTCACTTAAACAAACACCGTCCCAACTACCAAACACACAAAGCCTGTAATACTGGCAATTTGCCTGTATCGAAAAATAGTAAACCATTTTTCCCTGTATGCAGTCCAATTTGCTGGATAGTTATCTGCGGACCAAGTATTGATAACATCATTGATGGGTAAACTAACTTTTACAGTAAGCAGTATTTCGGCTATCAATGCAACCAATGAAATTATGGAAGCAATAAATACCAGGCTATCGGGCATTTTAGCTGTTACGATTACCAATAACACATTGGCCAATAAAGTTGCGTAGATAACATATTTAAAACTTGCCCGCATGCTGATGTCTGTCAGCTTTCTTAACTCCGTATAAGCATTGGCGCCAAGATTAAGCTGCACCCGCTTTAATGAAAGTATATACATAAACGCCTGGCTTGCAATCATAGCATAGGTCAACAAAGTAATTGATAAAATGATCCTGGTTGTCATATCAAAATTTCCTTTTTGAATTATCCGCCGGATGCGGCGTATTAAATTTTATTTCCTTTTCTAATAAACATAACACCTACTATTAAAAGCCAAACAAGCCATAATGTACTCCCGATAAAACCTGCCAGATCCCAAACCGGAACACCAGGCATTACCGTTGCTAATAATTCAGCCTGCGCCAGTAAATAAATGAATGCGCTTACTAAGCCAAGTAAGTTAACCCATTTTGGGAACAACTTTAACCGGGCAAAGGAAATTGAAATTAAAACGGTCCAGGCAATCGTAAACAATTGTCCCAAATGCTCACCCAATAGTACACCGGCAAACTGGTGAATTGTTTTGAAAGCTACAATTGCTGCCGTCTTTGTGGCTTCATCCGTTGCATGTACAAATGTATCTGCAAGTACTGGTACTACAAATGTCCATCTCAATAAACCAATCATCTGAACAACTAAACCAATCAATCCAATGGTTGTAGCAATGCGTACCAACGGCGCTTGGTTTTCAAATTTTTGCCCAATCATGCTATAAGCAGGTAGTAAAGGAATGCCGATTAATGCAAAGGCAAACCATGTCCAGATTAATTTACTACCGCCTTCCTGAAATTTAGTAAGAATGATGGCAGTGTCTTGTCTTAAAATATCAGGGTATTCAAATAGTATGGTAAGCATGGTATAAGGAATAAGCACACCAACTGCACCAGCAATTAATAACCATCCGATTGTTTTTTCATTTTTCATAATTGTATTTTTTAGAATTCGAATGAATAACTTATACCCGGTGTTGGGTTAATTTTTAAATCTTGTCCTTTAGTTGCCACGGCAATGCCACCAACCCTGAAATTCAAGCCCTTCCAGAGCATCAAACGAAACCCTGCTTCTAAGGCTACTGCATTTTTTTCTTTATATGCAAGAGTAAGCCGACGTAAATAAGAAGCCCCGGCATAAAAGGAAGAAGGGATATCCTTTTTGTCAACGGGAAGAAACCAATAAGTAATCCCTGATTTTACAAAGTTGGTATACTCACCAGCTTTAAAAGCCGTGGTATAATACCCTGCATGTACGGATACATGATGGCGGCGGTATTCTAACCCTATAGATGGATTGCGAAAGCCATTAATACTTAATTCGCTTTTTGAAAATTTGGTTTGAGAAAAAGCGAGAATGGCTGAAATCAACAGCACCATAGTAAAAATCACCTGCTTCATATCATCATTTTTAATGGTTATTGATGACACAAAGATGCACTGCCGGAAATGGCGTATACCGGACAAATGTCTATAAATAAAATTCAGGAAATATTATTACGAATACGACTTAAATGCCGGGGCGTAACGCCTAATATAGAAGCGAGATATTGTAAAGGAATTTGTTGCAAGAGCGCAGGTTCTTCTTTAAGTAGCAATGCATAGCGCTCTTCAGCAGTCAATATGATCAGATTAGACCTTGTTTCATCCATACCCATCACCAGGTTTTCCAGCGCTCCGATATAAAATGTTTTAAAAGCATCACTTTCCGTTTTAAGTTTTTCCAGATCCGAATAATGAATCTGCCAGAGTTCAGCATCTGCCAATGCCCTTACATTTTCTTTGCCTGGTTGTTGTTTAAAGAAACTATGAAGTGATAACAAAAACGAATTTTCACCGGTTACATAGGTGGTTATTTCTTTACCATCTTTTAAATAAAAATATTGAAACAACCCTTTGGTAATAAATGCCAGGTATTTACTGGTTTTACCTTCTTCTGCAAAATAATCTCCTTTTGATATTTTCTTAAACTTAAAGGCGGCTGTAATTTGCAACAGTTCGCTTTCAGGAATGCCTTTACCTAAAAAATGGGTGAGTAATTGTTCCAAAATTGTAGTTTGAATAAATTTAAAGTTAGCGTTTATTCACCAGAGCTTTTAGGGCT
>JANMLJ010000565.1:0-3473 GCA_031372465.1 Chitinophagaceae bacterium | reverse complement strand
GTATCTTTTTTATTGAGCCATAAAACAAAAAGCCGGGATTGTTTTATTTCTTCATCCATATAATACCAATCATCTTTTGCTTTTTTACTTTTCTCTTCTTTGTCTCCTGCTGCATCTATCATGGTAAATGCGATCATGCTTCCATCACGGCTCCAGTCGTAATTGCCCACACTGCTTTTTACCTCTGTAAGTTTTTCTGCTTCACCACCACCAACCGGCAACACATATAAATTATTTTTACTGTCTCTTGATGAAGTAAATGCAATCCATTTACCATCAGGGCTCCATTTGGGATTGGAAGAATTTTTATCCCCCTTCGTCAATTGAATTGAATTACTTCCGTCAGCATTGCACATCCATACCTGGTTTATATATTCACTGCGGTCATCCGTCATTACCGCTTCCCGAACGGTGTACAATACTTTCCCTGCATCCGGTGATGGAACAACGGCTGTAATATTTTTTATTTTCAGGGATTGTTCGGGGCTCCACCCGATAGCTATCGGGTTTTTTTGAGCCGCCACCTGGTAAAAAAGTGGCAAGAGAACAAAAAGTACCAATAATTTTTTCATACAACAGTTTTTAAGTTTGTGTTTTTTGATCGCCTTGGGTTAACTAATTTAACCTATTCCAGGTTTTCAGTAGTTCGATTTTTTTTGAACGGTTGCTTTTTCCAATAGGTTAAACTTCTCCAGGCCCATTCCAGCGGACCAAAACGAAAATACTTTATCCAGATATGGCTATAAATAATTTGAAGGGTCCATATAGCCGCTACCACAAGATATACTTCATAGCGTTCCAGTTTGCCATACATACCAAAGCCAATTCCATAGAAAAATAGTCCGCAGATAAATGATTGCATCAGATAATTGGTAAATGCCATTTGGCCTACCGGCCGCATTAATGCAAACAGCCACTTAAATATTCCTGATTTGTATAATAACATGATCAACCCCAGTATTCCCATAGAACGGAAGGTGCGGGATAATTCATAGCTGGAAAAAGGAATTTTTTTACTGTATTCATACCAATTGAAATTGACATCCACCAACTGTTGTAGCCGGAAATAAGAAACAGTTAATCCCACACCAAGCCCGATAATACACATCCATGCATAGGTTTTTACAGATGACTGACCCGTTAAAATTCCCATTTTAAAAAAGGCCATACCCAAAAACATAAAAAGCAATACATCCCAAATGCCAAAGAAAAGATATTTTACTAAATCATCAACATACCGGTTAGTCCTGTATTCATACAATGATTCATAGTTCCCCTGTGTTTTCAGCATAGCTTTTTCCATTCGCTTTATCCTTCCTTCCGGTGTGGTTCTGCTTTTAAAATCCTGCATAGCCCCCAGTTGTTCTTTTTGAATAACCGTGAGTTTTGTTTGAGTAGTATCAATAGCAGCCACCATTTCACCCCGATGAATAATTTTTTTATCCTGGTACAAGTCACGGTTTTCCCGAGCCAGCATAAAAGTGAAACAAAGCGCCGCACCAATCAGCAATGCTTTGGGAGATAGTTTACGGAAAGAATACATGATCATTCCGAGGCAGGCATAATCTAATAAGATATCTCCGTTCCATAATAATATAAACACATCTATTAATGAAAAAACGATTAGCCATAATTGCCTGCGGAAAAAATAATCGGCCGGCAACATACCATCCAGCCTTTTTTCTTTACCACCGATAAAAAGCAGGATGCCTGCACCAAATAACATGGAAAATAATGCACGCTGTGTTCCTTCCGGAAACCAGGAAACAAAATTCCATACCTGAAAATTAATAGTATCCCATTCATTAAGAATGGAAGGATCACCTCCAACCGGATTCGGTAAAGCAAAGCTGGGAATATTCATTAATAATATTCCCAGTATAGCAAAGCCCCGAAGACTATCCAGAATAACTATTCTTTCTTTTTGATCTACTGGCGCTGAAAGAATAGTAGCTGGTGTAAGATTGGTTGACATTTAGTTATTTTGTGTTATACTTCTTTATGGCGCCATCACATCTTTTATATTTTCTTTTCTCATAGGCTGCTTTTTCCAATACGTTAAACTGCGCCACGCCCACTCCAATGGACCAAAGCGGAAATACCGTAACCAGATATGACTCCAGATAATTTGTAAGGCCCAGGTAGCGGCCACTACATAATATATTTCATGCCGTTGCAGTTTACCATACATACCAAAACCAACACCATAAAAGAATAAACCTACCAATAAGGATTGCATCAGGTAATTGGTAAATGCCATTTGACCAACAGGGCGCATGAGTGCAAAAAACCATTTAAACAAACCAGATTTATATAACAACATAATTAAACCTAAAATACCAACCGAGCGGACGGTTCTGGCAACTTCATATAATTGTAATGGAACCTGTTTGGTGTATTGATAATTATCGTAGTTAAGTTGTATCAAGGGGTGTAACCTGTACCAGGTAAGAAAAACACCTAATCCTAATCCTCCAATACACATTGCCCAATAAACTTTTACAGATCCGTTACCCAGTAGTATTCCATTTTTAAACAAAGCCATTCCCAAAAACATAAATATCAGAATATCCCAAAGACCATTGTAGGAATATTCTACTTCAGTATAAAAACTCCGCTCACTTTGGTACTCATAAAATTCAGTATAGTTGCCTCTTACTTTGCGTAAACTTTTTTCCATTTGTTTCTTTTTTCCTTCTGCACTGCTTCTTTCTTTCATAGCAGTCCAGGCGCCAAACTTTTCCTTTTCGTTTTCTGTAAATTTTATAGTTGATGTATCTTTTTTGGAAAGCATTTCGCCGGTAGCAATTATTTTTTTATCACGGGAGTACAGCACATGGTCTCTTGCTGTTTGAATGAACAGGCAAATAATGGATGCGATGATTAAGTTTTTGGCAGATAATCTGCGAAATGCAAATAAAATCATACCGCATATTGCATACTGAAACAGGATATCCCAAAACCAGAGCAATACAAATGCATTAAACAATCCAAATACCAATAACCATAATTGCCGCCTGAAAAAGTATTCAGCAGGCATTAAACCTTCGGTACTTTTTTCTTTACGGCTAATGAATAAAATAATACCGGCACCAAATAAAATGGAGAATAACGCCCGTTGCGTACCTGCAACACTTAGCTCAATAAAATACCAGGTTTTAAAATTAATACTTCCTGTTGTTTCATTTAAAACAGATAAATCGCCGTAACAAAGAGGCGCAGGCAATCCAAAGCCTGGAATATTCATCAACAATATTCCGAGTATGGCAATACCCCTTAAACTGTCTAAAATAGTAATTCGTTCTTGCTGGCTTACAGGTGTTTCCAACTTGTTGAGTGTTTCGTTTGTCATGCTGGTTGGTTTTGGTTTATTTAAGATTTCGCAATACTCATCATTCGGGCTGTTGATGGGTTTGTTTTTTTTCATTATTTTTTGAAATGATATTCTTCTTGATGCCGCCAAAAGCGACGGA
>JANMLJ010000553.1:0-2763 GCA_031372465.1 Chitinophagaceae bacterium | reverse complement strand
AAAATCAGCAACAAGTAGATAAGTTTTCATTACAGTAATTAAGCTCTTACTTTTTATGATGAATCAAATATCCCTTACTATTAAAAATACGAAATTGTAATTGCCTAATTTTCAAATTGTTAGATCTAAGTTATATAGATGATATATTAAACAGCCAAATATATTTCACGCAAAGAACGCGCAAAGAAAAGGCGGCGCAAAGAATACATAAGACTAATTATTATTTCACGTTGATATTATAATAGATGGTTTTTTATCTGCCCCGGAATAAGATATTGATGTACTATGTCATCATTCGCCCATATATTTTTTCTTTATCTCATCATACATTTTAATCAACTCATTTGATTTTCCATCATTATTAAAAATCTTTTCCCAGGTACTTAATGGCTCCCAGATACAGGTGCCTTTTCCTTTTCCATCAGGTAACTCAAAAGCAATCTTATTCACTTCATTTTTAAGCGCAGAGTATTCTACCACAATCACGTCTTTATTATAACGTCTTACCAAATCGTTCAGATTATTACGTAAGTCATCTAGTGTGCCATGCCATTTGGGATAATAGGATTCACCGATTACATCAAAATAAACACCCCTTGCGATCATATTATCAATAAAAAAAACAGATTCGTCATTTTGTCCGCCCAGTGCCACATGCAGCATCATACTGATTGACGGGTCAACAGTTTTTGTTGCAGACGTACCAGCGTTTATTAATTGTGCAAGACCATCAATATTGCTCACATTACCTTCCGGCCAGATGATTCCGTGATTGATTTCATTTCCAATCTGTACCATATCGGGAGTTGTTCCCTGGTCTTTTAATTGCTGAATTACATTTTTAGTATAATCATAGACAGCTTTCTTTAAATCTTCAAATGACAAATTTCTCCAGGCAGCTGGCTTGGTTTGTTTGCCGGGATCAGCCCAGTAATCACTGTAATGAAAGTCGAGTAAAAATTTCATTCCAGCCGCTTTCACTCTTTTCGCCATCGTTAATGTATTGGCTAAATCACAGAATCCTTTTTTGGGTGAGTAGCCACTATCCCTTGCAGGGTCATTAAAAATTCTAAGTCTTACATAATTAAAGCCATGTTCTTTTAATATTAGAATAGCATCTTTCTCTATCCCTTTATCAGAGAACTTCATACCTTTTGCTTCCAGCTCGGGCAAAAAAGAAATATCTGCACCCAACATTTTATCAACAGGCTTCTTTGTTTCAGAAAATGGTAACTGATATTTTTTATCGATAGTAACAACAGCTACACTTCCGGCAGACACCGTTTGAATATCCGTTGAGCCAGTCCATAAACCATTTGCTTTTGCTTCAAACTTTATAAGACCAGGTTTTGTTCCTGCTTGTATGATCACCTGGCATTTTCCATTGAACAAACTTCTTTGCCACGCACCCTCCACACATTTATCGGGTTCATGGCTGCTAGGATCACCATTACCAACACCAATAATCTTTGCATCTCCGGAAATAAAAAATTGAATCTTATTATCTGCATCCGGCACTTCACGGCCCTGTTGATCAATTACACTTACATTGATAACTGTTGCATCTTTTCCATCAGCCAGCATGGTTGTTTTATACGGAGTGATCTTTACTTCCGTTGGCGTTCCTGTTGTCTCCACTTTTGTTGTAAGCTTCTTTCCTTTTTTATAGGCAACGGCTTCTAAGGTGCCGGGTTCATAATTTACTGTCCATTGCAAATGACTGTTGCGGGGCATATCTTTTTTTCCCTGGCTTTTTCCATTTAAGAATAATTCAACATTATCCGCATTGGTGTTTATCCAAACATCAATCGGCTTTCCTCTTTTTTCTTTCCAGTTCCAATGGGGAGAAATATGGAGTACATCTTTGTCTGTCCACCAGCTTTGATAGTAGTAATAAATATTTTTAGGAAAGCCGCACATATCCATGATACCAAAATGCGAATTGATATTTGGCCATTTGAATGGCGTAGGTTCACCCCGGTAATCAAAACCAGTCCATACAAAACCTCCCAACCAGAAATCATTTGGCGCTGCAAGCTTCCACCATGTTTCTGCAGTGCTTGCCCACCAGGGTGCTGTTATGTCCTGGTCAGGCAGGTATGCCCTGATGCTATCTTTTTCCCAAACACCTCTTGTAGTTACAGTACTGCCCATCTCTGTACCAAGTATGGGTTGATCAGGATGATCTTTATGATAATCTTCGACTGCAAACTGACGGTAATTAAAACTGCGGACAGGAATTACTTCGTTCACACCGCGATACACATTGGCCACATCAGCAGCATAGGTACAGGTTCTTGTCGGGTCTAATATTTTTTGCCTTGCAATAAATGTTTGTGCAATTCTTTTGCCATTGCTCTGTGTATGTATCCGTCCTTCCTCATTACCGATGCTCCACATAAAAACAGATGCATGATTTCTGTCTCTTTTCACCAATCGTTCAAACTGGTTCATATACTCAGGGCCGCTGTTTAATAAACGTTGTTCATCCATAACCAGCATGCCCAAACTATCACAGGCATCCAATAATTCAGGAGTAGGTGCATTATGACTGGTACGATAAGCATTTACCCCCATATTTTTCAGCAAGCCAATCCGGTAGTATTGCAGATAATCAGGTAATGCACTTCCAAGTCCGGCATGGTCCTGGTGATTATTAGTACCCAATATCTTTATATGATTACCATTTAGAAAAACACCGTTCGTTTTAATTTCCACCGTCCGGAAACCGAATCTCATTTTTTTTGTATCAATAATCTTACC
>JANMLJ010000534.1:0-4552 GCA_031372465.1 Chitinophagaceae bacterium | reverse complement strand
CCCCTCCCACTCAAACAAACTACTACCACATCACTCTTTTTAAAGTTGATCATTTTCTATGCATGTAATGCATGTGCTGTTTCAAGTGCAGGAATAATTCCTTCGGTTTTACTTAATTCAAACGCTGCAGCCAATGCTTTTATATCAGTAGCACTCATAAAAATAGCCCTTCCGCTTTCAAACAGATGTGCATGCAAGGGGCCAATACCCGGATAGTCCAATCCAGCCGAAATACTATGCGGTTCTACCACTTGTCCATCTTCTGTTTGCATCAGTAAGCTTTTACTGCCGTGTAAAATACCAGGTTTACCAAGCTGCGTAGTGGCAGCACTCTTACCACTGTTTATTCCTTCACCTGCCGCTTCTACGGCTATCAACTGTACCGAAGGCTCATCGAGAAAATGATAAAAAGCACCTGCCGCATTACTGCCACCACCAACACAGGCAATAACATAGTTGGGCAATTCGCTACCGGTCTTTTCTGCTAATTGTTTACGCATTTCTTCGCTTATCACACTTTGAAACCTTGCCACCATATCAGGATAAGGATGTGGACCTACCACACTGCCAATTATATAATGTGTGTCATCTGGATGATTGATCCAGTCACGTATCGCTTCATTGGTAGCATCCTTCAATGTCTTACTACCACTTGTTGCGGGTATCACCGTTGCGCCCAGCATTTTCATTCGCGCCACATTTGGTGCCTGCCGTTCAATATCTTTTTCGCCCATGTACACAATACATTCCACACCTTTTAATGCACACACCGTGGCGGTTGCCACACCGTGTTGACCAGCTCCCGTTTCAGCAATTATTCTTTTCTTGCCTAATCTTTCTGCCAGTAAAATCTGGCCGATTGTATTATTTATTTTATGTGCACCGGTATGACAAAGATCTTCCCGCTTCAGGTAGATTGTAGCCTCGTATCTTTTACTCATGCGTTCTGCCAGGTACAAAGGTGTTGGCCTTCCTACATAATCACGCAGCAAGTATTGAAATTCTTTTTGAAAAGATTCCTCATAAATAATCTCCAGGTACTTTGTCCGAAGCTCTTCTACGTTGCTATGCAGCATTTCGGGAATGTAGGCGCCGCCGAATGAGCCGTAATAGCCATGTTTGTTGGGAAGCCCCTCCAAACCTCCCCGCAAGGGAGGCTTCGGGTTGTTTATATTTTGTGTACTCATTTTTTAATTTCTATAGCTTAATTATTTTGTTTGCCAGCCCTGATTATGCAGGGGGTTTTTTTAAAAAAAATTAAAGTTTCTTTATTTACAATCATAAATATTTAGAGTCCTTGCAACTTCAATTCTAAATGATGGTTGTGCCGATAACCCTTCTGGAAGAGAAAAAGTGAGTTGTTGTTTTCAAAAACCCACCCTGGTTTTTTATAGTATTCAGTTTTCCTCAATTCGCCCCTCCAAGGAGGGGAGGTGTCTTATAGCACTGCCCACTTACTTAATCATCCCAACATTTTCTACACCGTTAAGTCCCGATACCTGACTGTGTTTATCCTCATAGTTCTTTATCAATATCAGAAGTTGGGCGAGTTCCTCAGCTTCCTGTGTAGCTTCTTCCGCATGAAAAATTACTATCATCCTTTTAACTGCTTTCTGGTAGTCTGCTTCTGTTTTTATTACTTTCCGGTTCATGATTTTTTAAATTTATTCAGGGAAAGGGGTTTTACTTCTTCAACCCCTGCCGGAAATGAAGCACTTTCCCCATATCCTTCACTCCCGGTTCTTTTTCAAATAGACTATTAATATCCACACCAAAAAAATCAGGATGCGTAAACGCTTTTACTTTCAACGCATCATCTGGGCCAATGCCACCACTAAGGAAAAATGGTTTTTCGATTTTGGCTTTGGTTAATATAGTCCAGTCAAATTGTTTGCCGGTACCACCAAAACTTTCCTTTAATCCACCCGTATCAAATAAATAATAATCACAGACAGCATCATATGGTTTTACCAGTTTATCGATATCCGCATCATTCGTAACCCGAAAAGCCTTTATCACTTCCACTTCACTGCTCAGGTCTTCACACATTTCGGGACTTTCATCACCATGGAGTTGCACTACATCCAAACCATAATCATCTATTGCATCTAACACATCAATCATCTCCGGGTTCACAAATACACCCACTTTCTTTAAATCAAAATCAGCACTCTTTAATTCCGCTTTTGAAATTTTATCGCCGATATAACGGGGGGATTCTTTATAAAATATCAAGCCTGCAAAATCAATTTCCAGTCCGTCTAACTGCTGCAACTGTTTCATTTCGGTAATGCCACATACTTTTATATTCATACTATTTTTGTTTTAGCCACAGATTAACACAGATGTACACAGATTAAATGCAAAAATCAGTATTCTCTGCAGCAATTATTAAATTGCCTAATATTATTATTTTTTCTTACAAATCTCCTGGAAATAACACGAAAAATCTGTGCTCATCTGTGTTAATCTGTGGCTACTTTTTAATTGGCATTAGGCCAACCACAAATTCCTCAAATGCCTTTCCCGGATGCTCTTCTTTCATAAATGTCTCCCCAATCAAAAATCCTTTAAACCCCGCCCTTCTTAATTGCTGTATCGTTTCAATAGTACTGATACCGCTTTCTGCAATCGCCGGTTTACCCGCCGGAATTTTTTCAATTAACCGCAATGAATTCTCAATACTTACTTCAAACGTTTTCAGGTTACGATTGTTCACTCCTACCATATCCACTTCATCACAAATATGCTCCAACTCTTCTTCATTATGAATTTCCAGTAATACTTCTAATCCGATGCTTTTTGTATAAGTGGCCAGTTCTTTTACTTCAGCCTTCGATAAACAGGCTGCTATCAATAAAATTACATCTGCCCCGAATGCCTTTGCTTCTGCTATCTGCCATTTATCAATAATAAAATCTTTGCGCAGCACCGGAATATCTGCTACCACTTTTGCCTGGATCAAATCATCCAGGTCGCCACCAAAAAATTCATCATCGGTCAATATAGAAATTCCTGCGGCAAATTTATTGTAAGAAACCACAACAGGTTCTACTTCCAGCTCTTTTGTTTTAAACCAGCCTTTGCTAGGACTTTTTCGCTTAAATTCTGCAATGATACCAGTACTTCCGGGCAGCAATAAGCTCTGAACCATCGACCGGTTACTGATCTGCCAGAAAAAACCATCCTTTTCAAAACGTTCGATACTGCTCAACGGTTTGAATTTTTCTACTTCTTTTCTTTTTGCAGCAACAATTGTTTCTAAAATATCCATATTTAAAAATTTAGTTCGGCCTCACCCCTGCCCTCTCCTGCCGGAGAGGGAGATCCTAAACCAAAAAAGTCTTTATTAATTTTGAATTTATCCATATCCAAAAATTATTGTACTTCTATAAGTGATAAAAGTGCAGCATTCGCTTTTCCACTCTCCAGGCTTTTTACCGCTGCTCCATAAGCCTCCTCATATGTTGTATACTTCCCGGTGCAATATAATGCCATGGCTGCATTGGCCAAAACAACGGCATTTTGCGCCCAGGTCCCTTCTCCCTTTAAAATGGTGGTAAAAATTTTGGCCGCTTCCTCTACACTGTTACCGCCACTTATATCTTCTGCAGACACCATACGCTTACCCAACTGCTCCGGTGTCATTATCCGCTCTCCTTTATTCGTTATTACTTTGGTATCATTGGTGAGTGATATTTCATCATATCCATCCAGGCTATGAATTATGGTAAATGCTTTTTCCGTTTGCTGTAATAAATAATTATAGATCCTTGCCATCTCCAGACTGTACACGCCTACTAATTGATACGTTGGATGTGCAGGGTTTGCCATTGGCCCAAGCATATTAAAGAATGTGCGCATGGCCAGGTTCTTTCGTATAGGCCCCACCGTTTTTAATGCCGGATGAAATAACGGTGCGTGCAAAAAACAAATATTAGTTTTCTCTATTTCTTTTTTTAATTTGTTATTATCGTTGCTGAATTTATATCCCAACTGCTCCATCACATTGGAGGAGCCACTGATGGAAGAGGCACCGTAGTTACCATGCTTGGCCACTTTTTGTCCGGCACCCGCCACAATAAAACAGGCCAATGTAGAGATATTAAAGGTGTTTTTTCCATCACCGCCGGTACCAACAATATCAAGGGTATCATATTCACTCAAATCAGCTTTTACACATAAAGCCATCAACGCATCCCTGAATCCCTGCAATTCTTCAATAGTAATACTTCGCATAAGGTACACCGTCATGAAAGCCGTTACCTCATGTTCATTGTAAATGCCATTACCAATATTAACCAGCACTTCTGTCGCTGCTTCTCTTGTCAGCGTTTTGTGTTCGAACAGATATTGTAAAATCTTCTTCATTTTCCTTATTTCTTCTTTGTGTCTCCGTGCCTTAGTGTCTTAGTGTTTCAAAATAAAAAGGTTTGAAACACGGAGGCACCAAGACACCAAGGCACTGAGTTTATTTTCAATCAAATTATTTCTTCAACCAGTTTCTCATGATAGCTTCCCCCATCGGTGTCAACACACTCTCCGGATGAAA
>JANMLJ010000523.1:0-8704 GCA_031372465.1 Chitinophagaceae bacterium | reverse complement strand
CTAAAAAAAAGATTATCTCAGATAACTGAGGAGACAAAAATAATTTTACTTAAAAAAACATCGGGCAATAATTTCAGACTATTAAGGGCAGCTGTATTGCTGGCATTTGTTGCTGGTGCTGGATTATTGATTTATCAATTTGGATTCAAAAAGAAATCAGGTGAAATTGCACAGGCAGAAACAACAAAAAAAGAGGAAGTAAAATCTGTTGATTCTATTAAAACTGCTACCACCACAGCTGGCAATGTTACTGCTCCCGCATCCGAAACCAAGCCTTTGTCTGATGTAAAAGAAGGGCCAACAACCAAAAAAGATATAGTAACAAACAGTGATATAGAAACCGGATCAGGTGCCGGCTTAAATAAAGAAATACGTGACGAGTCCGCCGTTATTACCGATAAAACTAAAACAGAAGAAGTAGTTGTAAACAAACCAATTGAAAATTTACCCAAAGCTCCCCCTGCTGCTCCGGCAATAAGTGCTGATGATAAACCTATTGGTTATAAAGCAGATCCTATTATTGCCGAAAAGAAAGAAGCTGCAAAAAGAGAAGCAAACAATAAATTAAAGAGTAACAAACAGGAGTTGGATAATGATGGAGCCAAGGATGTTGTATCGCAATCACCAGGTAACCGGAATAATGCACCTGGCCGACAAGCCGAAGAGCAAAATTTACGCAACCAGAATCAGGCAACAAATTTATTCCGGGGCCGTGTTACTGATGCATCAAATAATGGAGTTCCTTTTGCCAACTTAACTACTGTGCAAGACAATAAAACCGGAACCTATACAGATGCAAATGGTTATTTTAACCTGGCTTCTCCCGATTCTGTTCTTACTGTACAGGTAAGATCTGTTGGTTTTGAAAACAATAACGTACAATTGAGAAATTCGGTAACTACTAACCAGGTAGTATTACAGGACGACCGTAAAAATTTATCTGAGGTTGTAGTGACAAATCAAAAACCTGCTCCTGTTACACGTGGATTTGACCTTTTTGAGAATTCAGATGAACCATTTCCGGTTGATGGTTGGGATAAATATCAAAACTATCTTTCCAATAACCTTACTATTCCGGCCGGATTCAAGAACAAACAAATTGGTGACAATCAGGTAGTGCTTTCGTTTGATATAGATAAAAAAGGTACCCCGAATAACATAAAAGTAGAGAAATCTCTGTGCGCTTCCTGCAATAAAGAAGCAATCCGCTTAATAAAAGAGGGGCCAAAATGGAACCGGAATGGCAAAAAAAGCAGAACAACTATTGCTATTCCTTTTTAATACTTTTTCAATCAGCTACATTTTAATTTCCTGTTCCGGCAGCTATTTTTCTTACCTTTGCATTTCAAAAAAATTGCAAGTATGAAAAAAATAATTATCACCACCATTGCTGTTTTCACCTTATTAATTGCTGATGCACAATTAAAAACTCCCGCGCCAAGTCCAACGCAAACAATTAAGCAGGACTTTGCACTTTCCTCCATAGAACTTTCTTATTCCCGACCTGGCATGAAAGGAAGGAAAATTTTTGGGGACCTGGTACCATTTGAAAAAATCTGGCGTACAGGTGCCAATACCGCGACTACCTTAACTTTTGGAGAAGAAGTAGTCATCGGCGGAGTAAAAGTAAAAGCTGGTAAATATGGTTTGCTTAGCATACCTGATAAGAAAAACTGGACACTCATCATTACCAAACAATTAGATGTAACCAGCCCCGATGCTTATAAACAAGACCAGGATGTGGTAAGAGTGGAAGCGAAAACAATGAACATGGATGAAAGTTTGGAATCTTTTACAATGCAGTTTGCTAATGTAAAACCTAATAGCTGTGAACTGCATATCATGTGGGATAAAACAGCAGTGGCCTTACCAATTACTGCTGATGTAGAAGCAAAAGTAATGGCACAGATAGACCAAATGATGAATAAAGATACCCGGCCTTATTTCAATGCTGCGATGTACTATATGGACAATGGCAAAGATCTAAACCAGGCATTGAGCTGGTTTGACAAAGCAGTAGAGATGCAACCTAATGCATTCTGGATGCACCATCAGCGGGCAAATTGCCTGGCCAAACTGGGTAAAAAAGATGAAGCAAAAGCGAGTGCTGAAAAATCAATGGCATTGGCAAAAGAGCAGAAAAATAATGATTATGTAAAATTGAATGAGAAATTGATTGCTGAGTTGAATAAATAAAGCCCCCTAAATCCCCCGCAAGGGGGACTTTAGAACCCTAAAGTTTTGATAGCCCTATTGAGGGCTATTTTTTTTATTCATTACTGTATTCAGCATCAAACTAAAGAAAATTACACCGAATGCACCAATTGGATTGAGCCAGAGAAAACCCATTTTAAAAACTCCGGTTTTAGTAAAAACGAAAACGGTAAGTACTAATAACTCTGCCAATATCGCGGCCCAGAAAACAACATGACCGCTTTTTATTTTCTTAAACATAAAAGCTACGAGAAATACTCCAAGTATTACTCCATAGAAAAGCGAGCCAAGCACATTCACCGCTTCAATAAGGCTGTTCCCGATATTGTAGGTAAACATGGCCACGATAATGCAAAAGATTCCCCAGGCTAAGGTGTACCACTTCGACAATCGATATTCATGTTCCCCGCTATCTTTCTTTTTTGTAAAACGACGGTGGAAATCAATCATAGTACAGGAAGCCAGCGAATTAATAGCTGCCGCAATACTCCCCCATGACGCCAGGAAGATAATGGCTATCAATAAACCTACCAGTCCAACAGGCAGATTGTCCACCACAAAGCGGAGGAATATATAATTGGTATCATTGTTATCACCACCAATTTCTTTTGTTTTCACCCAATCTTTTACTTTTGACCGGAGTACATTAGCACTACTTTGCAAGGTGTTTAATTCCTGCAAATATTCTTCCTGCTTCACTTTGTCATTATCATCTGAAGCATTGGAGTAATTAACAACGGCTTGTTGTTTTAAGGATATAATCTTATTATACTCCTGCTGTACCAGTCTGAAAGAATCTTTGTAAACTGCCGACTTTTCTAATTTTTTTAGCTGCACTTCATTAAAAAAGATCGGTGCTTTGTTGAACTGGTAGAAAGTAAACACCAACGCACCAATAAGCAGTATCGCAAACTGCATCGGCACTTTTACAAGCCCGTTCATCAGCAGGCCCATCCGGCTTTGCTTCAATGATCTTGCTGTGAGATAACGGCCCACCTGCGACTGGTCGGTACCAAAGTAGGAAAGCGCCAGGAAAAAACCTCCGATCAAACCGCTGAATAAATTGTACTGGTCACTCCAGTTGAAATGCCCTTTTTCAAACCCGGTAGTGATCACATTCAACTTTCCCATTTTACCGCTTACTTTCAGAGCATCAGTAAAACTAACATTCGCCGGCAACATATTTACCACCAAATAAGCTGCCAGGAACATACCAATAAAAATGATGAGCAATTGTAATTGCTGCGTATAGGCAACAGCTTTAGCCCCGCCACTCATCGTATAAATGATAAGCAGACCACCCATTAAAATGTTTGTATAATATATATTCCATCCAAATAAGGAAGATAAGATAATGGAAGGAGCAAATACGCTGATACCGGTAGACAATCCTCTTGATAATAGAAATAAAAATGAAGTGAGTGTTCTTGTTTTATTATCAAACCTGTTTTCCAGGTATTCATAAGCTGTATAAACTTTGAGCCGGCTGAAAATAGGTACGAAGAAAATACAGATCACAATCATGGCGAGTGGAATGCCAAAATAATATTGAACAAACCTCATCCCATCTGTATAGGCCTGGCCGGGCGCCGAAAGAAATGTGATAGCACTGGCCTGTGTACCCATGATACTCAGCAATACCATGCCCCATGGAAGACTACGGTTACTGAGAAAATAACCATCCAGGTTATGTGTAGTACGGCTTTTGTATAGACCATAGGAAATAATGGCAAGCAACGTAACAACCAGTACTATCCAATCAAGTTGGTTCATACCCCAACTCCGCCCGGGCGGAAGATTTTAGAAACATTAATAGTATTGTACATCATACTAATTAAACTGTTGCGTGAAAAGATAAAATAACCCAATAAGAATGATCAGAAAAAGAATTACCAATACATACCAGTAATTCCAGTTTTTGAATAACGGAGCTTTATCGTTATCAGGTATCTGCATTTATTATTTACGTTTAGTTTGCATCCATCCTGTCAATACTATAAAAAACCCTAAAACAATCCCTATCAGGATTCCTACTTTTACCCGCTTAATTAATATACCCACAGCAAGTCCTAATACTATTGCAAAAATAAAAGCCATTTCACCTCTTCCTATACTTGGTTTTCTTTCTTCACGCATAAAACTATTCTTCAATTTATCGGAGTGCCTTTATATCTTCCTCCAACCGGCGGAGAGATTCAGAGGGCTTTTTAAAATCCTTTTTTTCTGTTCAATGCAATAATATTCGCCAGTAATCTATAAGCTCCGGGTATACCTGCCGGCAATTCACGGAAGAAAACAAGACCCGTATACGTAAACCAGCCTTTCCCATATTTCGCTACTATTAAACTACCATCATCGGATTTTTCTCCCGGATCACTCATGCCAATCAATTTTTCAAACTTACCGGAAGTGTCGACTGCATGATAAATACTTCGCTCCTGTATCCAGCCGTTAAAATCATCTTGTGAAATTTTATTAGGATAATTAAATACCGGATGTTCTGGCTTTAAAAAACTAACAGCAGCATTTTCATCTGTTACCCTTGTTCTTGTAATATTAAAATTATAAGGTCCAATCTTAGCCCTTACCGGGCCTATCTGATTGCTGGTATTGTATTGTACTATCAGGTTCCCCCCTTCATTTACATATTTCATCAACTTATCGTAGTGCTTATTCATCCAGTCATTGGTGTTATATGCCCTAACGCCGGTAATAATAGCATCAAATTTATCCAGGCCGTTTTTGGAAAGCTCTTTATCGGTAAGCAAGGTTACTTCATAGCCCATTTGTTCCAGGGTCTCTGGCACTTTATCTCCGGCGCCAACAATAAATCCTACTTTTTTGCCTTCCGTTTTTAAGTCAAGTTTTTTATTATTTACAGTAGCCGGAGTAAAATAATTTATATAAGGAACATGATCATATTTTATTTCATTCAAACCAAGAAAGTATACGTCTTTTCTACCGTTATTGGCGTCCACCGCAAAACTATAGTCGTTATCCTTGTTTGCCTGGATAGAATAATTAACAGGGATTATTTTGTTTTTATCTGCGAATTCAACTTTATCCGGGGAATAGCTCACTTTCACTTCATCCGCCAGTTCCCTTCCTACTCCATTCAGAGAAGTCTGAAATCCTTTTTTCTTACCTGTTAAATTCAATACCCCTTCGAAATTATTATTCCCTTTTGAGATCTTATTTTTTTCATCCGCTGTCACCAACACGGGTGGCAATACGACAAATGGTTCATACAACTCCCCTCTTACTGGGTCTGTAAATTTGAATTTTACTTTTTTGTCATACAGGAAATCCTGACCTTCAATATTCACGGTTAGCGTTGCAATATACCCGGCATCCACTTCTGCCTGGCCTATTTTCTGCTGATCGTTCACCGTATAATAGCCCGTCTCAATTTTATTTTCCAGCCAATAAGGCTGGGTTACCAATTTGGTGGAGGGAACGATCAAGGTCTTTACAAAAAACTGGTTTCTGTTTTTAACCAACGGCTGGTTCATCAATGAATCAAAGGCATCTACTTTCACTTCTTTTAAAATAGCGTTTGTCCCTAACCGGTTGTTAAAGGCAAAATTAAATTTTACTGAATCTGTTTGTACAGCAAATTGTTCTGTCGTGGTGGCATCTAAAAATAATCCACTGCATTGCTCCACTAATTGCTGAATTTCTACCAGCTTTTTATTCCTCCAATAACCATCTGGCAATGATTTTACTACCTGAAATAATCGCACCAGCCCCTTCACTGATTTTTCGGGATGCAATAAATCAAAAGAAGCAGTAACACTATCAATCATCTTACCGATTGCTTCTCCACCAGCTACTCTTTTCCAGGTAAAATCTATACCCTCTAATAAATCATTAACCGGTTGATCTCCTTTGGTGGCTTTAAAAAATTCCAGCGACTCTCCTCTTTGTGCCGGCACACCAAACCCCTGGCTCTTATGCTGGCTGCGGCTTTCAGCTGCAATTTCACCATAACTTTTTCCTAATAATGGGTTATAACCACCTACATCAATTTTTAACTGATCGTCCCTGGTAGTATTGGTGCCTCCAAAATTGAATGTATTCCATAATAATCTTTTTGCCTGCCAGACTGAAACGAACTTTAATTGTTCCGGAAAACGGCTTGGGTCTGCTGCGGCGGCAAATGCTTCATTGGCTAAAATACCTGATGCAGTATGATGACCATGCCCTCCTTCACCAGTAACCGGAAAACGATTGATGATAACATCCGGCTGAAATTTTCTTATCACCCATACTACATCACTCAATATCTTTTCCTTATCCCACTTGGTAAATGTCTCTTCCGGGTTTTTAGAATAACCAAAATCGATTGCTCTGGTAAAAAATTGTTCGCCTCCATCTACTCTTCGTGCTGCTAACAATTCCTGTGTCCTGATCAGCCCCAGCTCAATTCCTTGTTCATCACCAATCAGATTTTGCCCACCATCGCCCCTTGTTACGGATAGATAGCCAGTTCTGACTAATTTGTCTTTTGATAAATAGGCGATCAACCTGGTATTTTCATCATCCGGGTGTGCAGCAATGTACAAAACAGAGCCCAATACATTAAGTTTACGTAATGCCAGGTACATGTCGGCCGATGTCCAGCTTGGTGGAGGCTGGGAAAAAACTGCAGATAATTGACAAAAGGCAAATAATGTAAGTAATATCTTTTTCATTATAGAAAATTAATAGGCGAATATAACGGCTATTTGTTAGGTGGCTAAACCGGCTATGTAATTATACCGGTAAAATATACACTAATCCTTATCACAAAATAATGAATATGCAGGCAAAGAAATTACCAACCACCCGGCAAATAGGCTAATTGCTTATTCTACCTTGAAACCGTTGGCTTCGGCATATTTTCGCTGTACTTTTTGTATTTCATTAATCACAGTCGGTTTTTCAGCTACCAGCTTTTGCTGGTCTATTGCTATCTGTTGTCTTTCTTCGTCTGTTTTAGCCAGGCCATAATTTTTATACCCGGTAAATAAACTTTTTATAAACGTAAAATAACGAAGCATCGCAGCTTTGAAATTTTCAGCTTCCTTTGCTTTTGGCAGTGGGGTTGCATTTATTTCATCAATTTTTTTCTGTATCTGGTTTTCCATATCTGCTCCGGTAATAGCAATACTGTCAAATTTTTCAGCCTGCACATACTCACCTATTTTTTCATCTGCCGGATTAATTATCAACGAAAGTGATTTTTCCTGCGCTACCAGATTTTGGCTGTAGTTATACGCTGATTTAGATTTACAGGCAACTAAGCCGGTAAATAGAACTACCAGTAAAATTAAATACTTAAACATAGTGTGTTTTTTAAATGATAAAATAATAATATAAAAATATTGATTTTATTGCCCCGATAAAAATACCGCGTTACAAAGTAGCAGTTTACCATTTTCCCAAAAGTTGCGGAATAGCACATCATCTGCCAGGAAACTGATACAACCATTCCCTATTGGTAACAAACCAAATAACAATCCATCTTTCAATTTTGGTTGTAAGGTTGAACCTACAAACCCCGCCACCTGGTTTTCCTTTTTAATTACCCCTACATTCCATCCTTCTTTCATAAACTCATAAACCATATCATCCTGTTTCAACGTATAATAATAATCGGGATAACCAAAAGCCAGCGGATTTGTATTATCCAGTTTCACTTTCCAGATTGACCCCGGAGTTGTTTCTGAAATAGCATCACGTTCCCGATCCTCATAATTTTTTAATGGAGCATATATAACAGCACTATCTTTTTTATCTTTAGTAATTTCTTCCGTTTTCTTTTGTTTAAACCCTAATTCTGCTTTGGCTAATTGTGCCACGGCACCATCTAAAGCTACCACTCTCCCTCCTTTCATTATCCACTGTTTAAAATTATCGAATTCTTCTTTATTACTCAGGAACCGGTAGTTGCCATCCGGCATAATAATAACATCAAATTCATTCCAGTTGGCCCTGCTCATATCCGCCACATTAATAAGTGTAACCGGATATTGCAACTGGCTTTCAAAGAAATGCCAGACCTCACCGGCTGCATTACTGCCTATCCCCTCACCTGTTATCAATACTACCCGTGGAGCTTTAATTGTATTGACCAAATCGCTTCCAAAATCAAATCCTTTATCAACAAAACCACTTGTAACGGGGTATAAGCGGATATTATCCGCATCAGCAATTTCCTTAACAGTAGCCCATAGTTTATTTTCGAATTTTTTATTAGAGGTTTTTATAATGATAACAGCACCCCGGTCAAATTTATTTCCATTGATCTCAAATGGTTGCTCTGCATAACGAAGTACGATACCCTTTTGCAATAATTTTCCAACAACCTTAACTGATTTCACTCCATTCCATGGTAGCACATAACCATACTCCGTTGCTGCATTATTTACTTTTGCCATTGCTAACCAACTACCGGTTGCTAATTTTTCTTTTGTAGCAAAGGTGTTTAATCCATAGGCATAGGGCA
>JANMLJ010000521.1:0-4479 GCA_031372465.1 Chitinophagaceae bacterium | reverse complement strand
GAACCGGAGAGATTATCTTGCCATGAAAAAAAATAAAATTCCTCTTGCTTTTTTTGTTTCCTTTCTGAAACCGGTGCTTAAGCTTCACCAGTATAAATGGAGTAAGCATAAACTATTTTCCTGGTTGCATTAATTTTCTTTCTACGCCTTTGTTGGTGTTGTGCTGATAGCCTTGCAGCCGTGCAAAACACCGACAAAGAGTCCTTTGGGAAACCCCTTGAATTTGTTGGTGTTTTGCCTATACACAAAAGCCAACTGCACAACACCAACAAAGGGCCAAGAGTCCTTTG
Organism: Chitinophagaceae bacterium; assembly: GCA_031372465.1. GTDB lineage: Bacteria > Bacteroidota > Bacteroidia > Chitinophagales > Chitinophagaceae > JJ008. The sequence goes on along the minus strand of JANMLJ010000521.1, from coordinate 4,189 downwards.
GGAAACCCCTTGAATTTGTTGGTGTTTAGCCTTTGCACAAAAGCCAACTGCACAACACCAACAAAGGCCTCATTATTGAACCACATTAGACACATAAAACACATAGAAAATTCTATGTGTCAACCTACTGTTTACTATGTTCTATGTGGTAAAAGCAAAATAATTTCTTGATTTTATGGAGCTACAGGTAAAGTATAAATGGTATTACTTTTTTGTAAGACTGTTTTTACTCAATAAAATATTTCGTGGATCGATCTCCAGTTTATCGGGTGTGCCGGTTACAGTAAAAGATTGCACCTGTTGTTTTTTAGAAAGATTCATTTTCAATAGGGTGGGGGTGGTGCTGCCTTTCTTATAATAACCAATCTCCACCGGAAGATCAAAAATCATATCTCCCGTTTGAGCTTGTTCTACCTGCAATGTAATTTTTTTTGTAACAGCATTATATTCCCAGCTGCCATTGATCACCGGGTTTACAGGCTGATACAACCATTGCTTAAAAAATACTTTCAGATCTTTGCCGGATGCTTTTTCCATCGCAACTCTGAAATCATCGGTAGTGGCATTTGCATTATAAAATTTTGCATAATAGGCTTGAATACCTTTTTTAAAATTTATATCGCCCACCAGGTTTCGAAGCATATACAATACCCAGGCACCTTTTTGATACGTGATACCACTGGTTACGGGTTCCTTCTCCGCTGAGCGGGGACTTACTATACTAAACTCCGGCATTTTTACAGCCATGTCGAATACAGCTTTTTTGGCCTTGCTGATTCCTTTTTCATATTCTTCTTTTCCATATTCCTTCTCAATAAACAACAAGGTAAAAAAAGTAGCAAATCCTTCACTAAGCCAGGCATCATCCCAGGTAGTTTCTGTAACTGCATTACCAAACCACTGATGCGCAATTTCATGTATGACTATGTTTCTTATCCGTTCATCCTGCTTGCCATTTATTAAATCTTGTCCGTAAAAAATAGCAGAAGAAGTTTCCATACCGCCATTTACACTGGCACATTGAATATTGGCCAATTTTTCATAGGCAAAAGGGCCAATATAACTACTGTAAAATTCAAGCACCGCTTTGGTAGGCTTATCAAAATCATAAAAACCGGCTTCCCTGTTTTTTGCATATACCCATGTTTCAATCGACTTGCCATTAAACCGATCAACATATTTCACCGCAAAATCGGCAACACCCAATACAAATAACCAACAGGAAACGGGCACCGATTGTTTCCAATGTGTAAGCTTTGTATTATTGCCCATAGCAGATTCTTCCATCAACAAACCATTTGATATTACTTTATAATGAGCGGGTGCTGTTACAATAAATTCTGAAGTGGCTTTATCAGAAGGATGATCCATAGTTGGCAGCCAATGTCTTGCTCTGTTGGGCCAGTTCTCATTAAAAAAACTTCTGTCACCAAACATAGTGGCACCAATTCTTAATCCATCAAAAGGAATTCCATGATAAGTGATGGTAAAAACAAGTGTTTCATTGGCGGTGGAAGATTTGGGTAAATTGATAATCACTTCATCATTCTGGTGTGTATAATTAACCGGGATATTATCGACTTTGATAGCATCAATCACCATTCCCTTATCTTTTCTGGCTGTTGTTTTATTAATCAGATCTAACCGGAAGTTCTGCATCCAGGCTTTCTTGAACAATATGGTGATTTGCGCAGTGCCATAGATCACATCGGCACTGTCCGATAAATGTAGTTCAAACTTATAATGTTGAATGTCTATATTTTTATTTACCGGGTAAGTATCTGCCCAACTAAATAAAGGCAGAAAAAATAGTACAGCCGGCAAAAAAATTATGCGTAGGGTTTTCATTATTGGTTGGTTACTTTTTTCAGATAAAATCCTTTTGGATCTATTTGCGGAGGTGTTGCACTGTTTATCACAAGCCCTTCAGCCGGAATAACCATTTTACTGGTTTTATCATTGGCCACAACGTCGAATGGCAAGGGCATAAAAAAATTAGTGATCTTTAGCTGGTATTTTTGATACCCGATCTCTTTTACGTTCACGTCAATTACATTGGTGGTTCTTAAATAAAAATCGAAAAATGGTTTCAGGTCTTTACCAGCTGCACGGCTGAATAATTTTTCCACATCATCGGTGGTTACAAAATTATCATAGGTAGTAGCAGGATCCGTTGCCAGTTTTTTCAGGGCAGGGAAGAAAATATTATCGCCTATCAAATAACGCAGACCGTGCATAAAAAAAGATCCTTTTCCATAGATATCTCCGCCTGAATACACTTCTTCTTCTGTTACTTCATCACCCAATACCATCGCTTTTTTATTTCTCACACCTCTTCTATGACCGGCAATGATTTCGTTATACGCTGCTTCTCCTCCTAATTCCAACATAGCCAACGCTTCGGCATAGGTGGCAATTCCTTCCTGTATCCACATATGGGCCCAATCTTTATTGGTCACTTTATTGGCCCACCACTCATGCGCATATTCATGAAATAAGTTGGCTGAATACTCCTGGCTACCTACTTTTTTATAAACAAATTTGTTATCAAAAGTGATCATCGTCTGATGTTCCATCCCAGAATTAGGAACTTCGGCAATACCAATTTTTTCTTTTACCCAGGGATATTCTCCAAAATACTTTTCCAATATTTTTGAATCCCTGATCTTGGTGGCGATTACTTTTTTTGCATGCATGGTATCTACTTCCAGCACATAATATTCGATCGGCACTTTGTTACCTGCAATGGTAGTGTACATATCTTTTACCACTTTGTATTTTCCTATATTAAATAAAATACAATAATTGCTGATAGTATAATTTGTTTTCCAATGATACGTGGATCTATCTTTTTTAGTAGTTACATTCATTAATAAACCAGGCCCTGCCACCACTAAATTGGAAGGAACGGTTATTTTTAATTCTGCTCCTTCATTGGGCTCATCACTGGGATGGTCTTTACAGGGAAAATACATTTCACCGCCCTCTCCCTGGATATTGATGGATACCCAGTCATTCCCATTGGTATCTTTTGTCCAGGTAAATCCACCATCCCAGGGCGGCTTTATAGCAACAGGTGGTATTCCGTTGTAATCAATAGTTACGATCTGATTTCCACTTTCAAAACCTGCAGGAGAAGTAATAAATATTTTATCATCGTGCTGATGGAAGCCTGCCACTTTTTTATTTACGGTGATTTTAGTGACGGTATATAAATGAACAAGGTTCAATAAAATAGTATCTGTTTTTTTGGAAAGGTTCAGGGTTACTTCAACAGATCCACTGATGGACTGATTTTTAATATCTACCTCTAACGTAATCGTATAATGTCTTATATCCATAATTGCCTGCAGGGGATGCAGCTTCCCTCCTGAGGTGAGATAGCTTAGATCCCTGCTGGTTAGTTTATCATCATTTTGGCTGTGGGCAATAAGGCTAACAAAAGAGAAAATAATGAAGAAATATTTTTTAAAAAAGGTCGGTTTGAGGATTAACCTGCTATTAAATGAGCTCATAAAATTTGGCTTTTAATTTTGTTGTAAACTACACTTTTTATCTGAATCTGAAGAGTAATTGGTTAATGATGCGGGTGTACTTACAAGGAGAGCCTTTGATAATTAAGGACTCCCTGTTTTGCAATGGCAATAGTAGGCAGGGGCAAAGGGAAAATACAAGGAGGGGATTGCTGCGCAATGGAAGAAAGAATTTTTAACACAGAGAAAAAAAGGAGAATACAGAGAGGGACACAGAGGATTGCTGCGCAATGGAAGGAAAATTATTTTTTCGCCGATGTCGGTGTTCCGTAAAATCGCACGCCTTTGTTGTGTGTTGTGCTGATGGCCTTGCAGCCGGGCAAGACACCAACAAAGAGTAAGATTGAGTTCTGATAATATAACTATTCGGGATAATATTCCTTTTCTAATGCAAAGTGGCTGGTAAGGATTTTTTTGCCACGAAGTCACGAAGTAAAGAGAAGTTGAAATTCAAATCTTTGGGCTTGGTGCTTTAGGGTTTCAATAAATTTTAGTTTGAAACACCCCGATTTAACGGGGCAGGCTTCGCCACGAAGTCACGGAGACACAAAGAAAGAATAAGATTAGCTAAGGAATTAATACATAATTAACTCCGTGCCTTTGTGTCTTGGAGCCTTCGTGTTTCAAAACATTTAAGTTTCGCCGATGTCGGTGTT
>JANMLJ010000461.1:0-16666 GCA_031372465.1 Chitinophagaceae bacterium | reverse complement strand
ATTTGAGTGAGTGATTGAAACTGTTCTCCCTGTGCTTTGGTAACTTTTTCAACATTTTCCTGTTGTAAAGCACTCATTTCAATTCGGGTAATTGTTAAGTCCTGCTTGCTGTTGGCTAATTTATTTTCGGCACTGATTTTCTTTGCTTGTGCATTTTGAAATTGCTGGTTGCGTATTTCTAATTGCGTTAAAGAAACCAAACCGCTGTCAAACATTGCTTTCTGCCGGGTGAATTGTTTATTACCAATAGTGAAATCATTATTGGCAGCAGCAGCTTCTGCACTATCTGCCTGTACTTTCAATTGTAATTGATTAAGTTTATTCAGTAGCTGGTTTAATTTTAACTGAAGCCCGGAATTAATAGCACCAATCTGTTGATCGGCCACACCTACTTTACTTTTGTAAAATTCGACTGATTGTTGTTTACCGGCGAGCTGCTCTTGTGTACGTTGTAACAAATTCGGGTCAAGGTAATCCACTTTTACTTCCGTTAATTGAATTAAGGTGTCACCGGCTTTTACATAATCACCTTCTTTAATATGCCATTTCATCACCCTTCCACCAATTATAGTATTTACCTGTTGTGGCCGCTGGTCCTGGTATAATGTTGTTACGGTTCCTTTTGCCCTGATATTTTGAGTCCACGGCAAAAACAGGAAGATGGCAAATACCAGTACACAGATAAAGAACCAAAGTTTTACTTTACTGTTTTTATTGTATTGGTATATGTGTGTGTATGATTTTAATATATTATTTTCCATGATTTGTTTATGCTATTTACTTTTTGTTACTGTATTAATATTTCCTTCTTGTATGTTTAGAATTTTGTCACATTGTTTTGCAAAATCATCATCATTGCTAACTACGACAAGGGTAGTATCCTTAATTTCAAAAAGAAGTTGCATGATTTGATTTCGTTGACTATTTCCAAGATTTTGCCAGGGTTCTTCTAACAATAATAGCCTTGGCTTTCCTGCCAGTGCTCTTACCAATAAAATTTTATGAATTACATTCCGTGGCAGCCTTTTACCGGTAGGATCAAGAATCGTGTCATAACCATTTTTAAGGGTAGCAATAAAATCAGAAAGGCCAACTGTTTCCGATATATTAATAACTGTTTCCATAGAAATATTTTTATTGCCCAAAGCAATATTTTCCCATACCGTACCATTAAAAATATCCTGCTGGTTCATTAATACACCCATTTGCGAACGAACACTATTCAGATTATAGTTTCCTAATGGTATACCATCTACTAAAAAAGCACCTTCAAAATCAGGATAGGCACCGGCTAATACTTTCAGCAGCGTTGACTTGCCCGAACTGTCATTTCCTTTAATACAAACTTTATCTCCAGGATTTATCTCCAATGAAATATTATGTAATATATTTTTCTCATTATTATAGCTGAAGCTCAGATTTTGCATTTCTACTTTTATGCCATGCCCGGTTTCCGGCAGTTGAATAGAACCGTTTTCTTCCACCGGATTATCAGTCAGGTTGGCTAATTTTTCAACCGATGTAAGGGTATCATACACACTGCCAAGATTCATAATCAGTTTTTCAACGGAGTTAAGTACCAGGAGAATAATGATTTCAGCAGCTATAAACTGACCAATATTCAGTTGCTGATTTACCAGCAGGATGGTTCCTACTATTAACATGGCAGCAGTGATTACGGTTTTAAATATCACCAGTACATAATACTGAAACAAAAGTATTTTGAAGTGACGGTTGCGGGCATCCAGGTAACCGGTAACCTGTTCATCTGTTTTTTGCAGGTGCAGGTCATTGCTTTTAGTGAGTTTAATTGTTTTGATAACTCTCGCTGTTTCTTCCAGCCAACCAGCTACTTTATATTTATACGTACTTTCTTCCATGCTTGTTTGCAGTCCTTGATTTCCGGTAAATCGTAATATCATCCAGAGTAAAATGATCAGAATAACTCCAAAAAGAATAAATGCCGGATGATAGAAGGATAATAAAATCAATCCAAAAAGTATTTGTATACTGGCCGTTGGTATGTCCAGTAAAATTTTAGTTAAGCTTTTCTGTAGTATAGGTATATCAAAAAAACGGTTAACCAATTCTGGTAAATAGGCATTGTCAGTTTTTTTGAGATCTAATTTTGGGATATGTTGAGCAAATGCAAAGGAGTACCGTACAAATATTTTTTGCTGAATTTTTTCAACAATCTTCATCTGGTTTACCTGCATAATACCGGCAACCAATACGCCGGTTACCACCAAAATAATAAGCACTATTAGCGAAGCTCTCATAGAAGCACCCAGAACAAAACCTATAATAGCTTGTACCCCTAATGGAAGTGATAGTTGTATTAAACCATTTAAAATGGCATAGTAATAAACAGCTGAAATTTCTTTTCTCTCCAATTTTACCAGATTGAATATCCTGGAAACCGGACTTGGGTTTGTTGGCATGAATTTATTATTAGTAACTTGTTATAGAATAATATCGGCTATAAAAAACTAACCGAAATCAAATCGCAGAAAAGTGATTAACAGAAATTGGGTGGAGGAGTTAATTTCTCTAAACAGGGAGATAGATAAATTTTTTCAGAGAGATGGAAAGCTACAGAGGCTTTAATGGATACTACTTTAACAAAAAGGGAGGGTGAAGAATAATCTTTCTTTTCCTTTTTTTCATTGGCATCAGTTTTTTCGCCACCTTTTTCTTCGCCTACATTAAAAACCAGGCCATTATCAAGCTTAATAACAGATTGCAGGGCAGGTACTACCTGAACAATGGTGAAGACAAATAAAATAAAAAGGGCAATCTTTTTCATTTCCATGCAAAGTTATCAGATAATATAACAGTACAAAGCCGGGATTGTTGTAAGATTGTAAAATCTATTTTCGATTGATTTACAGTTCTTTAGATCTTGCCGGTAGTTTATCATACTCGCCCCGGAATGCATACCAGCCAAATATGACAAGCCCTATTGCAATTGGAGTAAATATGGCGATAATAATTACCCAGATCACCGGGTTATTGATATCTTTTTTACCAGCAAGGTCAATATTTGCTATAGCTCCGGCAACCAATTCATAAATGAAAAGAGGGCCGATTATTAATAGGAGTAAACCAAAGTATCTTTTAAAGGCATTCATGGTATTTATTTAGTATTATTTAATTTTTTACTACCAAATTTTTTATCAAAAATTTAGTCCTTTACTTTTTATCTCTTTTTTCTCCTTTCTCCTCTTAGCCTAATCTCTTATATTTCTGTCAATTTTATTAGTCAGATACATAGTACCGATTACAAAACATAATGTGGCCACACCAATAGGATACCAAAGACCTACCAACGGATCTGCGTTATAGGTAGTAGTTAATAATAACCCGATAAAAGGTACTAATCCACCAAACACTCCATTTCCAATATGATAGGGCAAACTCATAGAAGTGTAGCGGATTTTTGTTGGAAACAATTCTACCAGGAAAGCAGCGATAGGTCCATAAACCATCGTAACATATAAAATAAGACAAAAAACAAGTAAAACGAATTTCCAGTAAATACCCGAAGAAAGATATTTATTGATATATATGGTTTTTGCAGCTGCAATAGGTTTTGAACCTGATGAAAATATACTGTCCGTTTTTATTGCAGAATATTTCCTTCCGTCAGAAAGTGTAAACAAGGTTGTTGAAATTACCAGGCTATCTGTGGTGTTTTTAATTAATTCTTTTTTAATTTTCGCTTCGCCTGATTGTACCGGATTTTCTTTTTGCCAGCTCGCAATATTGGTGCTTTCTAAGAAACTGCCGAAAATAGGACGGTAGGTCAGTATTGCCAATAGCATCCCTGCCATCATAATCCACTTTCTTCCGATTTTATCACTGAGCCAGCCCCAAAAAATAAATAAGGGTGTTGCTACTGCAATAGCCCACAACATAATAGTCCGGCTCTGCTCAAATCCAATAAAACATTTTGTTTCCAGGAAATTTTGTGCATAAAACTGACCAGTGTACCAGATAACTCCCTGCCCCATTACGGCCCCAAACAATGCCAGCAGCACCATTTTAAAATTGGCTTTTCGCTGAAAACTTTCTTTCAACGGATTTGTTGAGGTTTTCCCTTCTGCTTTTAGTTTGGTAAACAAGGGCGATTCTTTCATCTTTAATCGTATATAGATGGAAACACCAACCAGTAAAATAGAAATCCAGAAAGGATAACGCCAACCACCCCAATGGGCATTAAAAGCTGCATCTGACATATTTGACTTAACCAGCAATATAACTCCGAGTGCAAAGAATAATCCCAACGTAGCAGTGGTTTGTATCCAGCTGGTATAATAACCTCTTTTGCCATTGGGTGAATATTCTGCAACATAAGTGGCGGCTCCGCCATATTCACCACCAAGAGCAAGGCCCTGCAACAGTCTTAATAATAAAACTATGATGGGTGCAGCAATGCCAATTTCATCATAACTGGGAACACAGCCGATAAGAAAAGTGGCTCCCCCCATTAAAATCAGGGTAAGAAGAAAAGTGTATTTTCTTCCGATCAAATCCCCCAATCTGCCAAACAATAATGCCCCAAAAGGCCGAACAATAAACCCGGCAGCAAAAATAGCCAGGGTACTCAACAAAGCCGCTGTGGGGTTATCTTTTGGAAAAAACTGGGCCGAGATGGTGGTGGACAACATTCCAAATATGTAGAAGTCGTACCATTCAATCATAGTGCCGACTGAGGATGCGGCAATAACTTTCCTTATATTGAAGCTTTCTGATGTTGGTTGTTTCATAAAGTTAAAATACACAATAGATTCAGTCTGTCGAAATTTTTGTCTTCGTACATTTAAGGCGTAAAAAATTGACTATGTCTTACCCATTCCAGATAACATCATTAGAAGCGTATCATAAAGACTATAAAAACAGTGTAGAAGATCCGGATACATTCTGGGCTGCAGTAGCGGAGAATTTTCAATGGCGGAAAAAATGGGACAAAGTACTCGAATGGAATTTTAAAGAACCCAGGGTGGAATGGTTCAGTGGTGGCAAATTAAACATTACGGAAAACTGTATTGATCGTCATCTTGCAACACTTGGCAATAAACCGGCGATTATCTGGGAACCTAATAACCCCGAAGAAAGAACAAGGATCGTAACGTATAACCGGTTGCATAAACGGGTTTGCCAGTTTGCACAAGTGTTAAAAAATAATGGCGTAAAGAAAGGTGACCGGGTTTGTATTTATATGGGAATGGTGCCGGAGTTGGCTTATGCTGTGCTTGGTTGTGCAAGAATAGGAGCTATTCACTCAGTAATTTTCGGTGGTTTTTCTGCACAAAGTATTGCTGATAGATTAGATGATGCCAAAGCAGAATTTATCGTAACCTGCGATGGGGCTTATCGTGGAGCCAAAGACATTCCGTTGAAATCGGTGATTGATGATGCACTGATTGGTAATAAAACAATAAAACGGGTAATTGTTTATACAAGGACAAGAACGCCAGTATCCATGATTAAAGGACGGGATGTTTGGTGGGAAGATGAAATGGAACATGCCGAGTCGCAGGTTGAAATTGATGGAGTGGTTTCATTTCCAGCAGAGGAGATGGATGCAGAAGACCCTTTATTTATATTATATACATCCGGAAGTACCGGCAAGCCTAAAGGAGTGGTGCATAGTTGTGCCGGTTACATGGTTTGGACTACCTACACTTTTGTAAATGTTTTTCAATACAATCCGGGGGATATACATTTTTGTACGGCAGATGTTGGCTGGATTACGGGACATAGTTATATAGTGTATGGCCCGCTGAGTGCAGGAGCTACTTCATTGATGTTTGAGGGAATTCCAACCTGGCCGGATGCTGGTAGGTTTTGGGATATAATTGATAAACACCAGGTAAATATTCTTTACACGGCTCCAACTGCTATCCGCAGTTTGATGGGTTTTGGTTTGCAACCACTGGAAGGAAAAAATCTTTCTTCCTTAAAAATACTTGGCACCGTTGGCGAACCAATTAATGAAGAAGCCTGGCATTGGTATGATGAACATATTGGCAAAAAAAATTGCCCGGTTGTAGATACCTGGTGGCAAACAGAAACAAGTGGTTGTTTGATTTCAAATCTTGCAGGTGTAACGCCTTCCAAACCAAGTTGGGCCACATTACCCATGCCGGGTATACAACCAGTACTGGTAGATGAAAACGGAAATGAAGTAACAGAGAAAGATGAACATGGGTTATTTAAGGGAAATTTATGTATCAAAGCTCCATGGCCTGGTATTCTTCGTACTACCTGGGGTGACCATGAAAGATGCAGGACAAATTATTTTGCAACGTATCCCAATTTATATTTTACCGGTGATGGCGCTCTAAAAGATGAAAATGGTAATTATAGAATTACGGGACGGGTGGATGATGTTTTAAATGTAAGTGGTCATCGCATTGGTACAGCAGAAGTAGAGAATGCAATTAACATGCATGCAGGTGTAGTAGAAAGTGCAGTGGTGGGTTATCCCCATGATATAAAAGGACAGGGTATTTATGCCTATATTATTTACAATGGAAGGCATGTGAATGATGAAATGACAAGACAGGATATTTTGCAAACCGTAACCAGAGTAATCGGGGCTATTGCCAAACCAGATAAAATTCAATTTGTAACCGGGCTTCCTAAAACCAGAAGTGGTAAGATCATGCGGAGAATTCTCAGAAAAGTAGCAGAAGGGGAAACAGAGAATCTGGGAGATATCTCTACATTACTTGATCCGGGTGTAGTGGAAGAAATAAAAAATGGAAAATTATAAATAAAGCCAGTAGAATTAATTAAAATATAACAATCGGGGTATCAATTTTTTTAAAATTCTACGTTCATAAATTATTATTCATGCCTGGACGCTTACTCATTATTTTTTTATTTCTTTTTAGTTTTTGTAAAGCACAACAACTGAAACTGGCCGATTTGGGTCTTGTTCCTCCTTTCGTTGCTAACTGTACATCGGTGAAAGATCAGTATATATCATCTACCTGCTGGAGTTTTTCCAGTACTTCACTATTGGAAAGTGAGTTGATGAAAATGGGTAAGGGTGAAATTGATTTGAGTGAAATGTATATTGCCCGTTATTCAATGGTTAGAAAAATTCAACGACACCTGAAATTAAAAGGTAGTAACTTCTTTACTCCGGGCGGGCAATTTCATGATGCGATATGGGTTATAAAAAATTATGGAATTGTTCCGGAAGAAGCTTTTCCCGGAAAAAGGCAGGGTGAGTTAAATCATAATCACGCTGAAATGGATACCATCTTTAGTGTTTTTGTAAAAGATTGTATTAATAAGAATATGACATCACTGAATGAAATGCAGACTATTTTTGTTGATAGTGTGCTGGATCATTATTTAGGACATGTGCCTGCTGAAATTATATATAAAGGAAAAACGTTTACCCCGCAAACTTTCCTGAATCAATATCTTGATTTCAACCCGGATGATTTTGTAGAAATTACGTCTTATACCCATCATCCATTTTATAAGCCATTTATTCTGGAGGATAAATATAACTGGACAAATGATGAATATTATAATGTAACCATATCTGACTTTTCCCGGATCACTGATTATGCGTTGGCGAATGGTTATACAGTAAGTTGGGATGGCGATGCAGCTGATGATCATTTTAATTTCAATGAAGGATTAGCTTATTTAACAGTACCTATCCGCAATTTTCAGGTGCAACGGCAATTAGCTTTTAAAAATAAAACCACCGAGCTTGATCATATGATGCATATAGTTGGAAATGTGAAAGACAAAAAGGGAGATAAGTGGTATTATATTAAAAACTCCTGGGGTGATTACTCCAATTTACTGGGGGGATTTCTTTTTATGCGGGAAGATTATTTCAAAATAAGAACCCTGGCTATTATTGTAAATAAGAATGGTATACCACCCGATATCAAACTAAAAATGGGTATATAAAAATTCATTAAGCTATTGCATTAGTAAATACTACTAAAATATAAAGTACTATTATTTGACTTGCTAAGAAAGTTTATTGAATCCGGAAAAGGATATAAGACCTGTCTGATTTGGTGAGAAATTAAATTTGATCTGCTGACGTATCAGGTTAATTGACAGATAGCCAATTAAATATTTATACCTGTTTATTCGTTGATATGCCAGCTAAAAATTACTTTTGGCTATCAACTTTTAAACTGATCAATGAATTTTCATGGAAAAAAGCAGATCCAGGCTTAAAATAATTTCTTACCTGCGATTGATAGGATGGGTGCTGCTGGTACAATTTATATTGATCAATATCTGCGCTTCGTTGTATGCTTATAAACTAACGCATATATATGATGATCCGGCATTGAGAAATTCAAAACCGTCTAAGAATATTTTTATAAAGACCTGGAGACTTTTTACCGGTCCCAGGCAGGCAAAATCTGTTATTACAGAAACCCCTGCTTTCCCTTTTGATACGGTAACATTACAAACAGCAAAGGGTATTTTAATTGATGCGTGGTATAGTAAAACTGATTCTGTATCAAAAGGAACAGTCATTCTTTTTCATGGTATTACAGCCAATAAAGGAATGATCATACAGGAAGCCGCTGAATTCCGGTACCAGGGATATGATGTAATGCTGGTTGACTTTCGGGCGCATGGCAATAGCAGCGGACATACTACTACTATTGGAATACAGGAATCGGAAGAATTGAAATTAGCCTTTGATTATATTGCTGCAAAAGGGGTGAAAACTATTTTTCTTTGGGGCAATTCTATGGGAGCAGTTGTTGTAGCTAAAGCAATATCCGATTATGGATTAAAACCCACCGGTGTGATGTTGGAAATGCCTTTTGGTTCTTTGCAAGCACATTTACAGGGAAGAGCACGAGCATTGGGTTTTCAGGGGTTTCCTGAAAAGCCATTTGGATTTTTTGTTACTATGTGGATGGGTATTGAAAGAGGATTTAATGGATTTAAACACCGCACATCATCGTACGTAGTAAAAATGAATTGCCCGGTCTTGTTACAATGGGGGGCTTTAGATAATTATGTACATAAAAGTGAAACAGATAATATTTACAATGCTATTGTGTCCACCAATAAAAAATTAGTTGTTTATGATCGTGCCGGTCATGAATCATTGCTGCAAAATGACCCTATAAAATGGAGAATTGAAACGCAAAGATTTTTAATGGTCAATACCCAATAAATTTATTTTTTGATACTCACTTTTGTTCCGGCATTGGTGAATCCATAAATTTCCATTACATCATCATTTTTCATCGAGATACAGCCCAGTGTCCAATTTTTATATCTGTCAATTACAAAATCTTCATGCGGCCACACGCCATGTATACCAATACCACCACCGATGCTTGCATTAGCAGGTATTTCTCCTTTTTCTTTTCGCTTATTAAATTTTTCGCGGTCATCAGCAGTTGGATAATCAATAGAAAGAAAACGACACCATTTTTCATGTTTACGTTTTGCAATAATTCGAAAAGTGCCTTCCGGCGTGTTTTTATCCCCTTCAAATTTTTTATCACTTAAACTGTTGTTGCCAAATACAACCGGGTAAGTGGCATACCAACCTTTATCGTCATATACACTCAGTTCATAGTCCGACTTGTCTATGGAGATAGAAATATTACCCACCGGCCCGGCTGCATCCCAGCTAAAACGCTTATTTACCTGGCTTCTTTTTGAAGTAGTAACATTAGTAGCCAATAAGCTACTTCCAAAAAAAACAGAGGTGAGAAGAATAATATTTTTCATCAGGAATTTATGTTTTCACAATCGTCACGTTAACCTGCCATCGGCAGATAAACCGTCCTTCACTAAAATCTGTTTTAGGGTAGTTTATCAGCAAAAATATGTCTCAGAACAGTCACTTAAACGTACTATAACAATTTTTTATTTTAAAATAGTGATAATACTATCAGGGGGTAGCCATGTTTTAACGTAGTGTTTGCAGAAAATACTAAGTTGATAACAAAAGGCTGAAAAAAATACTTCAAAGAATAAAAAAACCCGGTCTTATATTTTAGCATAAGACCGGGTTTCTCCGCAATCAACTGAGATCTTTACCAGTTACTAAACCGGAAACCGATATTAAAAGGTGTCATATCAAGACCCTTGGCCCACATATTCTTCATAGCATAACTGCCATATAAGCGCACTGGTCCCATGGCCAATTCTCCGACATAAGAAAGTTTAAACGGTTCCAGGTCAAAATCATTTTTAAGTTTTTTCTTATCTCCATCAATCACTGTTTTATAACGGGCGGAGTATAAATATCCGGCACTGATACCTCCGCTAAGGCTAAATCCTTTTTTTCGGTTAGGCGTAAAATTAATATTGAGCATAATGGGAACTGTAACGTAATCTGCTGCCAATTTTACTTTTTTGAAATCAGTTGTACCTGTTGAAATGTTAGTTGGATTTTTTGCAAAAGCCAGTTTTGTATTTTCAAAGTTGTAATTATTTAATTCCAGACCCATCCCATACTTCAGGTTCAATACATGTTTGGCAATGTTCAACTTTTGCATAAAGAACCAGATATTGACATTCCTGGATTTTCCGGATCTTAATGAAAGGGCATCTTTATTAATACCGGGCCCTACAAAGCGACTGGCTGCTGCCGTAACGTAATTTGATTCGTCAGAATAATTGGAGAATCCCAGATCTAAAATCCACCAATTAGTAGTAAGGTTGGAAGATTTTCCTCCACGGCGACTTTTCATAGTATAATCCTTATCCCTTATTATTTCTTTTTCTTTACTCCCGGGTTTACGGATTATAATCATTCCACCTATTCGTATAGTATCACCGGTGGAGGGGGTATTTTGTTTGCCGGTAGTATCTGTTTGGGCAAAGCCTGTAATGATGGTGCATAGAGCAAGGCATAAGGTAAAAATCCTTTTCATTCTATTTTCTTTTTTGTTGATTAATTTTTTTAACCTGTTCCGATAGTTATCGGGATTGGCGAAGATTTATTTTAATTTGATGGCCAGCCCTCCTACTAATAACCTGTTATCATCAGTAGGGTCGATATCTGTTCTTTTTTCAAAAGTCCGGGCTATCTTCCGGAAGAAGCCACGGTTTTTGTTTTTCTTGCTTTCAGACTGGTCAAAGTCTGCATCAGTATATGATGCATTCACTATGTCTGACGAAGAAGGGCTTTGAGTTGTTACAATTTGATTTGTTAATGAATGTGGTTGTTTGATTGCTGCCGGAGTATTTTCAAGAACAACAGCTTTATCGGTTGCATCATTTTTATTGATGTTGGGATTAAACAATGGTTGAGGAAGATCATTGGTAGTTTTGGTAATCGTTACAATGGGCTCTTCTTTTATTTGCTGTATTGGTGAATAAACCGGTAATTGTTTCTTCGCTATATTATTTTTCTCATTTGTAGTTGTTGTATTATTCCTGGTTTGATTTACAACCGGGGCTAAAATTTTATTATTATCAGCAACAATACTTTCATTAACCTGGTTGATTGATTCTTTTGGAATAACAACAGGGGTTTCTATAATTATTTTTTTCTCCGGGTTTGTTCCTTTAACTATTTCATCGCCAGAAGATTTTTTATTGACAAAAAGAGCTGCAGCGATGCTGATACCCAGTAATAACACGGCTGCAGCAGCTATTCTCCACCTTCGGTCGCCAAAGGCTTGCCGAAGGCGATGCCACCGAATGGGCATTGGCCTTACTTTTTCTTCTCTTCTGTAAAGGGATGCTTTATCAGCAAAAATTAAATTTTCTGGTTGTAGTTTGGTTTTTTGCAGTAAGAAAAATTCTTCTTTTAGAGAAGGATTGGCCGCAATAAATTGTTCAACCAATTTTTTTTCTTCAGCAGATAATTCGTCATCCATATAAAGCACTATCCATTCATCGTAATTACTCAGGCTAATTGAGGTGTTGCCATTAACTTTCAACAGTTCTTCTTTACCAGGAAAAATAATAGTAGTATCTGGTACCATTTTATATTCCAGGAGAATAGCTAATTCTTCTTTCAGATCAGGATACTGCTGAACAAATGCCTCCACCTGGCGGCGTTCATCATTGTTGAGTTCATTATCCATATAAAGGATAAAATACTCTTCGTAATTATGGCGATTTATCATGTTCATTGTTCATCGTTGATGGCTCATGGTAAAAATTATAGTCAATGAATGGCTATGAACTATTATCCATGAACTATGCCCTATATAACGTTTTCCATTTTCACTAAATATTCTTTCAACTGCACTCTTGCCCGGTGCAGATATACCTTCACCTGGCTGGCATTCAAATTCATTATCTGGCCTATTTCTTCATAACTGTATCCTTCATAATCTTTTAGTAAAACTAAAGAACGTTGTGTTTCACTAAGCCGGTTTAATGCTTCTTCCAGCACTTTCTTTAAATTAGATGCTGGTTGATGTTGGATCCTGGCATCATCACTGAAATCTTCTCTCAATTGTATCCTTTTCACTTTTCGGATATGGTCAATCATCTGGTGATAGGCAACCGTAAAAAGATACGATTTGCTTTTTTGTGCATCTACTTCATCCCGATGCCGCCACATTTTTTCAAAAGCAGTCTGTACCACGTCACGTGCATCCTCTTCATGGCGAAGATTTTTCACGATAAAACGGTATACATTATCTGCATACGTGGTTACACAATCATTGTATTCTCGTTCAGTCATGCTTGTTCGCAGTTGGTGGTAACCCGGTGTCTGCATATTACCTTTTGGTCAGTTTACACTGACTTTGCCCGCAAGTATATGTTAACAGCCGGAGCAGGTAAAAAATTAAAAATGCCTGCTTTGTAGAGTAAAACGAATAACCAGACGTAAAGTTACAATTTTATCACAATTTTATTTAAGTGTAACTAATTGAAAATCAATTTAAAATAACGGGGAGGGCAATAAATTGATGGGAAAGGTTTTCATGAGTGGGTTCTGCCGTGGCTTCATTTTTCAGATTGGCCCGGCATTCATTAGCAACTTTTTTACTGCAGGTTGTTTTCTCCTTTTGAGGTGTAGAAGCGTTCAGCAACAATAGACTACCTAATAGTATGGCTATAATAAAGCCAAAGCTGATCCAGTTCTTTTTCTGCATGGTAATGGTTTTGGGATTGGACGAAAGTAGAAAGAGAAATGTTACTGTTTTCTTATTATTTATTTTAGAAGGGATTAATTGTAGAAAGTAAACAGCCGAATAATGAATTTGAGAGGTCACCACTTAAACAGGCTTATACCAAACTGTTCTGCAAAACAAGCTAAAAACCATTATCGCAATCCTTTTAAATTAAATTTTGATACCTGAATCATTGCAATACGTTTTGTCACCAGGAAAATCAAATGGGCATTTATAATATTCCTCTGACTAATGATAGGAGCTTTTTATATTTGCTGATAAAGTTTGCTATATGAATGAAAATCTTGTTAAGCGAATTGCCGCCGAAGTAGATGAAATTAGAGCAGCCGGTCTTTTTAAAACAGAAAGAATTATAAGCAGTCAGCAAGGTGCCGAAATAATGGTTGGAGGAAAAATGGTGCTGAATTTTTGTGCTAATAATTACCTGGGATTATCCAGTCACCCCAAGGTAATCGAAGCTGCACATAAAGCCATTGAAAACAGGGGGTATGGAATGAGCAGTGTACGTTTTATCTGTGGTACACAGGATATACATAAAGAACTGGAAGAAAAAATTTCGGCTTTTCTACAAACGGAGGACACTATTTTATATGCCGCTGCCTTTGATGCAAATGGCGGTGTATTTGAGCCTTTATTTAATGAGCAGGATGCTATCATTTCTGATGCATTAAACCATGCAAGTATTATTGATGGAGTCAGGCTGTGCAAAGCACAACGATTCAGGTATGAACATAATAATATGGAAGACCTGGAAGTAAAGTTGAAAGAGTCGGCCAATCTTCGCAGCAGGATTATTGTTACAGATGGCTCATTCAGTATGGATGGAACTATTGCCCGGTTAGATCAAATTTGCGATCTCGCTGATCGTTATGATGCAATTGTGATGATTGATGAATGTCATTCTACCGGATTTTTGGGAAAAACCGGCAGAGGAACCCATGAATATCATGGCGTAATGGGACGAATTGATATTATCACCGGAACATTGGGTAAAGCACTGGGTGGAGCATCTGGTGGATTTACTTCCGGAAGAAAAGAGATCATTGATATGCTGCGGCAGAAATCAAGACCATATTTATTCAGCAACACATTGGCTCCATCTATAGTTGGAGCATCCATTGCTGTTTTAGATATGCTGACCGAAACAACAGCGTTAAGAGATAAATTAGCATACAATACCGGCTATTTCCGTAGCAAAATGACGGAAGCAGGTTTTGATATCAAACCTGGTGACCATCCTATTGTGCCGATAATGCTTTATGATGCAGTGCTTGCGCAAAATTTTGCTGCTAAATTATTGGAGGAAGGAATTTATGTAATTGGCTTCTTTTTCCCGGTGGTGGCAAAGGGACAAGCAAGAATACGAGTACAACTTAGTGCCGCTCATCAGCAAGAGCACCTGGATAAAGCCATAGCAGGGTTTACTAAAATCGGGAAGGAGTTGGGGGTGTTGAAATGAAGGGCAATTTTAATTTTTGTATCTTTATTGTATAAATTTAAAAAAATGGCAAAGAAAATATTTAGCAGATATATCGTAGCCGACCCAAAAATTTGCCATGGTAAATTAACATTTAAGGGTACGAGAATTTTTGTTGATGATGTTCTTGAAATGGTAGCACAGGGACTTGCCTGGGATTATATTATTGAACAATGGCATGGCCTCATTACCAAAAATGCCATAAAAGATGCTGTGCTGCTTAGTAGAGAATCGCTTGCTAAAGAAGCTGAAAATTTTGCTGCTGCCTGATTATGTACCTGCTTGATGAAAACAGAACCAAAGATCAGAAAGAACTTTTAGAAAAGTGGCGGTATAATGTAAGGCAAATCGGAGTAGATGTAGCTACTAAAGGTATAAAGGATACACAAATAATTACATTGCTCCAGCAACTGCATGGTGTTTTGTTTTTAACGAGGGATACAGATTTTTTCAAGCACAATTATTGCCACCCCAACTATTGTATTGTTTATCTGGATGTGGAAAAAAATGAAACAGCCTGGTTCATCCGTAAGTTTTTAAAGCACTCTGATTTTAATACTTCAGCCAAACGACTTGGTAAAATTGTAAAGGTTAACCAGACGCTTATTCAGTATTACAACCTGAAGTCAAAAGACATAAATACAGTCACTAATCAGTAATAATAAATGTTCATTCTTCCCGGTGGTAGCCAAGGGGGAGGCAAGGATCCTTGCGCAAATAAATGCAGCCCATGAGCAGGAACATTTGGATAAAGCGATAGCAGGCTTTACAAAAATCGGGAAATAGTTGGGGGTTTTGGACTGAGTTTTTTTACTGCTATACAAAGACATTCTTTTAACTGGGATCGGCGTTTCATTCATTTTTAATGACAAACTAATTCGTGTGTTTTAAACAATGCTTGAACTGTTCGTAATTTTACTTCAACAGGTATTTTTACGTGTAAAGAGAATTTTCTAAGTATTTTTTCATAATTAAATGAAAAATAACGACAAGAAGTTATGAGAAATAACATCTTGGTATTATTTTTGGAAACTGCTATAATGATAAAATAACCCGGACTTCTTTTTCACTGAATTTTCAATTATCAATTTGTTTACCCAACTTTTTAAAAGTATGAAAAAATTATTCCTTTCCCTGTCTATTGTTACCGTAGTACTATTTCTTTTAAGCTCCTGCGCAGCTACAAAACGGGATTGCCAGGGAACTAAACATGTCCGGCTTAAGAATGGCATTTACCTATAATTTTTATCCAATAAAAAATATCGTTGATCCTGTTTCGCTTTAGCCAGACAGGATTTTTTATGTTTATCAAAATAAGGTTTATGAAATCAAGCATATTATTGCTGGCATGTTTTATTTCATTTTCTGCAATATGCCAAACAGTATCTTTTCCCCAAAGCTGGGTGGGCAACTGAAAAGTAGAATTGACAGGGTATAAAATGGGGAAGTAGGGCTCAAAAATGTGAAAATGGAATTACGGATACACCCCGCTGATAGTACTGTCATTTTACCTGGTAAATAATTTAGGGTTCTGCGGCTGAAAACAATCATCCCTGCTTGATAAAGCCAAAGGATGAAGCTAAAGGTCATTGAGTAATTGATAAATTGAACGGAATGGTGCTCGATCAGTTTTGGTTGTCTGCTAAATTCTGCAGCGCATTTACAGTAAAGGGTAATACCATCGTTAGCAACTACCAGTTAGAGAATGACAGGTTGAGTTTTGATTTTTACAGCATAGGGGCCAACCCAATCAGTAGTACCGGAGATGGAACGGAAGAAAGTCCCCAGATAGATACTTGCCAGAAAGCTGTTTTACTGCGAACAAAATGATACTTCTGCCGTTTTAAGTGGTGTAGCTTACAGTAGATTACCTTTGCAAAAATTTTCTTACAAAATGAAGCCAGTTATTTATAGCCTTTTATTGCTGATTATCTTACAATCCTGCTCTCAGAACAATGTAAAACAGGATAAAAAACTTAAAAAATACTTTGAGGAGAATAAGGTGGAAGGCTGTTTTGCATTGATGGATAATGGCACCGGAAAGTTTACGGTACATAAT
>JANMLJ010000415.1:0-2126 GCA_031372465.1 Chitinophagaceae bacterium | reverse complement strand
CCGTATTACCCCTCACCATAGGCGGGTTAGGTAGCCGTGAATTCGTTTTCCTTGAAGGATCAAATTTATTGGGGCTAACACAGGAAACCTCCGTAGTAATAAGTCTGCTATTTTATCTTATTACCCTCCTCACATCTGCGTTGGGCCTCGTATATGTGTTTAATGATCCTTTGCCTGAAAAGGATATAAATGCATTTACATGAACATACGTCCATAGATCAATAATAAAAGCCAAATGCTCGGTAAAAAAAATCCCGTGTCATTTTAAACGACACGGGATTTACTATAAAGTTGACTATTGCTAATTAAGCATTTACTTTTCCTTTCACTTTTGCGATCACTTCTTCCGCAATATTAGTTGGAGCAGGATTATAGTGAGAAAATTCCATTGTACTTGAAGCTCGTCCGGATGACAAAGAACGAAGCTGTGTTACATAACCAAACATTTCACTCAATGGCACTTTAGCTTTGATAACTTCAGCACCTGCACGGGTATCCATACCTTCCAGCATGCCACGACGACGGTTCAGATCACCGGTTACATCACCCATGTACAAAGCAGGTGTTATTACCTCTACTTTCATGATGGGCTCCAGTAAAACGGGTTTTGCTTTTCTGGCTGCTTCACGGAAACCAGCTTTGGCACAAAGTTCGAATGACATAGAATCAGAGTCAACAGCATGGAAACTGCCATCATACACACGGATCTTCATATTGTCAACCGGGTAACTTGCCAGTACACCTGTGGTCATAGAAGATTCAAATCCTTTCTGTATAGCCGGTACAAATTCACGGGGAATTGAACCACCAAACAGATCATTTACAAACTGATAATGTTTATCAGGGTTTTCTGCTTTCCATTCTGCATCAACAGGGCCCAGAGAGAAAACAATATCGGCAAATTTACCCCGACCACCGGTTTGTTTCTTTAATGTCTCTCTGTGTTCTACTGTAATATGGAATGCTTCTTTATAAGCAACCTGCGGAGCGCCCTGGTTTACTTCTACTTTAAATTCACGACGCATCCTGTCAATAATAATTTCCAGGTGCAATTCACCCATACCACGAAGAATGGTCTGACCTGTTTCTTCATCTGTATTTACCCTTAGTGTAGGATCTTCTTCTACAAGTTTAGAAATAGCCATCCCCATTTTATCAACGTCAGCCTGTGTTTTTGGTTCAATGGCAACCGCGATAACTGGTTCCGGTATAAACATATTTTCCAAAGCAATAGGATGGTCTTCATCACACAAAGTATCACCGGTTTTTATTTCTTTAAACCCTACGGCTGCACCAATATCTCCCGCTTCAATAAAATCAATAGGGTTTTGCTTATTTGCAAACATCTTCATGATACGACTGATACGTTCTTTCTTACCACTTCTTACATTTAATACATAAGAACCGGCATCCAGGTGTCCGGAATAGCACCTGAAGAATGCTAACCTGCCAACAAATGGATCAGTCATGATTTTAAATGCAAGCGCAGCAAAAGGAGCTTTCGGATCAGCTTTACGGGTAATTGTTTCTCCATTATCAGGATTGATACCAACGGTATCCGGAATATCGATCGGTGAAGGCAAATAACGGCAAACAGCATCTAATGCAGTTTGTACCCCTTTATTCTTAAAGGAAGATCCACACATCATCGGAACAATGCTAAGATCAACAGTAGCTTTACGAATGGCTTCATGCATTTCCTCTTCCGTAATGCTATTTGGATCATCAAAGAATTTTTCCATTAGCTTGTCATCATATTCCGCTACAGCTTCTACCAGGCTTGCTCTCCACTCATTCGCTTCTTCCAATAAATCAGCAGGCACTTCTATTTCGTCAAAGGTCATCCCTTCCGTTTCCATATGCCAGATGATTCCTTTCATTTTAATTAAATCAACCACCCCTATAAAATCATCTTCCGCACCGATTGGTAATTGAATAGGAACAGCTTTTGAACCAAGCATTTCTTTTACTTGTTTCACCACCATCAGAAAATCAGCACCGGCACGGTCCATTTTATTTACAAATCCAATACGGGGTACCCCATAACGGTTAGCCTGACGCCAAACAGTTTCAGACTGCGGTTCTACACCATCTACAGCTGAAAACAAAGCAATCAAACCATCCAA
>JANMLJ010000409.1:0-3305 GCA_031372465.1 Chitinophagaceae bacterium | reverse complement strand
TGGCTATTCTATAACTTTATTTGTTTGTCAGTTTTTGTCCTTACGACTTCGTTTGTTGCTTTGGACTCCCGATAGCTATCGGGATCATCGCTCTGCTTTTTACTTATCAATATTGAACCCCGGAGGGTTTCAAATACATTTGTTATTTTCATTTCTCCACCGATTTTATCGGGGAAGCTATTAACAGTAAACCCCGCCCAGGTTATAAGCACTAATTTCTTTCGACAACTTTATAGAAACTAAAGTTTGTCTGACCTAAGTCTCCCCTTTTAGCCCCGATGAAAATCGGGGTAGGAAGGGACAGGGGGTTGTTTCAATGCTTTTTTATAATCCTTCGGAAATACTTTTACAAAATGTTGTAACTGGTTATCTATATCTTCTACAATAAATTTTGCTACCGTACTTCCTGTATAGTCAACATGTTTTTGGAGCAATCCAAATAATTCATTTTTATCATTATCATCACAGCTCTCAAGGTCTATCATTTCCAGGTTACAATTCTCGGCAAATTTTCTCTGTACATCATACACATAAGCAATACCTCCACTCATACCGGCTGCAAAATTTCTTCCTGTATCGCCTAATATAATGACTGTACCACCGGTCATATATTCACATCCATGATCCCCGATAGATTCTACCACCACATTAGCTCCTGAATTGCGTACACAAAAACGTTCACCGGCTTTACCCCTTATAAATGCTTCACCACTGGTAGCGCCATAGAAAGCAACATTGCCAATAATGCTGTTTTCTTCCGGAATGTACGTAGCAGTTTTTGGCGGGTAGATAATCAATCTTGCACCGCTTAATCCTTTTCCGAAATAATCATTGGCATCACCTTCCAGTTCAAGGGTTATTCCTTTTGTATTAAAAGCGCCAAAACTCTGGCCTGCTGTTCCGGTAAAATTGAAATGAATAGTATTGTCGGGTAAACCTTGCGCCTTATATATTTTAGTGATTTCATTGGATAGAATTGTTCCGGCAGTTCTATCTGTATTTTTTATAATAAAGGAAGAAAATACTTTTTCTTTTTTTTCTATCGCCCGTTGTGCTGCCTGTAAAAGTTTCCAGTCAAGACTTTCACTTAAATTATGATCCTGTTCTTCGCTGCAATGCAGGGTTGAATAAATTGAATTCGGTTCTTTATAAAGTATAGCTGATAAATCAAGATTTTTATATTTCCAGTGATCAATACTTTCCCTCATTTCTAAATTATCAACCTGGCCCACCATTTCATTGATAGTCCTGAATCCCAGTTCTGCCATAATTTCTCTCAACTCCTGTGTGATCATTTTGAAAAAATTCACCACATGGTCAGGATCACCTCTGAATCTTTTTCTTAGTTCCGGATCTTGCGTTGCTACACCAACCGGACAAGTGTTCAAATGACACTTGCGCATCATGATGCATCCTTCTACTATCAATGCTGCTGTGGCAATACCCCATTCTTCAGCTCCCAGCAACGTAGCAATTGCAATATCTCTTCCTGTTTTCATTTGGCCATCGGCCTGTACTACAACCCGGCTTCTTAACCTGTTTTTTACCAGTGTCTGGTGTGTTTCTGCCAAACCTAATTCCCAGGGAAGTCCTGCATGTTTGATAGAACTGACAGGCGAAGCGCCGGTACCACCATCATGTCCCGATATCAAAACCACATCGGCTTTTGCTTTGGTAACTCCTGCTGCTATTGTACCTACACCCGCTTTACTTACAAGCTTTACACTTATCCTTGCTTTTCGGTTAGCATTTTTTAAATCATAAATCAATTGTGCCAGGTCTTCAATAGAATAAATATCATGATGTGGTGGTGGTGAAATTAAACCTACACCCGGTGTAGCATGACGGACTTTACCAATCCATTCATCTACTTTATGTCCAGGTAACTGGCCGCCTTCACCTGGCTTGGCCCCTTGCGCCATTTTAATTAGTAACTCATTTGCTTCTGTCAGGTATAAACTGGTAACACCAAATCTGGCGGAAGCCACTTGTTTGATAGCACTCCTCATTGAGTCGCCATTTTCAGAAATTTCATACCTGCTTTCATCTTCACCCCCCTCACCTGTATTACTTTTACCGCCAAGCCGGTTCATGGCAATCGCCAATGTGGTATGTGCTTCCCAGGAGATAGAACCAAAACTCATAGCACCGGTAGCGAAACGTTTATAAATATTTTCTGCAGATTCTACATCATCCAAACTGATTGATGACCGGTTCTTTCTGAACTGGAACATACTTCTGAGTGTACAGGCTTTTTCGCCCTGGTCATTTACCAGCTTTGAATATTTTTTAAAGGTAGTATAGTCATTCATTTTTGTTGCGTGTTGCAACAGGTGAATTGTCTGCGGATTAAATAAATGAAATTCACCTTTTCTTTTCCATTGGTAAATGCCGCCTGCTGGCAAACGATCAACAGGTATATTTTTTTTACTGAATGCAAAAAAATGCTTGGCTAATGTTTCCCGGGCAATTTCATCCAATCCCATTCCTTCAATTCTTGATATAGCCCCGGTAAAATATTTATTGACTACTTCTTTATTTAATCCCAGTATTTCAAATATCTGGGCTCCCTGGTACGATTGCAATGTGGAGATACCCATTTTTGAAAAAACTTTCAGTAACCCATCATTCACTGATTTGATATAATTTTTCTTTAATTCATCTTCGGTTAATATTGTTTGTAATTTTCCTGTTTCCCTCATATCACGGATAGAAGAAAGCGCCAGGTATGGATTGATAGCCGTAGCACCAAAACCGATCAGGCAGGCAAAATGATGAACTTCCCAAATGTCTCCGGCTTCAACAATAATTCCTGCCTGCCCTCTCATTCCTTTTCGGATAAGGTGATGATGAATAGCAGCTGTTGCGAGTAATGATGGTATGGGTGCATGGTTGGAATCAATGGCCCTGTCTTGTAAAATCAATACTTTGAATCCATCTTCTACTGCATCTACTGCATAACTGCAGATGCGGTCAAGCCCGGTTTTTAATGAACCAGGTTTGCCATCTGCTTTGAAATAACATTGAATTGTTTTTGATTGAAAAAGTCCTGTATCAACACTTCTTATTTTTTCTAATTCATAATTACTTAGTACCGGATGTTTTAAAGCTACACTATGACAGGTCAGTGGGTCCTCTACTAATAAATTGCCATTATTGCCGGCAAATGTTGCCAGCGACATTACCAGTCTTTCCCGAATCGGATCAATAGGAGGATTGGTGACCTGAGCAAATAGTTGTTTGAAATAACTGGTGATATGCTGCGGCTGATCGCTTAATACAGCCAATGGAATATCAGTCCCCAT
>JANMLJ010000372.1:0-2258 GCA_031372465.1 Chitinophagaceae bacterium | reverse complement strand
CAGCAGATCACGAAAGCCATGAAAATGGTTAGTGCTGCAAAACTTCGCCGTGCACAGGATGCAATTATTCAAATGCGCCCGTATGCACAAAAATTGCAGGATTTGCTTAGCAATATTGTAAGTAATAGTGAAGGTGGTGGTTCTGGAATGCCTTTGGCAATTGATCGTCCGGTGGAAAAAGTGTTATTTATTGTAATCACCAGCGATCGGGGTTTGGCAGGTGCTTTTAATGCCAATACCATCAAACTGACTAAATTAACTATAGCAGAAAGATATCCGGAGCAATTTAAGAAAGGTAATGTGACCATCTGGAATATTGGTAAAAAAGGATATGAACATTTTGTAAAAGGCAATTATAAAGCGGATGCTACGTATAAAGATATTTTCCTGAAATTGTCATTTGCAACAGTACAGGAGGCTTCAAAAGCAGCAAGAAAAGCATTCGAAGACAAACAATTTGATGTGGTAGAGTTGGTTTACAGCCAGTTTAAAAATGCGGCTACCCAGGTATTTGAGGTAGAAAGATTCCTGCCGATTCCAAAAGTGGAAAAAAAGGCTGGTTCAACAAAGGCCGATTTTATTTACGATCCTTCCAAAGAATTGTTGATAGCAGAGCTGATGCCAAAAATTCTCAATACACAATTATACAAAGCTATTCTTGATTCCAATGCTTCTGAACATGGTGCCAGGATGACGGCCATGGACAAGGCAAGTGAAAATGCCAATGAAATGCTTCGCGTCCTGAAGATTTCGTATAACCGGGCAAGACAGGCTTCCATTACCACAGAATTGACGGAGATTGTGAGTGGTGCTGCGGCGTTGGAAGGGTAAAGCCCCTATCCCCTAAAGGGGGATTTAAGTGTAGCATTCTTTTAATTTCTAACACTATTTTAAGTTAAGTGTTGATAATTCAGTTTTCAATCTATTACTACTGATTGTACATTCGTACGATGCTATTAAGTTCTTAATCAATTTTAAATCACTTTTCGATAACAAAGGAAAACTTACGTTATCGGTTAATAAATTCCCCTTTAGGGGATAGGGGCATGGAAATAACAAATCTTATACCGCATATTGAAGCGTTGATTTTTGCCAGCGACAAGCCGCTGACCACACTGGAAATCCTTGACCTGGTGAACAATGCCCTGGGTTTTATGGATGATAAAATTTCTCTTGACCAGGTGGAAGCCTCACTGGAAGGAATAACCGAAAAATACAGCGCTGATTTTTATCCCTTCGAAGTAAGACAAAGTGGCGGGGGCTGGCAGTTTTTAACCAGGAAGGAATTTCATAAAACCGTAGCCCAGCTGAATGGAGAAAAATTTCTTAAACGGTTGTCTGCTGCTTCCTTAGAAACCCTGTCAATCATTGCCTATAAACAACCAGTCACTAAAGGCGAGATTGAATCCATTCGCGGAGTTAGTTCAGATTATGCCGTGCAAAAATTGCTGGAAAAAGAATTGATCATCATCACCGGACGCAATGAAAAAGCCGTTGGTCAGCCTTTGCTGTATTCCACCTCTAAAAACTTCATGGATTATTTTGGTATCAACTCTGCTGATGAATTACCAAAAATAAAGGAAGTGCTGGCAGAACAATTGGTAGAGCCAACCATGATAAAAGATAAATTATTTGGCGGAGAAGAAAAAACAGAAGTGGCAGAGGATTCAGCTGCATTAGCCGTAACAGATGGTGGAGAGTTGATTGTAAACCTCGAACAGGGTGAGGGAGAAGAAAGTTAACAACTGAATATTCTATTAATAGTATGCCATCCTATTTGGGGTGGCATTTTTTTTTAAGAGGTAGTCTTGTTTAATAGTGATAACCTGAACACAGAGAATTATTTGTTGAGTCTTCTTTTAATTAAATACAAAAGACTCTCCATAGGAGTCCTTTGGACAATATATCAACACTCAACAAACAATATACAAATGAACGTTTCAACGACGGATCAATTGAGAATTAAAGATTGAATGTTGTTTGTTGAGCTTTAGCGGGTTAGCGTTGATTTTCTTATTTGGGTGCCGAATGGCGGAAACAGGATTGTTGGTACATTTCAAATCAGATAGTTTGGAGGTATCAAAGGAGCAGCTTTGCTGCTTTGGTATGCACCACAGTTTGGAACGGTGACAGCCCTTTAATATCTTCGCTACTATGCCGGAACAATTATCCAACGAACAATTATTGCAAGCAGCCAGTGAATTTGGCACACCCTTGTATGTGTATCATGCTGAAAAGATTAAAGAACAATATCAAAA
>JANMLJ010000369.1:0-4376 GCA_031372465.1 Chitinophagaceae bacterium | reverse complement strand
ATTCATCTAAACTGATTCCGTCTATAAATTCAACTATCAGACAGGCAAAATCCTTTTGCTCTATATAATCATAAATTTTTAAGATATTGGGATGCTCCAGTTTAATCAGGGCATTGGCTTCATTTTTAAACCGGTTGCGCACTAATTCATTAGAGAATAAATTCTTATGTAATACTTTTATTGCTACTACCCTGTCTATCCGGTTATGCCTGGCAAGAAAAACCTCACTCATGCCCCCTTCCCCAAGTTTGCGCTCTAATAAATAATTATTAATGGTTTGCCCAATCATAATTGACTATCGTTTGAATAAAAAGTCTCTTATCTGTAATTCACAAAACTCACCACAAATTCTTTTATTATAAGTTAGGATAGAGGATGTATTGCTAATTTAATTAGCAGAATTGTAGATTTCGATAGGGATTAAAAAATCAAAAAATGACTAGATGTTGTGGTAAATATTACAATAATTTTCCAAAAAATCCAAATTTCTGGGTAATATAAAAATCAACGGCATATTCATGCTCATTATGTTCATTTTTACAGTTACAATTTCTACAAAACTTAGATATTGAAGTAGCAAAAAGACTTAGGAATTTGGCAGATGAATAAATTTGTTATCCCTTTACATTAATTGAAAAAAAAATTATGGCAATACAATCTCTTGCTGTTTTTTGCGGCTCAAAAAATGGTACAAACAAGCTTTATACCCAACATGCAGCTGAATTAGGAAAGCTGCTGGCTGAGAATAATATCCGGCTTATTTATGGAGGAGGCAGTGCGGGCATAATGGGCACTATCGCAGATAATGTGATGCAGTATGGTGGCAAAGTGACCGGGATAATTCCAAAAATATTAATGGAATGGGAAGTTCAGCACAAGCACATCACGGAGTTGATTGTATCAGAAGATATGCATATCCGGAAAAAAACCCTGTATGATCTTTGTGATGCCGCACTTATTCTTCCCGGTGGTTTTGGCACACTTGACGAGCTATTTGAGATAGTAACCTGGAACCAGCTTTCCATTCATGATAAACCAGTTTTTATTCTTAATACCGATGACTTTTATAAGCACCTTATCCTTCATATGCAAAAGATGAGAGAAGAAGAATTTTTATATGAAAAAGCGGAAAGGGTGATTCACATTATCAATAACCCTGCTGAACTCCTTCAATATATTTAGCAGGGTAACTAGTTTTTATTTCCCTTACCCTGGAATAAAGGTATTTGCAAACCCGCTCTGATAATAGGTATAGACCGTCCGAAAGCATCTGTATAGGGCGAGTTGGCATCTCCGGAAACATCAAATAATAAGGAAAGGTAATAAAAGGGAGCACCACCTCTTCCATTTCTCCCGGTTGTGTAACCACCACCCACTAAAAAACTGTTGGCATTAAATTTAGTAATAGAAGGTACTGAGCCGGATGCAGGCAGGTATTTTTGCCGGATAAAGTTTTTTTCTGTCTGAGCTTGTACAAAAAGAAACCGAACCGGGTATAATTTTGCAAATACACCACCGCCATAATCTCTTTGCCGTAACCGGTCATTAAAAACAGTTACATCCCTGTACGATGTATAATTATAATTGACAACGATTCCCAGATCTGCCCAATTGGTAAGGCTGTATCCAAATACCGGGTTTCCACCTATCAGGAATGTGTTATTAAAAAAAGAAAGTGAAACACTTCCCCCTGTAAATAAATTTTCCTTAAAAAGCCTTTTTTCTTTTTCCTCATCATCCTGGGCTACTGAAATAATTGATACGGCGAATAACGATAGTACAAGAACTGTTCTTTTCATTGCAAGAGAGTTTATGTTTATATTCAGATTAAATCCTGTTGTTCTACCCAATCTACATTGAGCAGGCTGATTATCTTTTGTGTTAAAGGGAATTTAACAGCCATGCCTATCATCATACAAATGGTGACAATTAATAACCAATAATTTCCAGTTAATAAAAGTGCCACTACAGAAAACAGAGCCGGTCCTTCACAGCATGCCAGGTATAAAACTAAAAGTGCACGGTATTGGCTTAGTTTATCAGCAAGGGGAAGTGTTGAATTTTTCAGTGTTTCTAATTTTTTATTATAGATAGTTCTTGCAAAAAAATAACAAACAGCGGCCAGGCCAATTGCACCATACAATAAAATTTCACTAAATAGCAGGGGTTCGTTGTCCAGTAAATGGCCTTTAACAGATAGAAGAATAATAACTATCCCTCCAAAAAAAATGATGCCAATTAAAAGGGTAGCATTAAGTACCTGCATTGTTCGCAGATTTTCTTTTGGCCCTGCTGCTGGTTTAACGGGTAATGTCATTTTTCAAAATAAGTGTGTATGGACGTATTATACACGAAAATACTTTTTATTGTGTTCTCCCAAAGAAAGATCGGAATGATCCCGGATAAAGCGAATAGGAAGAATAATTAATAGAGTTTAAACGAAGGGCACATTGACTCCCTGCTATTACCTCTGTACTTATCAACCACCCCTTGTTTAATCAGCGAAAATTCAAGGCTACCCCGTCCACTATTAAAAGATTTTAGATCGGACATAGTAGCGTCATAAGTAAAGGTGAATGTATAATCTTTTAATCCCAGGCCGATCATTGGAATCACCGCATCTTTAAACCGGTAATAAGCTCCTGCTATCAATACTTTTTCACCATCCCCTGATAAGTTATAGTGGGCATTCAGACCTCCAACGATCTCGTAAGATTTAGCTTGCAACGAAGCATATACATTCGGATTAATGATCACCCGATCATTTAATTTTAAACTACCATTTAAGAAGCCGGTATACCGAACGGGAATCCGGTTATCTACTCCTGCTTTATCATCAAAAAAGGATTCTTTTGGTTTGTTGACATGCATAGCCGAAAATCCGGCATTCAGGTAAACTTTATCGGTGGGGAAGTACGCATAATTTGCGCCTACCTGTATATCAAGATAGTTAATGTTATTGTTATCGAGAATAGGTGCCGTCGTTGTTTGGTGAACATCAAAAAACCTTCCATTCCATTGACTGGGAAAACTAAGATTTGTTGTATTGATATTTTTATTGGCCCATCCTACATTAAAACCAAGACTGACTAAACTACCTGCGTTTATCATCTGGTGATAGGCCATTGAGCCATATATTTTAGTAGATGTAAGAGATCCTGTTCCCGCTACATCCCGAAGCAATACACCACCCAATCCTACCCATCCGGTATTATCACTATTCTGCATAGTTTGTACATCTCCAAATACACTCATTGTCTTATAAGGAAATGCTGTTACACTGGCCCATTGGTTACGGTAATTGGCGCCCAACCTGTAATCACCATCTGGTATAAACCCTGTATTTGCCGGATTGGTAAGTAAAGGAGAATTCATGAACTGGGAAAAATGAAGATCCTGAGAAGAAGCTGCGAGCCATGAGCCCTGAGCTATGAGAAATAGAGCTACGAGCCGTGAGCTACGAGTCACGAGCAATACAATAAGCCTCCGTATGTTTATTAATTTCTTCATTTTCAAATTTGCACATTTCCACATTTTCACATTCTCTATCTTATTAACGTAATATCTCCTTTCTTAGTTGTTTTGACGCCATCAGAAAATTCAATATTTAAAGTATATGCGTAGACATCCATGGGTTGCAATACACCTTTTACTTTGCCATCCCACCCCTGGAAACGGTTAGTAGTTTCAAATACTTTTTGACCCCATCGGTTCCAGATAATGAATTGCATTTTAGCAATACCAAATCCCTTTATTAAAACTACACTATTTATATCGCCGCTTTGCGGAGTAAATGCATTGGGTACATCAATCAATGGTAAAATAGTAGCCACTATCTGTTTACAAATGGTACTATCACAGCCTATACTATTATAAGCAGTAAGGCATGCATTAAATATACCACTTGCATTGTATTGATGCAAGACGGGTGCTCTGGATGTTGTCAGCAAAGAATCACCATCACCAAAGTCCCATTTAAAACGAATAGCATCAGGTGAAGAAAGATTGTTAAAAGTAGTTGGTGAATTTTCTATTGGCGGAATTGGACCAAAACTAAAATCAGGTGTTGGCGAGTCAAATACGGTTATTGTAAAAGCAGCCGTAGTGTCTGAAAGGTTACAGGTATTGGGATTGTTGGCAATCAGGGTAACATTATACGTGCCGGCAGTATTGTAAAGATGCACAGGTTCGAAGGCAGTGGATGTTTGGCCATCGCCAAAATTCCAAAGCCATGTTTGTCCTGCTAAGGAGGTGTTTTTAAATACAGCATTGTATTGCAGGCATCCGCTGGATGGTGTAGTAAACTGTGCTTTTACATTGGCGGCAACACTTAATGGAACTACAATCGAATCAGGCGCATTGCAATAACGGATATC
>JANMLJ010000361.1:0-5927 GCA_031372465.1 Chitinophagaceae bacterium | reverse complement strand
AAACAGTGGGAAAGTAAATTTCCTAAATACTAAGTGTTTGTTTCAGGGGTCGGATTTCGTCGTTTTCTAAGGGCTTGTTCGATGCTGATACAAACATACTACTTAGTTTTTTTACTTGCAAGTGAATAGGGTATTATTTCGCGAATAAAAAAGAATTTACGTTCGTATTTCTACGAGTAACTTGTAAAATAGGTTTATAAATAACTACTGCTTTTCGATAAAGAAATTTTGAAAGAAATCCGTTGAAAAAAAGTAACTGAAAGATGTGTTCAGCTTATTATTGTTCAGTACATAGAGCTACATCGTAATTCTGTTACTGTATAATCTGGCTATTCAATATACGCACAGTTAAAATTCGGAAACCTGGATACGGTACTATTTTTATCCGGAGAAAAAGGCAGCCAAACAAAACAAGGAGACAACTCTTCATAGTATAGTTTATTACATTTATTCTTTCTTTTCTTTTGCCTTTGATGCAAAAGAAACAAAAAATCAAGGAAAAAAGAATGCTCCGCCTTTTTTCCAGGCCAGCGCACAAAGACTCCGATTATTTTATATGTCATTATTGGTTCATAGTGAGTGGTGCAAGACCCTGCTTCATGATAAGGCTGGCACCGAAAAGCACTGTGTTCCGCCTTGTTAGTTCTTATAGCAATATAAGTTAGAGAGTTCGGCGGAACAAGGTGCTGAAAAAGTCATTTATCAAAAGATAACGACACCCTTGGAATAAAACATCGGACTTTATTCTTCCTTTTCAATTGATAAATTGTCATTTGATTAGATCTGAGTTACATAGATATGATAAATTAAACAGCCAAATTCATTTTACGCAATGAACGAAAAGAAAAGGCTGTGCAAATCTGCCTGACCGGTAGGCAGGGAATACATAAGAGTAATTATTACTTTACGTTGATATAATTAATTCTCAGCATTAAAAAACCGCCCTGCATATGCAGGACGGCCAGTTTTGAAACCTATATGGTAAGATGTTTAGTAGCTTATTTGCTTGTCCGGACAATCCGAATATCAGAGTATTGGCTTTTTCCATCAGATCCTATTGAACTTATTCTGTAATATACTTCACCAACCATTATTTTGCTGATATTGTCGGTGAAAACATAATCTGACCTGGTTGTAGTAGTGCCATAAGCAAATACCAGTGCTGCATCGCTGTAATTTTTTCCATCGATACTTCTTTCCACTATAAAATGGCTGAGGTTTGACTCCAATTCTGTTGACCATTTTAAATCAACTTTGTTAATGGCAGTAAGAACAACACTAAAAGAAGTAGCTTTTCCCGGAATAGTACCTGAAGTCAAAGACCGGCCATTAGAAATTATACTTGTAGCTGTTATAAAAATTAACAGGGCAGATTTCAGAAGATTTTGTTGTAAGGTTACAAGTGTTTTCATGGTATTCTTTTAGGGTTTCGGGATTAAATTTTTAATTTTTTGAACTTGTCCTTAAGATTACTATGAATACCGATAAGTGAAGTTGAAACAGCGCGGAATGTTTTTTCCGTAATTAAGAAGGGTTTGTTTCAGGGATCGGATTCGTCGTTTTCTAAGTGCTTGTTCGTTGCTGATACAAACATACTACTTAGTTTTTTTACTTGCAAGTGTATAGGTATTTTTTTCGAAAAATAATGGTACCCCTATTCGTAGTTTTACGATTAGAGAAGGCTATCCAATATTTTTTTAGCTGATAAATTATCAATCAGCTTTAGCCGAATTTATTCTTCCTCCCAGCTGTGATAAAACAATTGCCGCATTCCAGAATTCAGTAATAATACAACTTTTTAGAATTTTTTGTACCTCATCAAAATTATACATATTACCGAAAGACAAAAGGCTGTAAATCAAAAAACCCCAACTAGTAAATTGAGGCTTTTTAATGGGTCAATAAAAATTGGGTACTATTTATTCATTCTTTAAACATTTCTGATAGGTCTTACCTCCATTCATATCGCTAACTTCTACGATGTAAACGCCGGCTGGCAATTGCTCCAGTCTATCGAAAGTGATTATTGAAATACCTTTTTTTGATGTCTGTGTGATCTTCTTTATTGTTCGTCCGCTTAAATCTGTCAGTCTTATTTCAAGGCTTGTTTCTTTTTCTGTTGTAACTGATATGGAGATAGCAGAAGTAAAAGGATTGGGTCGTATAGTTACTCCTGGCTTCTGTGATAAGCGTAAAGGCAGGACATTACTGTATTTTACTTTGCCATCAAGATCAAATAGTTTTACCCGGTAATAAATAATAGCCTGCTGTGTAAGACTACTGATATTATCAGGTTGTTCGTATAATTGTTTGGTGGTACTATTCCCTATTGCTTTAACTATATTGCCCGTTACATAATAATTGATATTATCAAGGCTTCGTTCCAAAACAAAATAATTGGTGTTCTGTTCAGACAGGGTTGACCAACTAACGGTGGCTATATTATTGCTCAGGTTTACTTTGGCAATTAATCCATCTGCCGGCAATGGCCAGTTCCATGATAGTTCATACCTTGCCGGGTTGAGACCTTTTCGTCCTGCCACATCTACAAAAGAATACCTGAAGTAAATAATCGAATCTCCAATGGAAGAGTTCGTTACCCTGATCTCGAATAAAGCCGGGTTGAAATTACTGATCAGTTGACCATCTGCCAGTAATACGTTATTATAATATAAGTCGGAATTACTGGGTACTGTATCTATAATTACTGAACGGGCAGACAGGGTACATCCCAAATTACAATCTTCCGCATCTGATCCACTTAAAACAGGAGGATTGACACCCCCGTTCAATGGTATAACCTGCCCGATAGTAGGATGTGTTATAGAGGTGTAATGATTATTGGAAGTTGGTATCTGTTCAATTCCAAAATTGACATTCGGTACACTGGTTAAAAGAGTCTTTACAGTTATTCTGGTATTAGGTGTTCCTGACTCGTTACCGGCACCAGCGTCATTGGTAATACCATAAGCATCGCCAACACTAGCCCAGTTTGAAGCCAACCCGATAGTAGGAGGAGCTGCTGACAACAACGCTGAATCTGCCGTTGAAAGAACCAATGTATACGTGGTATTGACTCCTGCTAACGGAAATGAATATGCGCCAGTTCCGCTGTTGACCGTAGTCTTTAAGGCAATTTTTCCTGAACTGGCAACCAGGTAGGCGTATACGGTTGCGCCACCGGGTGTTCCTGTCACTGATCCATTTACTAATCCATCTGTCAATCCGTTAGTATCATTATATAAAGTTCCGCTGATAGTTATACTTAATTTGGCGGCACCAAAATCATTGGCGGAAGTACAAGTGCCACCACTGGCAAATGAAGCAGTTTTTTGGGCTACAGAAGTAATATAAGAATCAGAAGCCACTGATAAAGGATCAAGCTTGGTGATATAACATTGTGAATATTTATAAAAATTTATTTTAATATTATCAATATAAACAGTATCGGCATCATCCACATTATTATTGGTTAAAAAACGCAAATAAGTAGTGGCAGATACATAAGGGGTGATATCCTGGTTATAAACAGTAACATAACCGGCATCAGCACTTCCATTTCCTGATATAGTATAGATAGTTGTAAAACCAACCCCATTGGTTGAAGCCTGAACCAATACATCCTCCCCGGAAGCCAATGCAGCCTTTTTCCTGTAATCAAAAGTCAGAAATGCTTTAGATGCGCCACTTAAATTAAACGTTCGGGTAGCAGATACATTATTGTCTTTTATTCGCAGGCCAAAACTAAAAGCCCCATCTTTATATATATCACAATCTGTTTGTGCTTCGCTTCTGCTTATATTACAATAACCCACTGAAAGATCACCGGCATCCACCCAATCTGTAGCCCAGGGTGTATTTCCATCTGTACCATTGGCACAGGAGCGGGCACCACCTACCCCTTCAAAATCAACGGCAATTATTTTTTCCGGATTCTTTACAAACTGGTAAAATCCGGAATTATCAACGGTAACAGAATCTTCCAACTCACCAGCATCAATAACACCATCACAGTCTCCGTCTACATATAAAAATACTTTGCTTCCCACCACTCCTGTGGCTCCGTCATTATTTACACCATCCTTATTGGTATCAAAAAATACCTGGCCTGAAAAAGTATTATCATTGCTATTAGAAGGGCATGCACTTATTTTTATATAAACACGGGCTATATCACAAACGATAGAAGGTGTGGAACAAACCTGGTATTCCAATGTATCATTACCGGTAAATCCCGTATTGGGCGTATATAGTAACGTACCCACTGAATTGACGGATACTGTACCATTCTTAGGTTGCAGCAATCCGAAATTGACCACTGTTAATGGGTCTATCGTAGACTGAAATCCAAAGTCATTTGTCAAAATTGCTATCGTTACCGGTTTATTAACTAACGTAGTGGCATAATCGTCATTGGCAAAAACGAGTTTTCCCTTACAAAATGGCTGCAGAGTAGATCCTACATCCCAGCTTGGATTAGCTGTTGATGCCGTATTTGGATCCTCACCATAAACAGCAGCAATCTTGGTGCCATCACAGGTATATAAGGATAAACCACTTTGGTCATTATCTCCGGCGTCCAGAATTCTTTTAAAATTTAAAGCATTCACTGCATAGGAAACGTCGTATCGAAAACCACAGGGACTAAGACTACCACCCGAAACAATATTACCATCATATTTTACATAGACAGTTGTATTGGCGGCTGGTGTAACCCAAACAGGATTATCGTTCCTCGTACCATCTGTAGAACCCGGTGCCCAGGCAATTGTACTAAAATCGGTGAGACGACTATCTGCTATTAGATTAAAGGACCAGTCAAAGGTAGACCCTGAATTTCCACCTCCTCCGGGTGTATAAGAATCGACTATCTCTAATGCTGTAAAAGACTCCCCTGTTGGATTTACAAATTTATACGCGGCAGTTTGCGATTTCGCCAATGGAAAACGTACCGCTGATTTTGCGGGTATAACAATTGTACCGCTACTGGGAATACCGGATGACCAGTTGATAGACAAGGATGAGTTAAGACTATTATATAACATCACCACGGCAGTATCAGCCGGGTTTGTTGCACTACCTGTAGTAGGTACAGGAGAATAATAAGTATTTGAATACCAGGATGCCGGGTAAAGAGGAATATCACGGGAGGAATAGTTATCATTACCTCCAAAATGGAGATCACAGCCAATAGGAGCTGATGCAGTAACAACGGCACCAGTCAGCACTGCACCATCTAAATGAAAAACCTCTCCTTCGCTAAGCGTATCTGTTGTTTCCAGTGTACCATTATTATCTTTATCAATATTAATAATCGTATTATTTTCTGAGGCCCTGATAAATAAGGAAGAGTACAAAAAATCCCTGCTGTTAAAATTCTGGCCAACCGGAACTGTAAATGAATAGCCATATTCAAGCGTAGAAGAAACATTGGTCTTCATACATTGTAAGCCAATAATAGATGGTTCACCGCAAACCTGTGTTACAGCGATCTGGCCACTTGAATAAATTTTATCCTTACCATCGTAGAATTGATTGCCAGGTACCCTGGGGTTGGTCGGAATAGTATTATCCAGTATGATACTACCACTACTCGGTATAAGATCACTGGGAAAGCCGGGAGCTATCCCATTAAATGGATTTCCATCTCCCCATACAAGAGTAGTACTCTGTATTGGATTCAAAATATTAGTTTCATACCCATCCTCCCATTGGTCCCATATAACAATAGTACCCGCATAAGGAATCCGCAGACTGATGATTGTGCGGATATTATTACTAGCCAATGCCACACTACTGGAACTATCCAATGCGATCCTTGCTTCGTTTTCAGGATAAGGCAGGTAATAAATATGACTCTCGGTTGCATCGGCACAGGGATCATAAACGGTAGCAGTAACAACCAGGAAAAGCTGGGCAGTATCGCA
>JANMLJ010000322.1:0-6025 GCA_031372465.1 Chitinophagaceae bacterium | reverse complement strand
TTGAAGCGTAACATTTACAGAAACCGGCATGGAGCCAGCACCAAATTTTTCTTTGCCGGGTTGTATGTATTGAACCAACGAAGAATCAACCGTTAGCCATTTTTTTCCATCTCTGCTGAATTTTGGATAGTAACGATGTTTGCTTTGTGTATAGGTTAACTCCACTACAATTTTTTGGGAAAGATTTGCTGTTAAATAAAAAGCATACCAGGGGCTTGGATTGATGGGATAATTTTCGGCACTTATTAAAACCGTAAAAACAGAATCGTTTTTTTGACTAACCTTATTAAA
The DNA here is from genome assembly GCA_031372465.1 of Chitinophagaceae bacterium. Classification (GTDB taxonomy): domain Bacteria; phylum Bacteroidota; class Bacteroidia; order Chitinophagales; family Chitinophagaceae; genus JJ008. The sequence goes on along the minus strand of JANMLJ010000322.1, from coordinate 5,734 downwards.
ACGTCCGGTTAAAAAATCACAGTTGAATGTCAAACCGCTTTTATCAAACCGGAATTGCCGTTGTTGAATCGTATCAATAGTCTGATTTACTGTCGTTACTTCCTTAGCTGGATCCTGCCCTTTAAAAACTTCATCCTGCGAAAAAACTGGGTCAATGCCAGTTAACAGCATTGACCCGGTAATGAAAAAATTCTTTATTTGCTTTTGTATACTCAGCAATAGTTATATTTCAATTGGTTTAATTCTGTGCAATTCTGATTGCAATTTTTTTATAGTTTTCACTTGCTCCAACGGCTGCATTTCCTTCCAGCTCTACATGTACTTCCCGGGGAATAGTGCTGGAAACCCCTGTGTTTACAACATTAATAATTGCCTCACCATAGCTACTGTTTGCAGGGATAGTAATAGTTCCTGTAGTAGTATAATGTGTAGGATTAACAGCCAATAAATTGGGAGATGCCGGTGTTACAGTAATTGCTTTAAAAGTAAAATTTTGTGCAGTAGCCATCTGAGGTCCAACAAGGTTAACTCTTAGTTTTACTACCGGGTTCGCCATCGACCTCGTGATGAGAGGGTCTGTGGTAGCTCCGCTTGGTGTTTCCGGTCGGCCAAAGACAGGAACTCTTGTAAGAACCCTGTATGTAAATGGTGAAGTGGCGGAATTGATACCAGCAGCATCCCATTCTATTACCACTTTAGGAGTAAATTGTAACAAATCGTCTTTGATACAAGAGCTCAAAAACAATGAATACAGTGTAATGATTGTAAAAAATATTTTTCTCATTTCCATTAAAGTTTGTTAGTTATTAATACCCGAAATTTTGTACCAGATTTGCATTGCCATCTACTTCCCCTAAAGGAATCCTTGCATTATACCTGAAATCGGTAGCCGGTAAATTAACGGCTGGTAAAATTTTATTGATTGGCAAACCATTTCGTTTCATATCCCAGTAACGCTGACCTTCAAATGCAAACTCTAAATATCGTTGTTTAAGAATTTCATCAATCAGGGGCTGGCCTGTTAAAGCAACTCCTGGAACAAATCCAACAATTCTGTTGGCACGGATATTATTTAAATCGGCCCAGGCAGTTGCCTCATTTGCTGCTCCACCCATTTTTGCTCTGGCTTCAGCCCGGTTAAGATATAGTTCTGCCCAACGCAGAACAGGAATATTATCCAAACCAGGTATACCCGATTTACCGATGAATTTAGTACACTCAATCCACCTTCCGCCACTCGCTAAAGTGCCCAACTCAAATAAAAGATTTCTCACATCGCCGCTCCTTGTTATTGCAGGTATTGTAGTAGTTCCAAATCCCAGGTTTGTGCTGCTGGGTGCTGGTACAGTTGTTATACCTAAATCTGTCAGTAATCTCACATTAGGAACCAGGGGACCAAACCCTCCGTTGGGAGTCGAACTGGTTTGTCCAAGGTTAGCCACTGATCCAAAATTATTGTGCGCACCATGTAAAGTAACGGCAATAGCACCTATCACTTCTTGTGCAGTAGCAAATCTTACTTCAAAAATAGATTCGTTATGTGTAACAGCTCTCCAGGCAGAAACATGACTTAAGGTGGTGGTCAAACTACCAATTCCACCTGCTGAAATTGCCGCAGTAGCAAAAGAATCGGCTCGCTGATAATTACCCTCGTACAAAGAAATTCTAGATCCCAATGCCAAAGCAGCAAGCTTGCTAGCATAATACGCTCCCTTGTTTGCATTAGATAATAAGGCGGCTGAACGGTTAATATCACTTATCATTTGACTATACACTGCAACCGTAGATGCTCTTGATGGAAAATAATTAATAGCAGTCGCGCTATTATTAAAACCGGTTGTCGTTAGCACAACGCCTCCCTTGTCCTGCGATGGAACAATAAATGTTGGTATATAAGCATATGCTTTTACCAAATCAAAATAATAAAGTGCCCTGAGAAATTTTAGCTCCCCTTCCCACCTTGCCAAAATAGTTGCCGTAACACCGGGAACATTTTTCATATTATCCAGAATAAGATTTAGCTCATTGATCGCCAGGTAAGCGGCAGACCAATAGATCATATGATTGGTAGTGTTTCCGGCTGCAGGCAAATTTGCATTTTCACTGACAAATCTGTTTCCCCTGGCATTGGAAAAAACAAGATCACTCAATGCGTCGGAAATAACCAACATATCCCTTCCATATAAACTGGAAGCTTTTAACCTGGCATAAACGCTATTAATGGCTGCTTCAGTACTTGCAACTGTAGCAAATGCCTGAGAAGCATCCAATGATTGCCTTGGATTAATATCTAATTTTTTATCGCAGCCTGTTAAAAAAATTATGGCCAACGCTACCAGTATGTTTCCTTTATAAAATAATTTATTCATTGTAAAAATTTTAATAATTAAAATCCAATCTGAACTCCAGCAGTAATATTTTTTGATTGTGGAATTACTGTTGCATTACCACCGGTGAATTCGGGATCTGTTCCCACCCATTTAGTGTAAGTCCAGAGATTAACCCCCTGAACATACATCCTGACTGAATTTAATTTTACTTTTTTTAATAGCGTAGAAGAGAATGTATAAGAAAGAGTAATTTGCTTTAGCCGGATATAATCGCTTTTGCCATAAAACCTGGTACCGGTATTCCAGCTAGCCGAACCCATATCTCCCGTAGCATCATTTGCCCTGGGCACAAATGTAATTTGTCCCGGGGTTGTCCATCGGTTATCGTAAATATATTTAATACTATTCTGGCTGCCAAACCCTAACCGGGCTTCCTGCTGCAACTGTGTATCAAACCTTCTGCGCCCATACTCATATTGGAAAAAACCAACAAGGCCAATTCCTTTGTAAGAAAAACTATTGTTCCAGCCTCCGTATGTACGGGGATTGATACTTCCAAATAAAATCCTGTCATCTGCAGAAGGATTGTAAGTGATATTTCCATTTTTATCCAACCACATGGATCTGCCTGTTGCCGGATTTATTCCTGCCCACATATTGGTAAAATTTCCGTCTATCGAATTACCAATTCTTGTTGCAGGATCACCTGGTAATATTTTTACTGTATCATATAATTTTGTTATCTCATTTTCTATGAAAGTAATGTTGAAGGAGCTTTCCCATTTAAATTCACCATCAAACGGTTTTACCCGAATCAAAAATTCTAAACCCCTGTTCCTGACAGCTCCGGCATTTTGAGTAATGCTGGAGAAGCCTGTTGTAGAATAAAGGCTGCGATCCAACAGTAGATTTTTGTTTACTCTGTTAAATGCATCAAATGTTAAGGATATTCTGTTTCGGAATAATCCAAGATCTAATCCGAAATTGTGTTCTGACCTGGTTTCCCATGTTAAGTCTGGATTTCCCAACTGAGATGGGTTGATGGTCGGATTATTATTATATACATTGGTAGCGCCATATAATTGGCGGGAAGCAAAATTACCCAACTGATCATTGCCCGACTCTCCATATGAATACCTGAATTTCAGTTCAGAAATACTTTTCATGTCTTTCAGGAATCTTTCATCTTTTGCATTCCAGGCAAATTGCACAGAAGGGAAATAACCATATTGATTGTTCGATCCAAACCGGCTCGAGCCATCCCTTCGTAAGGTAAACCCGGCAATATATTTACTTTTAAAATTATATCCTAACCTGGTAAACTGTGACCAGGTAGCATACCCTGTCCAGGTTTCTGTAATAGCTACCGGTGCGGCTGCAGAACTAAGATTCTGGAAGTCAGCAGTAGGAAATCCCTGAGCAACAGCGCTGGTTCCCTGACCAATATCATTTCGGTATTCTACTCCTAACAATCCGGAAATATTATGACCATTGCCAAGGGTTTTCTTATAATTCAACACAGTATTTGTCAGAAAATTTGTATTCCAGTTACTGGCTATTTCTCCTTGTCCGCCCACACTACTGTATTGTGCACCTATCAACCGTGGATCCCAATATGATTTTACCTGTGCAAGCCTGTAATCCAATGATGCCATAGATTTGATGGTGAAATCAGCATTGATGTTATATGTTACGCCAATACTTCCAACCATTTGGTTAGTCCTTGTTTTATTTTTCAATAAGGCTGAGGCCGCAACGATATTATTGGCAAATGAACTGAACCATGGTTCCCCAACGGCTCCGGCCAGGTTATAAAAATTTCCGGAAGAATTGTATACCGGATTAATAGAAAGTATCTGGGTAGCAGCATAGGCAGGGTTAATGGTAAAATTTCCCTCACCAACCTGACCAAATGTACCTGATTGTAAAAAAGTACTTAAGTTGATTTGTGATTCAAACATTAATTTACTGGAAGCTTTATGCGAACCCTTTAATAAAAATGTCCCTCTTTCATAATCCGTAGGTTTAATGATCGATTCCTGGAAATTATAGGAACCCGACATATAAATGTTTGTGGTCTGGCTACCTGCTGCCATCGATAATTCCAGGTTTCGCATTCTACCCGTTCCCCAGGTTTCATTTACCCAATTAGTGCCTGGTAACGCTGATATTTGCTGATCCGTCAGTGTTGGTGAAAGTGCCAGCTCAGTTAATACACTTGCACGGGCAGTTGCAAAAGAGGTAACACCACCCGTTTTAAAAGATTGCCCTTCAGCCCTGGCCGTAATATATTCTAGTGTATTCATTGGCGTTTGAGTCCTTATCGGGGACAATTGGCCATAATACATATTTACATTATATCTTGCTTTGCCTGCGACTCCTTTTTTGGTAGTTACCAGTACCACACCACCGGCTGCTTTGGCACCATAAATAGCAGAGGCTGCCGCATCCTTCAGAATTTCTATAGATTCAATATCCGCATTATTCAAAAATGAAAGGGGGTTATTTTCAGTTCTTGTTGTTACCGTAGTTGACGTTGATGCTGCTACAGTTGAACTATTAGAAGAATTGATCTGAATGCCATCAACTATATATAATGGTTCATTACCCGCCGTAATGGAACCGGCACCGCGGATTCGTACATTAATAGACCCGCCCGGAATACCGCTGTTAGCTGCGATAGAAACACCTGCAGATCTTCCCTGCATTGCCTGTGAAAAACTTGGCTGGGGCATGGTTGCGATGTCAGCCCCGCTAATTTTAGTGATAGCTGCTGCTACATCTTTTTTCTTTTGTACCGTGTATCCAACAACTACTACTTCATCCATTGATTTATCTTTTCCAACCAGTAAAACATTTAATGAGGTGGATGATCCTACAACTACTTCTTTGGATTCTTTGTCCAGAAAGGAGAATACAAGGGTAGTTGCATTGGCAGGTAAAAGAATGGAAAACATTCCATCGTTATTAGTAACAGTTCCTGTTTTAGCTCCTTTGATCAATACAGAAACAGAACTCAAAGGATTTCCATTTTCGTCAGAAACTTTTCCCGTTATAGTTTTTTGGGCAACCGCCTGCACCGAAAAAAACAAAAGGAGGGCAAATAAAATAATTTTCATTGCTTGGTTTTTGTTTAAAAAATATTTTAAAAATACTGACTAAAAAAATTGGATAGCATAGTCAAAAAGACGACCCATTTTTAAAAGTGCAGGGAATAAAGAATACACACAATGCTGGCTCAAACATACTTATTTGACAGTTAAAAATCAGCGGCTACTATTATTATTTTTTAAGCGGTTGGTTTCAGGCCTTTTAATATTCAGGCATATTATTTGAACATAACGCTGCTTTGACTGGTGTAAAACTGCTTGTTTCTTCCTGACTACTTACAGGAAATAATAGAG
>JANMLJ010000314.1:0-3586 GCA_031372465.1 Chitinophagaceae bacterium | reverse complement strand
CCAGCTACTACTATTATTTGAATTCAAGAATTCATTTATTGCTCAGAAAAGAGACTATGAAAGTAATGTGTTGACGGGATACACCCAAACCCGCCAGAAAATACAGGAGTTGATAAAACTAATTCAAGAAGAATATCACCTGTCCGAAAGGACTCCTTTGGAGAAGTGAGTGAGAGTTGGGAGTTTGGAGTCGGGAGTTTGGAGTCAGAACCCGATAGCAAAATCCGTACGACTCCTTCGGTAAGCTGCGAGCTATGTCAGAAGGATCTTTGGAGAGCAAAACAACTACAAACAACAAACTATAAACTACAAACTAACACATGGAAGTACATGCCCACACTCATACCGCCCGAAAAAAATGGACCCATTATCTATGGGAATTTATCATGCTGTTTCTCGCTGTGTTTTGTGGATTTCTGGCAGAACTTCAACTGGAACACAAAGTTGAAAAGAACAGGGAGAAACAATATATGAATTCTATGGTGGAAGATCTGAAATCTGACACGGCTATGCTCATCAATAATATTAAACAACGCCGGGAAAAGATTATGATGACAGATTCGCTGGCAAACCTTTTAGCCAGTTCTTTTGTGAATGAACGGGGAAATGATATTTATTATTACGGACGGAGTATTTCTCCTCCTACTAATATTTTTCCAAACGATGGAACCATACAGCAATTAAAAAGCTCCGGTAATCTTCGCCTGATACATAACACGTCTATTTCTAACAGTATCATGGCATATGATCAGAAAATGAGAACTGTTTTATATGAAATGGGTGATGAAGTGGAAGTAAGGGCAGAATACAGAAGCCTGGCCAGAAAAGTATTTCAAACAAAAATATTTTATGACATGATTGCAACTGACAATATCAGTATTCCCACCAATAACCCGGGATTATATTCAAAAGTTCCTGATCTGCTCAATGAATTTATTGGCGCCGTTCAATATTCTAAAAGGATACACCAGGCTCAGTTGATCCGTTCAAAAGAATTATTGACACAAGCACAAAAGCTGATGGAGAGTATAATAAAAGAATATCACCTGGAATGAGAAAAGAGTCGGGAAGACGGAAAGACGGAAAGTCGGAAAGACCGTAAGACCGGAAGTAAAGTTTTGACCTGATAACTATCGGTTGTGAATTAGGAGCTATGTCCAAAGGACTCTCCAAAGTAGTACTATGTATCTTCGGAGTGGAAAACAACTTTAAACTACAATCCCGATAGCTATCGGGAATAAACTATAAAATAACTTATGGAAGTACATGCCCACGCACATACAGAAAGAAAAAAATGGACCCATTATCTCTGGGAGTTTATCATGTTATTTCTCGCTGTGTTCTGCGGATTTCTGGCGGAGTATCAATTGGAACATAAGATTGAAAAAGAAAAAGAAAAACAATTTATTGTTTCATTGATCACCGATCTGGAAGATGATGTAAAAACCCTGGCAATAGTGATAGAGTCTGAAAACAGAGGAATAGCCAAGCTTGATACCCTGATGAATTTATTGAATAGCCCCGATCAGGCCAAACAACACGGCGACCAACTATATTATGTGGCAAGGGTTGGCCCCAGATCATATCCTTTAACCAATAATAGCCGGACAATTGACCAGCTGAAATATTCCGGCGGGTTCAGGCTTATCCGATATGCGGAAGCCTCTAATAATATTATGGGTTATTATAACCAATTTTCCATGGTTCACCTGCTGGAAGATAATTATAACCATGAGTTTGATAATTTTAAACATATAGCGGCAAAAATTCTTGACCCGGGTATTTTAAGAAAACAAGAAAATGACAATGGACATATTCAGCGTAGTACTGATAATCCTGCGCTAATAAACTATGATGCTGCGCTACTGAAAGAACTGGCGTTTCATACTTTGCAGATGAATGGCTCAAGACGATCAAAATTATTAGTCCTTAAAACCCTGGATAAAAGTGCGAAAGAATTGATGGCTTATTTAAAAAATAAATATCGCTTGTCGAAAAGTACTCCTTTAGAAAAATAAGCCGAAAGAACTTTGGCCCGTTAGTCATGATGCATAGAGTATCGGGTTTCGGGTTGAGGGTTTGGGGTTGAGGGTTTAGGGTTTAGGGTTCAGGGTTCAGAGGTTGAATATAAAAACCGCAATATACTATTACAATTGATAATAGTATACTGCGGTCGTATTGAAAAGTTGCAGCATTTCAGGCAGTGTGCAGGCTTGTTTTTTACCACAGATAACACTGATTAAGGCTCAGATAACACAGTGTATTCTGTGAAAATTTAATCTGTGTTATCGGTGGTTAAACCATTATTTCAGAGGGTGGTTCCGGTAATTGGCAACTTATTAGTTAAATACATTCTATTCAACTTTATACTTACAAACTCCGTTCTCCATAAAAAAAGTCAGTTTTTCAACTACACACATATCTATTCCTCTTACGTACCAAAACTTAGTATCTCCTGCATCAAGGGATACTTTTACATCCCAATGGCAATCTCCGTCATCATCATCTTCAAAGGTAACATCAACTTCATCATCATTTTCTACCAGGTCCTCGGGTAATAAATCTTCACCCCATTTATTATCCTTGGTTTCAGAGGTAAAAAAAGCATACAGTGTTACGCCGGTATGATTTACAAATGTAAAATCAAGATGTCCAGGAACTTTCTTTGACTGGGTTTGAGTTGGAAGTGATGTAAAGGAGGTAAGCGATGTGAGTATTAGCAAAAATACTCCGGCTCCCAATAATAGTTTTTTCATTTTTTTTGTTTTTGGTGTTTTTAATTTTTAAACGCTCTTTTTTAGTTTTAAAAAATAAAACTAATTAATTTTTTTGAAAAAATGTTGACTAATCGAATCCTATTTTCTATTCAGCCTATATCGCTGAATAATTATACTGCATCCATTTCAATGAGGCTGTCTTAAAAGTAGTTTTAACCACAAAGAACTCAAAGGATTCGCAAAGGGCCACAAAGATCAAACAATTCAATAGTAATGCTTTGTGTTCTTTGCCTTTTGTATTTTGTGCACTTTGTGTTTAGTTTTTATTGCTTTTGAGACAGCCTCATTTCTGGAAAAGAACAAAAAAAAATAATGCCTTTCAGTTTTTTCCCTGCTTCCTGACGAAGGATATAAAATCCGGGTTGCATCCGGAGGGTAAATTTTTGTAAATACTTAGTTATTGCCCTCTTGCATTATTATAAATTAATATAAGTAGTTGTCAGGAAAATAGTGGCTGAGATATTTGTAGTAGGTTTTTTAAAGAGTAACCTATAGCTGACGGAGCCAGGACAGGCAGGGACAAGGATCCAAAGGATTATATTTACAACATAGCATTTTCCGGCCTTCAGGACAAACAGATTAAAACTAAAATTATGAAACTATTCGTATTAGCGGCTGTACTTTTCTTTTGTAAAACTTTTACTGCGGCACAAAAACCCCGTGCCAGGGATATCGGAATTCCTTTTGACGGTACACCCGGAAAATTCAATGCCATTACTGATGTAAAAGGGGTGGAAGTAGGTTATAGTACCATCATTTCGGGCCAGGGAAAAAATATCCGTGGAAAAGGGCCGGTAAGGACCGGTGTT
>JANMLJ010000288.1:0-7832 GCA_031372465.1 Chitinophagaceae bacterium | reverse complement strand
AAATAAATTTCTTTGCGTATGAAAAAGCTATCTTATTTTATTGTCGCATTGGCGGCTTTTGTTGTACTTGTTGCTGCCAACCGGAAAACTGATAAAACGGATAATCCTTATGGATTGAAAAGAGGTACAGCAGCAGTAAAGTCTATCAGTGCTATAGCATTTGGGCCTGATGGAATACTTTTTATTGGTGATTCCAGGTCTGCCACCGTTTTTGCCATTGATACTAAAGATAAAACAGTGGTAGAAAAAGCCGCAGCAGTTGAAATCAAAAACATTGATCAGAAGATTGCAGCTGCGTTAGGCACTGAAACAAAAAATATAAGGATACAGGATATAGCTGTCAACCCTCTTTCCAGGAAAATTTATATTGCCGTGCAAAGCAATGATGGTACACCTGTATTGCTTACACTTGAAGGAGATAAAATACAGTCTGTAAATCTTAAAGACATTGACTACAGTAATATTTCGATGGCCAATGTTCCAGGCGAAGAGGCAAAGGACAGAAGTGGCCGTCCATTACGGGACCAAACTATTTCTGATCTTAATTATGCTGATGGCAGTGTTATGTTAAGCGGATTATCTAACCAGGAATTTGGTTCTACTTTCAGAAAAATTGCTTTTCCTTTTTCTGATAAGCAGGAGCAGGCTTCATTAGAGATTTATCATGTAGCACATGGAAAGTATGAAACTAATTCGCCGATCAGGACTTTTACAACAGCGGAACTGAACGGGAAAAAATACCTGGTTGCCAGTTATACCTGTACGCCTTTAGTATTATTTCCGCTGGATGAGCTGAAAGCTGGTAAGCATGTAAAAGGAAGAACCATTGGAGAATTTGGTGCCGGCAATTCACCGGTTGATATGGTAACACTGAAGAAAGAAGGCAATTCATTTCTTTTTATGGCCAACAGCAACCGGCCGGTGATGAGAATTAATTACAAGAATATTGAATCCTATGAAGGCACACTTTCTGAACCTATAAAAGAAAGTTATGGGACAGCCGGGGTAAATTTTGTAACACTGCCTACGGTTAACGTATTACAAATGGACAAATTGGATGATACACAGGTGTTGGTATTGCAACGCAAAGCAAATGGCGATCTTGATCTCTGGACGGCCAGAGGAGACAGGTGGATGTAATGCGTATAAACAGATTAAATAATAAAAAGATCAGGTTTCCTATTCTATGGAGCCTGGTCTTTTCTTTTTTACTGATTAGTTGTTCAGAAAAGAAAAAGGAAAGCAATATTGTTACCATAGAATGGGAAGGGAACAAGGCCAGGCGTATGCTTATTCCGATGGCATTAGTATCCGGAACTCCACAGGATTCGATTGAGCAATTGTTGCAAATACAATTAAAAAATACCAATGCTTCCATGCTGGGTGAGTTTACGCTAACAAAGGATACAATAATTTTTCAACCCCTGATTGCTTTTACACCCGGATTAAAATACGAAATACGCCTCGGAGAAAAATTATTGCGTGAAATGGAGATACCAACCGGTCATATTCTTTCAACACCAGCAATAATTTCTATTTATCCTTCAAAAGATACGTTGCCATTGAATTTATTAAAAATCTATATCGAATTTTCACAATCTATGGAAGAAGGGCGTGCATTGGAAAATATTGCTGTTATCAAAAATGGAAAGGACATTATTCCATCAATTTTTCTTGATTTGCAACCTGAGTTATGGAATAAGGAAAGAACGATGCTTACACTTTGGCTTGACCCGGGTAGGGTAAAAAGGGATTTGCAGCCCAATAAAAAATTGGGATCACCATTAGAACAGGGAGCCAGCTATCAAATAGTAGTAAAACAAGATTGGAGAGATGCAGAAGGCGTTTCATTATCCTATTCCTATCAAAAAGGTTTTATCGTTGGTTTTCGGGATAGCTTGTCACCCAACCCGGATACCTGGAGAATAGATACCCCAAAAGCTGGAAGCAAACAATCGCTGAAAATAGTATTGAATGAACCACTGGATTATGTATTGCTGAAAAATGCCATTCGTGTCTTTGATAACAAAGGGAATATTTTAAATGGAGTTATTGAAACGAAAGAGGGTGAAACAATTTTACACTTTACTCCGTTTGCTGAATGGAGTGCCGGAGATTATACTTGTGAAATCGAAGCAAGACTGGAAGACCTGGCAGGAAACAACCTGAATCGTTTATTTGAAAAAGACCTGACAAAGAAAAGTACAGCAGTTCAAAAAGAAATTTATAATAAAGCATTTCATATTCAATAAACACCATGAGTATAAATGAAATGTCAGGCACAGGAAAAATAAAAAAAGCGGCACATGCCGCTTACTATTTATAAATACTTAAACCCAATTTAGATTTACTCGGCTTCCGCCACCACTTCTTTTACTTCTGGTATCATCCGCTTCATCATTCCTTCAATACCTGCTTTCAATGTGATCATTGAAGAAGGGCAGCCACTGCAGCTTCCCTGCATAGCTAGATTTACGGTACCGTCTTCATAACTTTTAAATTGTATGGCACCGCCATCCATTTCTACTGCCGGACGAACATAGTTATCCAATAACTCTTTGATACGTTTTACCACATCATCATCATCGGCAGATACTTCATTGCTGCTTGTCTGTTTAACTGCCGCCAGCTCTTCTTCATTGATGACAGCTTTTCCTTCTTCCAGGTATTCCTTTAAAAACTGGCGTATTGAAGGAATAGCATCGGTCCAGTCTATATCAGCAACTTTTGTCAGCGTCACAAAATTGCTGGCAATAAACACTGCTTTTATAAAAGGGAAACCGAACAACTCGGTTGCTAATGGAGATGGTTTTGCACTATCCGCATCGGGAAAATCAATGCTTTTTCCGGGGTATAAAAGCTTGTTAGCCACAAACTTCATGGTCTCCGGATTGGGAGTCATTTCGGTATAAATGCTGATAATGGGATTACCTGTTTTTATCATAAAACAAAATTTAGTTCCGTTTTCACCAAGGCTGAAACGGATAACAAAAATAACAACAATTTCCAGTCAATGTTTACGAAGATGGGAAACAGCCGTTTTCTGGCCACGAATTCACACAAATTGACACGAAAAATACAATCGATTTTTTTTTGTGATTTCGTGTTAATGGGTGGCTAATTGTATTTTTATACTGATCAGTGACTTACTCCTTAAATTTTCCCGTCTTTTTCAGATAACGGATGAGGAAATATATAAGTACCAAAATTCCAAGTATAATACCGAGTAATAGATTGCGGAACTGTTTATCGTAACTTGTTAACTCAGGGTAATTTAATAAAAGTAAAAGAGTGATTCCTATCAGCCAGATAAACTGGGTGGTATGTTCCTTTAGAATCCACCTCTTCCAGTTAAATTTCATACTGCTGAATGTTTTACCAATACCATTCAATGTAGGAATCCAACGGTTTACTTTTTTACAATATTCTTCAAACCCGGAACCAAACTTTCCCCGGAGAAAATTTTCTTCTGCTAAAACAATAGCCTGGTAAATAAATAAAAATACCGGTATTACAATGGCAACATATACTAATGAATTGGCCAAAATACCAACACCCAGCAACATCAGTATATTTCCAACATATAATGGATTGCGGCAATGATTGAAAATACCTTCGGTTACCAATCCTTCTGCATAGGGCTTTCCTTCTTTGCCGCCCCGAACGATATAGGCTAATCCGATTGTTAGACCCCGTATCAATTGTCCGAGGCAGGTGATAAATAATCCAATGACGATAGACCAACTATAATAACAACTACCCAATTGCTTTGGAGAAAATAAAGGCCAGGAGGGAATGAACAACGCTCCGTAAAAGAGAATAAAGATCCAGTTGCGATACTTAAAGAAAAAATTACCTATTGCTACCATTGACGTTTTTTAAAATATTTTGCCACGAACACACACAAAATAACACGAAAAATACAAAGTCAGAGAGAGCTATATTTTCAAAACCTCTTTCGTATCAATTAGTGTGATTCCGTGGCTTACTTTTTTGTAGCGATAAGTCCCGCGAAATTATACCATTTAAAAAAAACTTCGCAATGTGCAAAACCTTTATCACGAAGCAGATTGATATTTTCACTTAATTTATAAGGCACCAGTACATTTTCCAGCGCCTCTCTTTTTTGAGAGATTTCCATTTCACTATAATTATTACTTCGTTTATAATTATAATAGTAGTTGATGAAATCACGATTGAAATTACTTTCTTCTGCCAGTATTTTTTCTACCAGTATCAGCACACCTCCGGGATTCAATCCATCATAAATATTTTTTAATACCTGTTCTCTGTAGATAGGCCGTACAAACTGAAGGGTAAGACATAAAACTACAACTGATGCATTTTCAATTTTTATTCCTTGTCCAAGGTCGGTACAACGCAATTCATACTCCCGGGAAAAGCCAACTTCCAGTAGTTTTGATTGGCATTTATCCAGCATTTCCTGTGAATCATCAACGCCAACAAAACGTATTTGCTTGTTCACCATCGTGTCCATTCCAATCATAGTAGTACCGGTAGAGCAGCCAAGATCATATACATTGCTGCCTACTTTTGCGTGGTCAGCAGCCAGTTCGGCCATCATCCGTTGTATTTCGCCATAAAAAGGAACGGAACGGTTCACCATATCATCAAACACTTTAGCTACATTTTCACCAAATTTAAAATCGCTTGCCTTTTCTATTTCCCCTTTAAAAACTTCATCTTTACCCATAGTTAAGTATATAAAGTGCACAAAGTAAAGCAATTTTAATTTTAGTGAACCAACAGGGTTTTATAATGTAATTTTATAATGAAAAAAATCTACCACCTTGGTAATTGCACTACCTGCCAGTCCATTATTAAAGAAACTTCTTTGGATAAGTTCGGATTGGAGATGCAGGATATTAAAGTTGAAAAAATTACCCCTGCTCAAGTAGACGAAATGAAAAAAATGGCAGGCAGTTATGAAGCCCTTTTTAGCCGGAGGGCATTGAAATATAAATCGCTTGGCCTCAAAGATGTACAGTTGACTGAAAAGGATTACCGGAAATATATTCTAGCTGAATATACTTTTTTGAAAAGGCCTGTTGTTATTATGAAGGATAAAATATTTATCGGTAGTGAAAAGAAAACTATTGAAGCGTTGAAAAATGCGGTTCAATAAGTTAAGAAAGTAAAAGTATTAATAATTGCGCAGCTACTATCCGGAGGATCATCGTCAAAGGATAGACCGTAGCATAGGTAACAGAGGGAATATCACTTCCGGCAAGTTTAGTAGCAAATGCCAATGCAGGCGGATCAGTAGAAGCTCCTGCCAGCAAGCCACATACTTCAAAAAAGGTTTTTTTGAAAAATTTGTGCGCAATAAATCCAACCAATAATAAAGGAACAATAGTTATTAGTACGCCCATTCCTATCCATATCCATCCGCTACCATCTGCAAACGCAATAGATAAGTTTTTGCCACTGCTCAATCCCACACTGGCTAAAAAAAGGCTGATGCCCAACTCCCGGATCATCAGGTTAGCACTGATGGTGGTGTAATTATTAAGATAAAAAAGATTTCCAAAGCGGCTTAAAATAAGTGCAATGATCAATGGCCCGCCCGCCATTCCGATTTTTACTGCCACCGGCATATTGGGAAAATTAAAAGGAATACTTCCAAGAATAACACCAAGCACTATGCCCATAAAAATAGGCGCCAGGTCTGGCACTTCCAGTTTTTTTAATGAATTGCCTACTGCTTTTGTTACAATCTGCAACCCTTCTTCGGTACCCACTACTTTTATTGTATCGCCGAGTTGCAAAAAAATATCTCCATGCGGTACCATTTCAATACCCGCACGGCTCAATCGGGTAAGTGTAAATTCGTGTTGATGCAATTCAGGAATATCGCCCAACCGCTTATGTGTAACAGCCGATCTCGTTACTACAATATGTCTTGATAAAAGATCACTGTTACCAGAAGTCTTCAGGTTCATCGTACTGAGCGGGCCAATTAATAATTTTAATTGCTCTATTTCTATTTTGGATGCTACCACCAATAACACATCATTTTCAGCCAATATCAAATCGGGAGTAGGTGTAATGATTTCTCCCTTATGATACATTCTTGAAACCACAACCGGTTCTTTCAGCAATTCAAATAATTTTCGTAATGGCTGACCAAGTAACTGTTTATTTTCTAATTTCAGGTGAACAGAAACAGGACGACTTGCTCTTAGTACGGCAAGCTTTCTGTGTAACTCCTGTTCTTTATCAATTTTTACATTGAATATTTTTTTCAATATCAATAAAGAACCAATGATACCAAATACGCCTAATGGATAGGTAACAGCATACGCAAGTGTAATCAATGGTTTATCTGCAGCAGCTACATGTAAGTCACTGACAGCAGCCTGTGCCGCACCAAGTCCCGGTGTATTGGTAACAGCACCACTCATTACACCTGTCATAACAGAAATATTGTTGCCACTGATCAAATAAAGGATAACAGTAATAATAACACCTGTTGCTACTATTGCCATAGCCAGGAGATTATTTACCATCGCATTCTTTTTTAACGATGCCCAGAAACCAGGACCAACCTGCAAGCCGATTGAGTAAACAAAAAGTATAAGACCAAACTCTTTTATAAAATGCTCGGTTCCCTTATCAATTTCTATTCCGAAATAAGAGATAATAAGACCAGCAAATAATACCCAGGTAATACCCAGTGATATGCCTGCAATTTTTATACGACCCATCCAGATGCCGATAGCGATCACCAGTCCAACTATTATGACTGACTGAGCGATAGAGGCCTTTGTAAAAAGATCATAAAACCATCCGGGCATAATAAATTATTGAAGACAATGTACATCATTCATCATAAACAGGAGGCTTAAAAGCTAATTATTGCCGGTCCACAGGACCCTGAGGGGAAGACGGATTTACCCACCGAAGCATTAGCGTAGGAGGGAAGTCGGGAAGAAAATAGTAGTTGAATTTCAATACTTACCATCTTATCGCCTTACCGGCATTTATTCATGAATTGACTTTTGGGACATCCTCACTATTTATGATTTTAAAAAAGGGCAAGTAATCAGCAGAGGTCAATCTCTTTCTGGCTGTAATCCCCATTTTTCGGGAGAACGCCATAATGCAGAGAGTAGTAATTCCCGCATAAAGAAAAATTCTTTAGGCAGTTTATCATACATACGTTCAAACAATTCTTCGTGTGACAATAATTCTTTTTTACCCGGCTCACGGTCCACCGTCATTATTTTTGCAAAATCTTCTTTGGTAAAACTTTCCAAACCGGTCCAATCCATGTCTTCATATCTGGGCATCCATCCCATCGGACTTTCTACAGAAGAAGCATTACCGCGGATACGTTCCACTATCCATTTTAGTACACGGATGTTTTCTCCAAAACCTGGCCATAAAAATTGACCATTGTCATCTTTGCGAAACCAGTTCACCCCAAAAATGCGGGGTGCATTCGGCAGGTCACGGCCAAACTGCAGCCAATGGTTTACATAATCACCAATATGATAACCCATAAACGGTAACATAGCAAATGGATCATGACGCACTTTTCCTACTTCACCAAAAGCAGCTGCGGTTGTTTCACTACCCATTGTTGTTGCCAGGTACACACCAAAGTTCCAGTTGAATGATTGGTATACTAATGGCACACCAGTACTTCTTCTTCCACCAAAAATGAATCCGGAGATAGGTACACCTTTGGGATTATCCCAATCTTTATCAATCGCAGGATTTTGATAAGCCGGTGCAGTAAATCTTGAATTCGGATGAGCTGCGGGTTTACCACTTGTTGGATCCCAGGGTTTACCATGCCAGTCGGT
>JANMLJ010000271.1:0-1904 GCA_031372465.1 Chitinophagaceae bacterium | reverse complement strand
TTATGATATTGTGAAAGCACATGGAGGAGAAATAAAAGTGGACACGAAAGAGAATGAAGGCCTGCCCTCTGTAGCTTCAGCGAAAGAGGGCTTGTCCGCCGAATCCGCCGCGGCGGAGCAGGCGGGAACAGAATTTACAATTGTTTTGCTAACATAGTCATAGTGGAGTCCCGACCGTGCCTGCCGGTTTACCTGCCGAAGCCAAAGTGTAGGCATGGCAGGCAGGTAGCTATCGGGATGAAAGTGGAAATCCCGCCTGACGGACGGGCAGGGAAAGAGGGTGAAGGCTCAACATTTATCATTCAATTATAAAACACACGATAAAATGAAGTGGATTTTGAAATTAATATTGTTTTTATTTATACCGATTATTTCTGATGCACAGTTGATTTTGTCAGATAGTCTTGTACATGCATATCAGAATGCTTCTAATGATTCCATTCGATTCGCATTGAACCGTCGGTTGCTATCTTATTACGTAAATACCAATCAGGATTCTGCACTTAAATATGCTGAAATTGGCGTGCAGATTGCCCAAAAAAACAAAATGAAACTGGCTGAAGCCAGCGCTTCAACTACTCTTGCATGGCAACTACAAATCAAAGGTAGATATTCAGAATCTCTAAAATATTATTTATCAGCATTCGCATTAGCTGAGAATCCTGAAATTGAAAAACGAAATGAGTGGCATATTGTAGAAGGCAAACCACTTTCTTATCAAAGATTATCAATTCTGGCAAACACTCATAATCAGTTTTCGGGACTTATGAACAGGATTAAGGATAATGATAAACAATTGTTTCATCTTAAAGAAGCAATAAGAATTGCTGAGGAAAGTGGAAATAAATACAGATTGATGGTAGCGACTAATGATTTGGGTAGACTATATCTAAAGTTAAACAAACCTGATTCAGCCCTTCTGTTTTCCGTTAGGGCAGAAAAACTGGGAACTGAGCTGAATGACAAAATTTATTATTGTTATATCCCCGTGGATCTGGGAGATATCTATCAAATAAAAGGAAATAAAGACCTAGCTCTTAGTTATTACTATTCGGGAATAAAACTGGCCAATGAACAACATTTCCTAAGTGCTTTGGCAAGGGGTTATTTAAAACTATGTAATTATTACCTTACTGAAAGCAAAAAGGACTCTTCACTATACTATGCAAAACTTTTTGAACAAACATTAAACTTGCAGGGCAAAGTTGACCGGGAAGACCAGGATCTTGGAGTGGTGTATGAAAAACTTTACCAAAGTTACCAGCTTATGGGGCAAAAAGATAGTATACTGAAGTATGCCAGACTTACTATTGAAGCTAAAGACAGCATTTCCAATGATAGGTTACAAAATATGGCTGCCTTTCAACAAGTTTTGTTAGACGAACAATTACGACTTCAGAATATTGAAAAGGAAAAGAAAGAGTTTCAGAATAAGATCAGAACTTATTTGCTTTCAGGAGGGCTTGGTATAATTCTTTTGGTAGCATTTTTACTTTACCGGAATAACCGCCAAAAACATAACTCCAATATTGTTCTGAAGGAACAGAAGAACAAAGTGGAAAACACTTTGCAAGAACTCAAATCCACCCAATCCCAACTTATCCAGTCTGAAAAAATGGCAAGCCTTGGAGAACTCACTGCAGGCATTGCCCATGAAATACAAAACCCGTTGAACTTTGTAAATAATTTTTCGGAAGTGAATACAGAATTAATTAAGGAATTAAAAGATGAAACAATAAAAGGAAATTTAGAAGAAGTTTCATCGATTGCAACGGATATAGAATCAAATTCCGAAAAAATAAATCACCATGGTAAGCGAGCTGCAGACATTGTAAAAGGAATGTTGCAACATTCTAGTAAAGGTAGTGGCAAAAAAGAACCAACCGATATCAATAAACTTGCCG
>JANMLJ010000266.1:0-23936 GCA_031372465.1 Chitinophagaceae bacterium | reverse complement strand
ATTATTGATATTGTATCTTTTTTAGCCGAAACGACTATTTTCCCAAGTAAAGGGGAGGCAAGAAAAACAGTACAAGGTGGCGGGGTGAGTATCAATCGGAAGAAAGTGGAAGAAATTGATTTTAAAATAACTGACGAACTTTTACTCCATGGCTACTATTTACTGGTGCAAAAAGGAAAGAAGAATTATTATTTAGTTATTTGCCGGTAAAACACTCATTCCCTGACTTAATTTTCCCAGTTACAGAAATTCCCGGGTATTAAAACGCTTTTAGCTTTTCCCACATGGCTTCTGCCAAAAATTGGTTGCCCTTCGTATTCATATGCACTCTGTCATAGGTAAGAATATCTTTTTCTTTGTTTTCAACATTATTTTTTTTCAGGTATGTAATGCATTTTTCCCTTAGATCTACCAGTGGAAGTTTATTTTTGGTTGCCAGATCGCGGATGATATTACTATACCGGTTGAGGTCGCCATCCAGCGGATTACTCATATCTGTTTTTTCACCAACAACAGCAGGCGTGCATACTATCACTTTAATGTTTCTGTCAGTTAATTTTTTTATAATAGCCTGGTAAAACCGTTCAAACTTATCAGCATCTGTGCCTGTGCCTAACAGCGTTTTATGCCAAACATCATTTACCCCAACATATATCACCACCACATCCGGGTTTTTGCTTAGTACATCATCTTCCATTCTCAGGAATAAATCGTAAATTTTATTACCACTAATGCCTGAACCAATCAACTCGTACTGCTCATTCATTTTTTTCGCTTTCAGCATACTATCCATCACCAGTATATAACCAACATATTTATCCTTCTTTACACCCAGCTCGGTAATAGAATCGCCGAAGAAAATAATTTTGGTTTTCTTTTGCGGTGCAAATGCACAGGATATAAAAAGAATAGCGGAGATAAATAAAAGCTTCTTCATACTAAGTAGTTAATACATAAAAATACAAAAGCATCCGTTATCAGATGCTTAATTTTTATAGTGAGGTTGCATTTGTAATTAACCCGAAACTTTAAACCCGATACGCTCACTCAATATCGACTTGTTTTTTTATTACTGAACCGTCACTGACTTCCGGCAAATATTTTCTTTCTTTGATCAGGTAACCATTTCCTTTTTCACAAAAGTGAACTTTCAGATTTTCGATACTGATGGGATTACCATCTGGTATATCTGCGATATTAGAATGCAATATATCATGTCCATCGACTATAACCACCAGCCCGCTGCCAATGGCTTCCATTTTATTTCCTTCTGTAATCAACATCCCGGTATCTTCTCCCAAACCAATACCGATGCTGGATGGATTAGCAGCAACTGCCTGTACCAGCCGTCCAAAACGCCCTCTTTTTTCAAAATGCGAATCAATGATAATTGATTTTACAAATCCAAGGCCTGTGGTAATTTTCACTTCCCCTTTTAAATGCGCCCTGGCTGCATTGCCTTCATAAATCATGGTATTACTCATGGCCATAGCTCCTGCACTGGTACCGGCAATCAAAAAATTTTCTTCCTTATATCTTTTTTTCAATAAGGTAAGAAACTCAGTCCCTCCATCGGTAGCGCTCAGCCTCAATTGATTTCCACCGGTAAACATAACCGCATCGCATTGACGGATACGTTCTATAAACTCATTATTCATCGCATCCTGCCGGGTGCGGATATGCATCAGGCCAATATTAGTACAACCAATTTTTCCAAATGCATTCAGGTAGTTTTCGCCCACTTCATAGGGAATCATGGAAGCAGTAGTAATAACTTCAATATTAGCACCAATGCCACCGGCTTCTTCTACTACACGCCGAAGAATGCCCAATTCAAAAAAATTAAGATTGTTTCGATGAAAGCCATCCACTTCCAAATCGTTGCCTTTATGTTCGGCTCCACCTATCGCAATCAATTTTCCTTTCGGACTACTCATTCATGGAGATTTGATAATGGACAAAAGTAATAGAAAAATAAGTTAATGCTAATGTGGAAATGTGAGAATGTGGAAATGTGGAAATATAACCGCTGAGTCGGAGAAGCGCAGCAGGGAAATAACTATTTTAGAAGTATGCTCAGCGGCTCTTCGTCGCAGCGGTTACTTTATTTTTAACGAAATAAACAAATACTCCAACTATCGCAATTAAACTTCCCCATAACGCAAACCAACGGGTAGAAATGAATAAAAATATCCAGATAGCGATAGATAGTATGACCGGCAATGGAAATAACCACATCTTAAAGGGCAATCCTTCTTTGCCAAATTTTTTGCGCAATAATGAAACACCTACCCCCTGCCCTATAAACTGTACAATAATCCGCATAGCTAAAATAGAACTGATTACTTCACCCAAACGCATAAACAAACTGAAAATAAAACCTAGTGTACATAATACTATCAACGATATGTAGGGAAAATTTTTAGTTGGATGCAGACGGGCAAATGGTCTAAAGAAATTTCCATCCACGGCAGCAGCATAAGGCACTCTGGAATAACCCAGCACCACCGCAAAAAGGGAAGAAAATGCAATGCATAGAATTAAAACAGTCACCGCAATTCCAGCCTGGTGGCCATATATCAGTTGCATGAAAGTGCTGACTAAATATTTGTCATCCGACTTTACAACCTGCCAGGGTATTACTCCCATCACACTAATATTCATCAGCAGATACAGCGTTGAAATACCAATTATAGAAATAAAAATACTCCGGGGGATATTTTTACCCGGGTTTTTTATTTCACCACCCAAATGACAAACATTGTAATAACCAAGATATGCATAAACTGTTTTCACGGAAGCCTGCCCGATAGCTGCCCAAAATGCCAGTGTGAAAAAAGATTCATTTCCTGTTGGCAAAATTTTTACCGGCTGCTGTTGTCCTATAAATCCACTTACAATGATCCAGATAATGGTTAGTACAACAATACTACCCATCACAACGGAGATTTTACCGATCGTTTCAATCTTTCTATACAATAACAGAAAAACGAGAATCACCAATCCACCGGAAACAATTTTTTGTTGCCAAAAATCAAGGGGAACAATATAGGTCAGGTATTGAGCAAATCCGATGGCGGCAGAAGCTACTACTAAAGGTGCTTGTATTGATGTTTGCCAGACATACAAAAAGCTCATCAATTTTCCTCCTTTCTCCCCAAATGCAATACGATGAAAATTATACGTGCCGCCTGCCAGCGGATATTTAGCACCCAATTCACTCCAGATCATTGCATCCATAAAAGCAGTAAAAGCTCCGAATATCCAGGCCCAGATAAATAATCCATTGTTGAATTGTCCTACCACAAAAGGCATTACCACAAAAGGGCCAATACCTACCATATCTATCATATTGATAGAAGTAGCCTGCAGCAGGTTTATTTTGCGGTTAGTGAGTGGTGTGGACAAGAAAGTTTGTAGTTTAAAGTTTGTGGCTTATCGTTGATCCCTTAATTATATAATGGCTAACTCTTCGCGAAAGCTGTTATTCCTTCTACCAGCAGATCCAGATTTTTAGTGGTAGTGTACACATTTGGTGTTACTCTTACCCCAACAATATTTTCCCAGGTAATACCTACCGCATGTATTTTATACTTTTCCATCAGGAATGAATCCAATTCACCGGGTTTTTTTCCATCAATGCCTACATTACCAATAGCACAGCCCCATTTAGGATGCAGGGAAGTATTCAGTTTTACTGTCGGAACATCTTTTACTTTTTCCATCCAGTAATTCTTCAGATAATGCAGCCTCTTTTCTTTTCGTTCACTGCCAATCATATCATGAAACTCGATAGCTTTTCCAATAGCCTGTTCAATGAACATTGGCCTTGTTCCCAAAGCTTCAAATTTCCGTATATCATCCTTTAATGGAATATCCATTGCAAACATGGGGTAAATGCTTTTAATTTTTTCTTTTTTAATATATAACACTCCGCTTCCAATAGGCGCATACAACCATTTGTGCAGGCTCCCTGCAAAGTAATCAGCTTCCAGATCAGGAATTTTAAAATCGAAATGGGCGAAACTATGGGCACCATCCACCACCACTTCAATTCCTTTTTTATGTGCGGCCTGTGCAATTTTTTTCACCGGCAATATCTGCCCGTTCCAGTTAATAATATGCGTAACATTCACCACTTTGGTTCTGGAAGTAAAGGCATTTGTATATTGTTGAACGAGATAGTTTTCATCTTCACTGGGTAATTCAAGATTTACCCAAACAATTTTTATTCCATCCCTTAATTCCCTTTGCTTATAGGCATTAATTACGTTTGGATAATCCTGTTTGGCAACCACCACTTCATCACCGGCCTTTAGTTGCAAACCGAAAATGACCGTCTCCAATCCTTCGGACGAATTTCTGTTAATAGCGATTTCTTCTGCATCACATCCTGCTAATTTTGCAAGATTTTTTCGTAGTGGTTCTCTTCCCTGGTCCAATATTCTCCACATATAATAACTGGGTGCTTCATTGCAATAATCATAATACCGCTTCATAGCATCCTGTACAGTTTTTGGTGCAGGACTCACCCCACCATTGTTTAAGTTGATCAAGGATGGTGATACAGTAAATGATTGCTGAATATAATACCAGAAGTCTTCTTCGGTGGCAAGATCGGCCGGAGAAATTCCTTCGGCATTCCTTACTGCAGCGTCAAGATTTCTGCTCCAGGCTGGTTGTGATATAGAGGATAAAAATGCAGTAGCAGAGAATACACCTGCTTTACGCAAAAAATTTCTCCGGTTATTTTTCATAATTATTTTTATTGAATTTCAGATAGAACATCATTCATAAATTGGCTATAATCCTTTCTCAGCTTTAGCAATGAAGCCTTATGGATATACATCATATGACCCGCTTCATAATAGGTGAAACTGATATTCTTCTGCAGGTTTTTGGGCAAATTCATATGATGAATTACATAATCGGTAGCAAAATAAGGAGTAGCCATATCATAATAACCATTGCATATCCACACTTTTAAATAATTATTCTTCACCATTGCTCCCCGGAGTGTTTCAGCTACATTCAGGTATTTATTAATGGCGTTTGTCCATGGGCCAACACGACCGGAGGTTTCGTAAGGAATATCATTTTCATATTTCAACTCTCGTCGGATATAATCGTTAATAGCAGCCGTATAATCTCCTATAACAGCAATATCATTGCTGGGATCATATTCATAGGCAGCTCCGGCGCTATTATAATCCTGCCCGGTGATCCTTCCATCGAGCCTGCCTACTGTTTTACCTTCCTTTCTAAGAAGCTCTTTATTAAACTGTCCTACATATAACCGGAGATTGGTATGATCGATATAGTCATTTGAAAGACCTGTATAATCATGTAGTTTATTAATGATAGTATTTCGTTCTTGCTCTGAAATTTTATCACCCTTCATTAAAGCAATGGCATAATCGGTGGTTGCAAATTGCTGTACTTCCTGCAACAAAGAACTAAGGCTGGAATAACGTGCATCTAATTTTTTATGATACCAGGATGTGGCAGCAAAAGTGGGAAGACCCAATGGGAAAGGCACATCATTTCCTCTTTCCGTTCTGATGGTTTGAAAATCAAGCACAGCGGAAATAAGTATTATTCCATTAAGATATAATCCGTAGCGATCCTGTAAATATCCTGAAAGACCTGCGGCACGTGTAGTACCATAGCTTTCCCCGGCAATAAATTTTGGCGAACTCCAACGTTTATACTTGTTCAGGTATAAGCGGATAAAATCACCTACAAACTGAATATCATTATCAAAACCAGTAAATTCATTTAGCGATGATTTACCGGCCGGGCGGGTGTAGCCAGTCATCATCGGATCAATAAAAACGATATCTGCTTTATCAAGCCATGTATCCGGATTATCAACATATTTATAAGGAGGTGGCAATGTATTTCCATCCTCTTTCATCAAAACAACTTTTGGCCCCAAAGCACCCATATGTACCCATAAAGAAGCTGAACCAGGACCACCATTAAATGCAAAAATAATAGGGCGTTTTGCCAGATCGAGGTCGCCATCTTTTGTGTAGGCAATAAAAAAAAGATTGGCTTTCGTGGTATCTTTTTCATCCTTCATAGGCATATAACCGGTAGTGGCTGTATAATTCAACAGGTCATTACCAATTTTCAACTGGTGTTTTGTAACAGAAAGATTACCTTCTTTCCATTCTTTTACTTCTTTTTGTGCAAATAATTCAAGGGGGATAATTACAAAAAGTAAAAAAAACACTCTCATATAAATTCAGTTTGGTTTTGAAGAAAATATAGCAATAGGGAAATTAGGAAATATTCCTTATAAAGAGCTTGTATTTATTGTGCAATAAGTATATCCTTATATGAATTGGAGCAACAACCAATGAAGAACAGCAGTTGGCTACCTAATTAAAAAAAACTAACTTCCATGCCTGCCCATTAAAATGGCAGGACCAACAAAAAACTATTTATGCAAATACTTGAAATTAAAGTACTGAAAGGTCCTAACTACTGGAGTGTAAACCGTACCAAACTGATACAGATGAATCTGGATCTGGAGGAACTGGAACATCGACCTACTAATACCATTCCGGGGTTTCGGGAACGATTAGAAAATATGTTTCCTACTATGATTGAACACCGTTGCAGTGAATCAATGCGGGGTGGTTTTTTTAAACGAGTGGATGAAGGTACCTGGATGGGACATGTGATTGAACATATTGCTTTAGAAATTCAGACACTGGCTGCCATGGATACCGGCTTTGGCAGAACAAGAACACCGGAAGGTGAAAAAGAAGGCATCTATTATGTGGTATTTAGTTATATGGAAGAAGATGCAGGATTGTATGCAGCAAGGGCAGCCGTTCGCATTGCACAGGCATTGATCGATGGCACTGACTATGATCTGGCGAATGACATACAGGAGATGCGGGAGATACGGGAAGATACAAGGCTGGGACCATCTACCGGTTGCATAGTAGAAGAGGCGGCAAAAAGAGGAATTCCGTACATAAGATTGAACAAGCATAGCCTGGTTCAATTAGGTTATGGGGTGAATCAAAAAAGGATAAGAGCAACGATTGCTTCAACCACATCAAATATTGCCGTTGATATTGCCTGTAATAAAGAAGAAACAAAACAATTGCTGGAAGCTGCTGAAATTCCGGTTCCCAGAGGAACAGTTATAAGAAATGAAGAAGGTTTGGATGATGCCATTAATAAATTTGGCTATCCACTGGTATTAAAACCTATTGATGGCAATCATGGTAAAGGCAACACGACAAATATTGTTAATAGAGAACAGGCATTAAAAGCATATGAAGCGGCTAAAGTTTATGGTCGCAATGTAATCGTTGAACGTTTTATTACCGGATATGATTTTCGTTGTTTGGTAATCAACAATAAATTTATTTGTGCCGCTTTAAGAACCCCGGCATCGGTAGTAGGTGATGGAGTTAATACCATTCAATGGTTGATTGATGAAACGAATAAAGATCCACGACGTGGATTTGGCCATGAGAAAGTGCTGACACAAATTACTATTGACCAGTTTACCCAAAAAATGCTGGATGATGCCAATATTACTTTAGAATCCATTCCTCCAAAAGGTGAACGTGTTTTAGTGAAGCCAACAGCCAATCTTTCAACCGGTGGCACTTCCACTGATGTAACAGATGAAGTACATCCGGCTAATATTTTTATGTTTGAACGAATTGCCAGAATTATCGGTCTTGACATTTGCGGTGTTGATGTAATGGCAATTGATTTAAGAACTCCGGTGGCCGAAAATGGTGGAGCAATTTTAGAAGTAAATGCAGCACCGGGATTCAGGATGCATATAGATCCATCGGAAGGTTTGCCAAGAAATGTAGCCGAACCAGTGGTTGATATGTTATTTCCCAAAGGGAGTGCGGGACGAATTCCTATCATTGCTATAACGGGAACAAATGGTAAAACAACGACCACCAGGCTAACGGCGCATATTGCAAAAAGTGCAGGAAAAAAAGTTGGTTATACTACCAGTGATGGCGTGTATATTCAAAACCAACTGATGATGAAAGGTGATTGTACCGGCCCAGTGAGTTCAACATTTGTTTTAAAAGACCCGACTGTTGATTTTGCAGTATTGGAATGTGCAAGGGGTGGAATTTTAAAGGCAGGATTAGCTTTTCAAAATTGCGAAGTAGCTGTTGTTACCAATGTAGCCGCCGATCATATGGGATTAGGTGGCATTCATACTATTGAAGCGATGGCAAAAGTAAAAGCGGTAGTTCCCGAAACTGTTTTCCCGCATGGCTATGCAGTATTGAATGCAGATGACGATTTAGTGTATGCAATGAAAAATAGTCTTAAATGTAATATTGCTTTATTCAGCATGGATGAAAATAATCCACGGATAAAAGAACACGCCACCAGCAACGGGTTGGCCTGTGTATATGAAAATGGTTATATCACCATCATGAAAGGTAACTGGAAAATAAGAGTATTACCAGCCAGGGATATTCCACTGACTTACGAAGCAAAGGCCATGCATAATATTAATAATTGCTTACCGGCGGTGTTGGCGGCTTACCTGTTTCGTGATATAACCATCGAAGACATCCGCTCCGGTTTGCAAACATTTATTCCGAGTGAAAGCCTTACACCAGGCCGTTTGAATTTTTTCCATTTCAAACATTTTACCATGCTGGCAGATTTTGCGCATAATCCACATGGGCTAAAACTGCTTTGTGATTTTGTAAGCAAATTGGATTACCCGATAAAAATTGGAGTTATCAGTGGTACGGGCGACAGAAGAGATGAAGATATCCGGGAACTGGGAGAAATATCCGCCAAATTTTTTGATGAAATAATTATTCGCTGTGATAAGAATCTGCGGGGAAGAACGGCAGATGAAATAATTGGTTTATTAAAAGAAGGTATGGATAGAGTGAATCCTGCTATTCCAACAGTCATTATTCCAAACGAGGACCTTGCCTTAGATTATATTTACGAAAATGCAAAACCGGGAGCTTTATACACCATTATGTGTGATGTGGTAGCAAGGGCATTGGATAAGATTAAGGAATTGAAAGAGAAGGAAGAAAGAGAAGGAAAGTTGAAGGGAAGCTATTAGCTATTAGCCGTAAACCTTTAACTATTGGGGAAAAAACTTTTTTTTGGTGTTGTTTTCATCATGGTGGGACAAGACGTCTATACTATCTTAGAAATAAAATAGTATGAGAAATTTTAAAGAATTAAAGTTCTGGCAAAAAGGCTTCCAGATAGCTATTAATAGTTTTAAGATCATAAAAGCTTTTCCCAAAGAAGAAAGATTTGCGCTTTGCTCACAAATTACAAGAGCGGGGGTATCAATTCCTTCAAATATTGCCGAGGGAAGCAGCAGGAAAAGTGATAAAGATTATTATAGGTTTATCGAAATTTTTCTAGGTTCTGCTTTTGAACTAGAAACGCAATTGCTGATTGCCAAAGAAATAAAATATGGCAACGAGACCTTGATAAATATAACATTGGAGCTGCTGTCTGAAGAGGAAAAAATGCTAACCGCCTTCAGTAATACTCTTACGATAAAAAAGTAATTTTCCTGCTTATGGCTAAAAGCTAACGGCTAAAAGCTTTTTAAAAAACCATTTGGCACAAAAGCCTTCAAACCCTATTTTTGCACTCCCAATAAAGAGCCATTCATCAGGCTCCGGGTGTATTGAGCTATGGTGTAATGGTAACACAACTGATTTTGGTTCAGTCGTTTATGGTTCGAATCCATATAGCTCAACAGAAACCCCATCCAGCCTCAGGTTAGATGGGGTTTTTCAATTTTACCAGACAGCCCCCTAAACTATCCTTCCAATTTTTAAGGCTGGTACCAAAAACCTCCTGAATTTTTGTTTTATCCAATACAGAATAAGCCGGTCTTTTAGCTTCTGTGCGATGTGGCGGCGTTGAAACCGGATTTATTATACAAGGACTTCCTGATAATTTTTTTAGCTGAAGCGCAAAGTCAAACCAACTTATTATTCCTTCATTACTGTAATGATAAATACCCGGTTGCCATGTTTCGGAAGAAATTATTTGCATGATCACTTCTGCCAGATCAGCTGCATAGGTTGGAGAGCCAATCTGATCGTTGACTACAACTATTTCCTCTTTCTCCACTAATAATTTCATAATCGTTTTTACAAAATTCTTTCCGAATTCAGAATACACCCATGATGTACGGATGATGATTGAATCAGGATTGAATTGAATAGCCTGCTTCTCTCCTTCCAACTTAGAAGCGCCGTAGACATTTTGCGGATTGGTGATCGACTCTTCTTTGTAAGGAACAGCAGCTGTTCCATCAAAAACATAGTCGGTAGAGATATGTATAAATTTACAATGCTGCGCTTTACATATTGCCGCCAGCACTCCTACCGCTTCACCATTCACCTGGAAGGCGAGGTCTTTTTCCTTTTCGGCACGGTCAACTGCCGTGTATGCGGCACAGTTAATTAAATACTGCGGATGATAACCTTTGAAAAAATTTCTAACTAAAGCAAAATGATGAATGGGTAAATCTTCTCTTGATAAAAAAATAAATTCAAATTGAGGGAATGACTCAGCAAGTTGTTGTAATTCTTTTCCTAACTGACCATTAGAACCGGTGACAAGTATTTTTTGCCTTACTATCATCAGCTTTCAAATTCAAAGACGCTCTTGCATTGAGCCAGAGAAGGAAAGGATCTATCTTTTTCTGAAACTATGATGTGTTCAGCCGGAATTTTCCAGTCAATATTTAATTCACCATCACTAAATATAATTCCCGTCTCTGCCTCTTTATTATAAAATTTATCGCATTTGTATAATACTTCTGCAGTATTACTCAGCACGGAAAACCCATGTGCAAACCCCGCAGGGATAAATAATTGTTGCTTATTTTTTGCCGACAATTTTAGTGTAAAAACTTTTGTATAGGTAGGTGACCCTTTTCGTAAATCTACCACCACATCTAAAATTTTTCCTTTAAGTACCCGAATCAGTTTAGCCTGCGCAAATGGGGGCAATTGATAATGCAAACCCCGTATTACTCCATAGGAAGAAGAGGATTGATTATCCTGCACCCAACGAATATCAATGTTCTCCTGCCGGAAAACAGACTCATTATAGGATTCAAAGAAATAGCCACGTTCATCCTCAAAAACGTTGGGTTCAAAAACAAGTAGTCCGGGTATGTCGGTTTTTTGAAATAACATTTTATAAACTCCAGTAAGTTCTTTTAGTAATTCGGTTACGGTAAATACCTTTCAGGTCAGCCACCATTCCATGTGGTTTGGTGATACCTGTAAAATAATCATCATCCAGGTCTTTATAATCATTGTGTGGTACGGTAATAATCACTGCATCATAATCATTCCCCGTTTTCTCCGTCAATCCAAAACCATATTCATGTTGCAATTCATCCGAATCTGCATGAGGATCTTCTACATCAACATTTACATAATAGGATTTCAACGCTTTCACTACATCGGCTACTTTAGAATTGCGGATATCACTTACATTTTCTTTAAACGTAGCTCCTTTTATCAACACTTTGGATGCTTTTACATCGCCTGAATTTTTAATAATATGCTGTACCACTGTTTTAGCAACATACTTAGCCATATTATCATTTATATTTCGGCCAGCCAATATCACTTCCGCATCATAACCCAGTTCACTGGCTTTGTAGGTAAGATAATAAGGATCCACCCCTATACAATGACCACCAACTAATCCGGGCTGGAATTTTAAAAAATTCCATTTTGTTCCGGCTGCTTCCAAAACTTCATAGGTATTAATGTTCATCATATTAAAAATGATGGACAATTCATTCATCAAGGCAATGTTCAGATCCCGTTGGGTATTCTCAATAATTTTAGCTGCTTCAGCTACTTTAATGGAAGAAGCTCTGTGTACACCCGCTTTTACAACCAGTTCATAAGTTTTTGCAATTTCCTCTAATGATTCTGCATCACAACCTGCGGCTACTTTTACAATAGTTGCCAGCGTATGATTTTTATCTCCCGGGTTAATTCTTTCGGGTGAATACCCCAATTTGAAGTCTACAATATTTTTTAGCCCGGATAATTTTTCAATTATCGGTAAACAATCTTCTTCGGTGCATCCGGGATAAACAGTCGATTCAAATACCACATAATCCCCTTTCTTAATAACCTTCCCAATTGTTTCCGATGCTTTTTGTACGGGTACAAGATCTGGAACATTATGTTCATCTACCGGGGTAGGAACAGCTACAATAAAAAAATTAGCTTCCCGGAGTACATCCAAAGAATCAGTAAAAACTATATCACAACCTTCAAAATCCGCTGCATCCAATTCATTACTCGGATCGATCCCCTTCCTCATCATGTCTATTCGTTTGGAATTGATATCAAACCCGATTACGGAGATTTTTTTTGCAAATTCCAATGCAATAGGAAGTCCCACATAACCCAATCCTATTAAAGCGAGTTTGGATTTCCGATCAACTAAATTTTTATACATAGTACTGTTACAATTTTATTTTCTGCTGATAAATTCTTTGGGCAATTTAGACAGATCTTCTTTGGGCAACGCTTTAAAATATTCATAAGTGATCTTCAAACCATCAGCACGGTCAACTTTTGGCTCCCACCCCAAAATAGTTATAGCTTTTGAAATGTCGGGTTGTCGTTGCTTCGGATCATCTTCCGGTAATGGTTTGTAAATAAGCTTTACTTTATTTCCCGTCAGAGTCAATATTTCTTCTGCAAAATCTTTTAATGAAATTTCTGTCGGGTTACCAATATTTACCGGTAAACTATAATCGCTCAGCAGCAACTTATAAATTCCGTTTATTAAATCATCCACATAACAAAAGCTTCTTGTTTGTGATCCATCGCCAAACACTGTCAGGTCTTCGCCCCGTAATGCCTGCCCGATAAACGCAGGCAATGCCCTTCCATCATTCAACCGCATACGTGGACCATAGGTATTAAATATCCTGACAATCCTGGTATCTAATTTATGAAAAGTATGATAAGCCATGGTGATGGATTCCATGTATCTTTTTGCTTCATCATACACACCTCTTGGCCCTACTGGATTTACGTTACCCCAATATTCTTCCGGTTGCGGATGCACCTGCGGATCACCATATACTTCACTGGTAGATGCAACCAGCATTCTTGCCCCTTTTGCTTTTGCCAATCCCAGGCAATTATGTGTTCCCATCGCACCAACTTTGAGCGTTTGAATAGGAATCTTTAAATAATCAATCGGACTGGCAGGAGATGCAAAATGAAGTATATAATCTAACTGGCCGGGGATATGAATGAATTTAGTTACATCATGATGATAGAATTCGAATTGCTCAAGCTTGAACAAATGTTCAATATTTTTTAAATCACCGGTTATCAGGTTATCCATTCCCAGTACATGGTACCCTTCGTTGATAAAACGATCACAAAGATGAGAACCAAGAAAACCGGCGGCACCGGTTATTAATACCTTTTTGCGTTCCATTGGCGATTTAGTTAATTATTTTTCTTCCAACACTCTGATAATGAAATCCGAGGTTGCGCATCGATTCGAGGTCAAACAAATTTCGCCCATCGAAGATAACTTTGTTTTTTAACCTTGTTACAATCTTTGAAAAATCAGGTGTGCGGAATTCATTCCATTCGGTGGCAATGATCAATGCATCTGCATCTTTCAATGCTTCATATTGGCTTTCACAATAAATTATTTTATCGCCTACCTGTTGCTGTACATTCTTCATCGCTTCCGGATCAAAAACAGCAACGGTGGCCCCTTCACTTAATAACACTTCAATGATATTCAATGCAGGTGCTTCGCGGATATCATCTGTTCCGGGCTTGAAAGACAATCCCCACAGAGCAAAATGTTTTCCTTTCAGGCTATTGCCAAAATATTTTTTAATCCCTGG
Organism: Chitinophagaceae bacterium; assembly: GCA_031372465.1. Lineage (GTDB taxonomy): Bacteria > Bacteroidota > Bacteroidia > Chitinophagales > Chitinophagaceae > JJ008. The sequence continues at coordinate 10,012 of JANMLJ010000266.1, read as the reverse complement.
CATAAGGTGCAATTTTTGCAGCTCATTCACTTCCATTACTGCGTTCAGTATTTTAAAATCATAATCAACTTCACCGGCAGATTTTACCAAAGCCTGTACATCTTTAGGAAAACAACTTCCTCCATAGCCAATACCGGAGAATAAAAATCGTTTGCCGATCCTGCTATCACTACCTACACCCTTTCGAACCAGGTCTACATCAGCACCAAGTAATTCGCAAAGGTTGGCAATTTCATTCATAAAAGAAATCTTGGTAGCCAGGAATGAATTGGCGGCATATTTTGTCATTTCGGCTGAACGCAGGTCCATAAAAATTACCGGGTTACCCTGCCGCACAAAGGGCGCATATAAATCACTTATTACTTTCCTGGCTTTTTCAGAATCAGTGCCGATCACCACCCGGTCGGGTTTCATAAAATCTTCTACGGCTATACCTTCCCGTAAGAATTCGGGGTTGGACACTACATCAAATGAACCGGCCAATCCCTCACCACCACTTGCTAAAATCCTGTTGGCTACCTGTTCAGCCGTGCCAACCGGCACGGTACTTTTATCAACGATCACTTTATAATCTCCCGGCTTCAGCAATTTGCCCAGGTCATCCGCCACTCCCAGAATATACTTCAGGTCTGCAGCGCCACCTTCACCCATAGGTGTTGGTAATGCCAGCAATATCAATATGGCATCTTTAACAGCTTCAGCCAGATCAGTAGTAAAGTGAAGCCGCTCTTCTTTCAGGTTACGCAGAAAGAGTTTTTCCAAGCCAGGTTCATAGATAGTAATTTCACCCTTGCTGAGTTTATTTACTTTATTACTATCAATATCAACACAGATTACTTCATTTCCTGTTTCTGCAAAACAGGTTCCCGTTACCAAACCAACATATCCGGTTCCTACAACTGCAATTTTCATAATCCAATTTTATTTATATATTCCAAAACTTTAGTAGTAATAAAAGTCTGTTGTTCTTCGTCCAGTTCTGTATGAATGGGTAAAGAAATCACTCTTTCCGTCAACCAATCCGTAACCGGCAGTAGCTTTGCTGCTGTATTGAATTTTTCAAACATTTTTTGCTGATGCCCCGGTACCGGGTAATAGATCATTGCCGGAATATTATTTTCAGCCAGGAATTGTTTTAAACCATCCCGAATGCTGCGTGGATGATCAATTCCATCAAGAATCAACGTATATTGATGAAAAGCATGGTTTGAATAAGGAGCACGGTAAGGCGTTTTTATTTTTGTATGATTGGCAAATGCTTTGTCATAAAAATCAGCAGCCGATCTTCTCGCCGCCACATATTCATCAAGGTATTTTAATTTAATATTGAGTATCGCGGCCTGCATGGAGTCCAACCTGCTATTGCATCCTACAATATCATGATAATAAAGTTTGCTCTGACCATGATTAGCAATCATTTTAAGTTTAACTGCCAATTCATCATCATTGGTAGAAATAGCGCCACCATCACCAAAAGCACCCAGATTTTTGGAAGGATAAAAAGAAGTGGTAGAGATATGACCAATTGCCCCGGTTTTCTTTTTGGTGTTATCTGAAAAAGTATATTCACAACCAATTGCCTGTGCATTATCTTCTATCACAAAAAGGTTATATTTTTTTGCAATAGCCATTATTTCTTCCATCGGTGCTGACTGGCCATAAAGATGAACGGGCACTATCACTTTTGTTTTGGGTGTTATTGCCTTTTCAATAGCTGCAGGATCTATACAAAAAGTCTTCGGATTGACTTCTACAAATACCGGTGTTAATTTCAACAGGGCAATTACTTCTGTTGTGGCGATATAGGTAAAAGAAGGAGTTATCACTTCATCCCCGGGTTCCAATCCCAATGCCATCATTGCAATCTGCAATGCATCAGTTCCGTTAGCACAAGGAATGGTATGTTTTATTCCCAGGTAATGGGAAAGATTAGTGCTAAACTCCTGTACAATTTTACCATTGATAAAAGCTGAACTTTCCATCACTTCCAGCACTGCATTATCCACTTCGGGCTTTATCTTGTGGTACTGGGTCTTTGTGTCCACCATCTGGATTGGTCTCATTCGGTATTGTTTAACTTTAAAAGTGCCGCAAAAATAGTAAAATAAGAGTAGTTTACACGATTGCTTTTACATTTGCTCCTAATTTATAACCAACCCATTGTATTTATTTTTCTATAATATTTTAATGTGGCTTCTCAGGGCCGTTTTACTGGTTGCATATTTATTCAACCCCAAAGCAAAAAAATGGGTGAATGGGAGGAAAGGGATATTTAAAAAAATGGGACAAGCCATTCCTGCCGGAGGGAAAATTATCTGGATACATTGTGCTTCGTTGGGAGAGTTTGAACAAGGAAGACCAGTGCTGGAAAAGATAAGGGCGGATATTTCCAACAGGAAAATCAACTATAAAGTCTTGCTGACTTTCTTCTCTCCTTCCGGCTATGAAGCACAAAAAAATTATACCGGTGCTGATTGGGTTTTTTATCTCCCCGTAGATGGCCCCCGTAATGCGAAACGTTTTTTAGACATAGTCAACCCATCCCTTGTCATCTTTGTGAAATATGAATTCTGGTATTATTACCTGAAGAAAATAAAATATAGAAATATTCCGTTGCTGCTGATTTCTGCATTGTTTACAAAAGATACTTCTTTCTTCAAATGGTATGGCAAATTACAACGTAAGATGCTTTCCCGATTTGACCATTTGTTTGTGCAAAACCAGGCATCAAAAAAATTATTGGATGAAATTGGGTTATCGGCAATCTGTTCTGTTTCCGGCGATACCCGGTTTGACAGGGTAATTGAAATTGCCTCAGCTGAAACAAAAATTACTGGTATTGAAAAATTTATTGGTAACAGCAGGGTCATTATTGCCGGTAGTACCTGGCCGGCAGATGAAGTGGTGTTACAAAAAGCATTTACAGCAGTAAGCAATCACTCACTCAAACTTATTATTGCACCACATGAAATAACAAAGAAAACCCTTAAAGAAATCAGGAAGCTTTTTCCTGCATCTATTTTGTATTCCGAATTAGCTTCTCAAAACTCTACCAGCAAAAAGGTCCTTATCATTGACAATATTGGCATGCTTTCACGTCTTTACAGCTATGCCAGCATCGCTTATGTTGGTGGTGGACTAACAAAATTGGGTGTGCATAATGTGCTGGAAGCTGCTGTTTATTATAAGCCCGTGCTATTCGGTTCCTGTTTTCATCAATATAATGAGGCAATAGGTTTAGTACAGGCAGGTGGTGGATTACCTTTTTATGATAAAAAAAGAAATGGAGTAATGCTGGGTGAACTACTGGAGGCATTATTGATCAACGAAGAAGAATATGCTTACCGGTGTAAAGCAGCAGGAGATTTTGTCCAGGCAAATAAAGGAGCTGTACAAAAAATAGTTCAGTTCATTCAGGAAAAACGTCTTTTAACCAGCTGATCAAAATACTTAACAGAAGGTAGTTCATTATTCCATTCCAGTTTCAACTTCAATTCACGGCTTATCCAGAATTCAGCTTCGGCATATATATTAAAACTGTTGATTGTTTTAATACTACGTTCATACAGGTTCTCATCACCCCGGAAAAGTTCATTAATTAAAAGAAACCGGTCATTAATACCTACTGCTTTGCGAAGATCTTTAACAGGAGACTCTTTCAATACTTCTATCAGCTCTGTTTTGCCCTGCTTTAATTTATCGTTGAGCGATTCGCTAAGGGTAGTGGCATTATTTACTTCTTTTTCCTTTACTTCTTTTACTTGATTTGATAATGTAGGTATCTCTGTCATCGGGTCAAATAACATATCTAACTGACCGTTTTTCTGTACAACCGACAAATGGCCATCTTCTGCCATTACTGTTTCCTGAATTACATGTACTAACTTTTCTACCGGTTTGGGGGCATACTTTTCATACGTTGAAGCAAAATGTCCGGTCATTCTATCACCAGGAAGCATGACTGCTACCTTCGCCGTACCAAGGCTTGGTTGATTGCCAATTTTTAGCTTTGTTAACTCAAATTCTAATAACTGAACAGTGCCAAGTAAAAGTGCAGGGTCGGCCTTGCTTTCAAACTGGTCTTTTAATTTGGTGATAAGCGCTTCGATACGTTCCATTATGTATTTTTGAGTGTTGGTGAATAATTGACTGATTATGTCATTTTATAAATCTTTCAACGTAACAAGTGCTATAAAATTACAAACAGTTTGCCAATAAAACCTATGTATTCAGGAATACCAAAATCTTAACAATGTTTATAGAACCTAATACCAGCGGACAGCGCCGGGGAAGTATAGAAGTAATTTGCGGCTCCATGTTTAGTGGAAAGACGGAAGAGCTTATCCGCCGGTTGAAGAGAGTAAAAATAGCCAACCTGAAAGTGGAGATTTTTAAACCTGCCATTGACGTACGATTTGATGTAACAAAAATTGTTTCGCATGATGCTACTGCTATTCAATCTACTCCAATTGATAACTCACAAAAAATATTGCTGATGGCCGGCGATGTGCATGTAATTGGTATAGATGAGGCACAGTTTTTTGATGAGGAGATCGCCAATGTTTGTGATGAACTGGCTTTTCGTGGTATCAGGGTTATTGTAGCGGGGCTGGATATGGATTATCTTGGTAAACCATTTGGGCAAATGCCTTTTATTATGGCCAAGGCCGACTATGTAACCAAATTACATGCTATCTGTATGCAATGTGGTAATATGGCTAATTATTCTTACCGGAAAATTCCAAATGACGACCAGGTGATGCTGGGTGCTACCGATGTGTATGAGCCGAGGTGCAGGAATTGTTATGAGGCTAAATAGAAAGAGGTGGTCAAAATTAGTTTCAACACAGAGGTACCGAGTTGAAGAGGAACACAGAGGGCTGTCTATGAGGTAAATTTAAGCGTGTAAAATAAATTTTCTACATGCGACCCGATTTCTCTTTTTCCCCTGTCAATATAATTTTTTTCAGGATTATTTTAATATGAAGAAAGTGTTAAATAGAAGAACAAAGAAGATAGTCTTTAAACAAATTTTCTCTGTGTAACTCCAACCCTCTTTTTCTCTGTGTCGAAAAACTCGTTTTAATTCCGGGCTCTACCTTTTATTTTGGTTTTACCATTAATTTCAAATTTCATACCCCCCCCATCTGCAACCATCTTCATATCCTGGTCTGCAGATACCACCAATCCTGATTTGCTATCAATAACTAACGTGCCTTTTATATCCCCTTTCATATTCACTTTTTCATCTTCCGATTCCATTTTGGTCGTTTCTTCCAGGGTCACCATATCGCCTTCTATTTCTGTTACTTTATAGGTTGAAGCATATTTTCCTCCTACAGGTCCGCTTATCTCGGAATTTTTTTGCCAGCTATCGCCCACTTTTACTTCTTTATTAGGGAAAATATAAAAGAAGCGCTCAAACTGACCCTTTGTACTTTTTGCATTAAACTGCTCATTAAATTGTTTCATCATATCTCCCCGGTCTTTCTCATTCAAGTCAAGAGAATCAGCCAGCATTTTTCCCATATTTTCAAAGCCTTCCACATTGAGTATTTTTCCTTCCTGATCTACTTTCATACTAAATTTCTGCCCCTTTATAGCCCCGAACATTTGATTTATCTTTTTAAAGGGATCCGTTTTACCATCCGATATTTCACCTGATTCGGGTAAGGGATTGTCTGTATCCACTTCCAGGTTCATTCCAACAACATTCATTTTCATTTTGAACCTGTCAAACTTGCTGGTAATGGTCTTTGTGTTACCGTCATCTTCCACCACATCCATTGAATAGTAGTTTGACATATCCATTTGCATTTTCTGACCCATAATTTCCTGATCCATGTTGACGATCATTTCATAATCATAACCTTTGCCTTTCTCAAAATTAAATTTCAGCATTTTTGTTCCTGAAACAGACTTGGCGGTTTGGCAGGATTCTATACTTAAAATGGTGGTGAAAGACACCATAAACATTATTAGCACTGGCATTTTTTTCATCGGTAAATTTTTTATTTACGTGCAAATTAAAACATTAAAATCAGACCCAATGTGAAGTAAGTAGTATTTTCGTTACTAAACTGCCATTTATCAGCCCGATACGACACATAGTAACCTTATTTAAAAAAGACCTGCTCCTGGAAATAAGGCAGCAATATAGTTTTTATGGTATCCTTTTATATATAGGTGCCACGATTTTTGTTTTATTCAATGCGATGGATGAGCCGGAAAGTAATGTATGGAATGGGTTGTTTTGGGTGATCCAGCTTTTTATTTGTATCAATGCCGTAGCTAAGAGTTTTATGCAGGAAAGTAAAGGCCGCATGCTTTATTTTTATTCTATAGCCAGCCCTTCAGATTTTGTATTGGCAAAGCTGTTATTCAATTCTTTGCTGATGCTGGTCATGAGTTTGCTTAGTTTATTATTATTTACCCTTTTCCTGGGTAATCCGATGCAAAAAGCCGGACAATTTATCGGGTTGGTTTTACTGGGTGGCTGGAGCCTCAGCCTTGTATTTACTTTTTTAGCTGCAATCGCAGCAAAAGCCCAACAAAATGCCGCGATAATGGCGGTGCTGGGTTTTCCGATCATTATTCCGCAGTTATTGTTATTGATGAAATTGTCAAAAGCAGCTTTTGCGCCACTTCTTACTATTTCGCCCAGCACTGTTTTATTGCTGATTGCATTGGATATAATGGTTGTACTTCTTGCCGTAATTTTGTTCCCCTTTCTCTGGAAAGATTAACAACTATCACTCCCAACAATTACCTGACTGAAATAGCTGTTTAAAAAGCCGTGCATTGAATCTAACCGGACCTTTATGTATTAAAAACACGTTAAATAAAAAAGGTATATCATTTACCTTTCACTTATATCTTTTAACTTAATTGCCCTTATTTTTGCGCTCACTTTCAACCACCAACGTTTTAAAAATTGGTAACCGATGACTGAAACAAAAAACTATATGTACAAATCCTGGTGGAAGATTGCAAGTATTGTTTTATTGTTTTACACTTTTACAGCGGGGTTTTTATTAGAAGTACCCCGCCTGGCACCACTGCAGGAAACAATCCGTAACCTTTATTTCCACGTATGCATGTGGTTTGCCATGATGATCCTTTTTACTGTGTCAGTGGTAAATGCAATCCGGTACCTCCGTACATTCAACATTAAATATGATATATATGCCCGGCAATTTGCAGTAGTGGCTATTGTTTTTGGTTTGCTGGGATATATTACTGGTGCCATTTGGGCTTCTTATACCTGGGCAGATCCGAATAAACCAACTTATAGCTCATTTAGTTCTATTGCACGGGACCCAAAACTTATTGGTGCTGCGATTGCGTTGCTTGTTTATTTTGCCTACCTCATTTTAAGAGACTCCATTGCTGACATGGATAAGAAAGCAAGGATCAGTGCTGTCTATAATATTTTTGCTTATGCCATGCTATTTCCTGCTATCTGGATTCTACCAAGAATTTTACCAAGTTTACATCCCGGAAATGATGGGAACCCGGCGCTGGATGTTAAAAATGATATTAGTGGTAATATGCGGATGGTTTTTTACCCTGCTGTAATTGGCTGGACGTTGTTAGGCGTTTGGATTGCCAGTCTGAAAATAAGATTGAATCTATTAAAAGAAAAAAAGATGCTATCATGATGAAAAAAATAATGCTGTTATTCACCTTGCTGATAACAACGCTACTAAGTTTTGGCCAGGAAAAAGTAGAGATGGCTGACACGATGCGTAGCAATGGCAGAATTTATGTGGTGGTAGCAGTTGTTGTTACTATATTATCCGGACTGATATTATATGTAGCAAGATTAGATAGAAAAATATCAAAATTGGAAAAGGAGAAGTAAATTACAAAGCAGAAAAATTGTATTCCTGCTACCTGTTTTCTTCGTATTTATAACGATTGCTTAAAAAATAAAACTCATGTCAGACAAACACTACAGTTTTTTTGGCGCTGTTGAAAAAAGTTTCGACAAAGCCGCCAAATACACTAAATGGGACATTGGCATTCTGGAACAAATTAAAGAATGTAATGCCGTTTACCAGATGCGATTTCCCTTGAAAAGAGATGATGGCACTATTGAAGTGATAGAAGCTTACCGGGTGCAACACTCACATCACAAAACTCCCTGCAAAGGGGGTATCCGTTTTGCTGCAGAAGTAAACCAGGATGAAGTGATGGCTTTAGCTGCATTGATGACCTATAAATGTGCCATTGTAAATGTGCCTTTTGGTGGTGGTAAAGGTGGAATCAAAATCAATCCAAAAAAATATTCTCCGTATGAACTGGAGAAAATTACCCGGCGTTACACAGCAGAACTTATCAAGAAAAATTTTATCGGACCAGGAACAGATGTACCTGCACCGGATTATGGAACCGGAGAAAGAGAGATGTCCTGGATACTGGATACTTATACGGCCATGCATCCGGGAGAGATAGATGCAGCAGGTTGTGTAACGGGAAAACCAATAACACAAGGTGGTGTTCGCGGCCGCCGGGAGGCAACAGGATTAGGTGTATTCTTCGGTCTGCGGGAAGTATGTAATATGCCGGATATTATGACAAAACTCGGAATGAGTGTTGGGGTGGAAGGTAAAACAGTAGTTGTACAGGGGTTGGGTAATGTGGGTTACCATAGCGCCAAATTTTTCCAGGATGCAGGAGCTAAAGTGATTGGTCTTGCAGAATATGAAGGCGCCATCTGGAGTGATAAAGGACTGGATATAGATGAAGTATTTAATCACCGGAAAAAAACGGGTTCAATATTAAATTTTCCGGGCGCCAATAATTTTACAAAAAATGGAGATGCATTGGAAATGGAATGTGATATTCTTATTCCTGCCGCTCTGGAAAATGTAATTGACGCGGAAAATGCACCAAGGATAAAAGCAAAGATTATTGGAGAAGCTGCCAATGGTCCTTTAACACCTGATGCTGACGAAATATTAGCCCAAAAAGGGGTGGTGGTAGTTCCAGATATGTACCTGAATGCAGGTGGCGTTACCGTTTCATATTTTGAGTGGTTAAAAAACCTTAGCCATGTACGTTATGGTAGGATGGAAAAACGTTTTAACGAGAATATGAATTCCCATATTATTGGCCAGATCGAATCGCTGACGGGTAAAGTTGTGTCTGAAAAAGAAAAGGAATACATCATGCATGGTGCTGATGAAGTAGACCTCGTTTACAGCGGATTAGAAGAAACGATGATAGGTGCAACACATGAAATTATGAATACCTGGAAAAGTAATCCCAGCATCCCGGATATGCGTACTGCAGCGTATGTTGTTGCCATCAATAAAGTTGGTACCAGCTATGCAGAATTAGGAATATTTCCTTAATCATATTCCTTCTCATTTATTACCGGATAATATGCTGGTGAAAAAAGGAGGAACGAAATCAATTGCTTATAAAAATCCCATTTGCTTTTGTAAATGGGATTTTTTTTGATGTCCGCAATTTATTTCAATATAAAATTAAGTACTTTAGTATCTGTTCCCGATTAATCAAACCTTACCTCAAACCCTTTTGATATACCTGCAAAATAAACAGGATTATAAAACACGTTGAAAAAAAGTAGTTGATACCGGATTAACCTTAATTAACAACCACTAAATAAACTATAATGGAAGCACAAAAAAAAATCAAATTTTTTATTATTGTCAGCATTACCATCTTTACTATCGCGTGCAACAATGCTAAAAAAGGGAAAGATACTGCCAATCAATCGGCTGAAACGGTCGAATCAATTACAACAGCCCCTACCCTTAATAAACTTCCTGATACGGCCCGGCAAACTATTGTTCAAAAATGTTATAGTAACGATGGATTGAAATATTCAACTGTTATTACCATTAATTTTATGCCGGATAACAATGTAACCGGTAAAGTGATGAGTCAGGAACTTGATAGCGATAAAAAAGAAGTTGCAAAATTTACCGGATCTGTAACCGGTGATAAACTTAGCGTTAAGTTTGCTGGCACACCACCAATG
>JANMLJ010000233.1:0-5861 GCA_031372465.1 Chitinophagaceae bacterium | reverse complement strand
GCTATATTATGCCCGTCTATAGGTCCAAAATAGCGAAGCTTTAAAGCTTCAAATAAATTAGAACTGCTGCTTAACATGCCTTTTAAACCATCTGTAAGTTTATGCGCCATGGCACGGCTAAAATTTTTACCAACAGGCAATTTCCCCATCAGTTTCCATACATCATCTTTTACTTTATTATAAGTGGGTGATGTTGTTATATCCGTAAGATATTCTTTCAGCGCTCCTACATTCGGGTCAATGCCCATACAGTTGTCGTTTAAAACAATCAGCATATCTGTATCTGCTACGCCGGCATGATTCATTCCTTCAAATGCAAGACCAGCTGTCATAGCACCATCACCAATTACTGCAACAACTTTTCTGTCAGTTTCACCTTTGTATTTTGCTGCTATTGCCATTCCAAGTGCTGCGGAAATAGACGTGGAGGAGTGGCCTACACCAAATGTGTCATATTCACTTTCGCTTCTTTTTGGAAAACCGCTTAACCCATGATATTTTCTGTTGCTCGGAAAATCATCTCTTCTGCCGGTTAAAATTTTATGGCCGTAGGCCTGGTGACCTACATCCCAAACTAACTGGTCGTAGGGAGTATTGTAAACATAATGAAGAGCCGTAGTCAGTTCCACCACACCAAGACTGGCCCCAAAATGACCACCATGTACACTAACTACATCAATAATATACTGACGCAATTCATCACAGACCTGGTGTAGTTTTTCCCGGGGTAATTTCTTCAGATCTGCTGGTGAGTCTATTGTTTTTAGAAGGCTTCCTGGTGCGATTTCCATTTGATATTATTTATTAGCTGCCCTGCTTTTTCCTTTTTGGAATAAGCACAGGAAGTCGATGTAAAAGTAGCATTTTCCGTTCAGCCTTTTTCGCTAAATATTGTTTAACAATAAACTGAAAAGAATGTTCTGTGTTACAAGGTTTAAAGCAAAAATTTGGCCCGGTTTAATATCCATTTGTAGAACTCCTCCGCCACTGGTATATTTACGGGGCCCGTCTGTTACGGGATTCAGTAGATTTGCTGCTATGTGGCACGGAAATTCTAGATATTGGTTTTTTCAGGTTATTGGTTGGGGCGGGTTTGCCCTTATCAGTATTTTCTTTGCTTATTCCTTTGATCAGCTAAAGTCAAAGGATGACCTGATTTTGGTTTTGGGCCGGATAGGAATATTTGTGGCACTTGGGATTGTCATTACGCATCTTATGCGGTTGGTTATAATCAACCTCAACCTGCTGCAGAAAAAACTGGAGCGGCAACTAATTCAGTTTATACTTATTACTGCTATTTTCTCTTTTATCGGCTCATATTTTGACATGCGGTTATTGATAAAATATGACTGGTTGAATAAAAGAGAGAAAGAATTTTTGGATAATAAAGTATTGCTGGTATTGAGTGGTGCTTTCTATTTCTTTGTGTACTTCTTTATCTGGAATCTCATTTATTTTATTTATCACTATATATCCAAAAGCCGTAAACAGCAATTGGATACACTTCGCCTGGAGTCATTGGTAAAGGAATTGGAATTACAAACTATCAAAGCACATATCAACCCGCATTTTATTTTTAATGCCCTTAACAGTATCCGGGCACTGGTAGATGAAAACCCACAGCGGGCACGGAAAGCTGTCACCGAACTAAGTAACATTTTACGAAGTAGTATGCAGGTAGAGAAAATTGAAACTGTGCCATTTGAAAAAGAATTAAATATTGTAAAAGACTACCTCGCATTGGAAAACATGCGATTTGAGGATCGTCTGAAAATAGAATTTGAAATAGATGATGATACCCTTGACCAACTGGTTCCTCCGATGATGTTGCAAACATTAGTCGAAAATGCCATCAAACATGGTATCAGTAAACAAATAAACGGGGGGGTAGTAAAAGTAATTTCAGATTTTAAAGGTGATTTTCATGAACTGGTTGTACAGAATACCGGTCAGTTAAACGGTAAAATAAGCAATGAAGGCTTTGGGCTTTCGAGTACTACCAACAGATTGAGTTTACTTTATGGAGATAAAGCGAGGTTTGAAATAAAACAGATCAATGGTTCTTTGGTTGAAGCAAAAGTATTGCTACCTATCAATATTCATTAAAATAAACTATCATGAGAGCAATAATTATTGATGACGAACGTCTGGCAAGAACGGAATTAAAAAAACTATTGCAGGAATTTCCAGAAGTCGAAATCATTGACGAAGCGGCTAATGCGCAGGAAGGTATTTTAAAAATTGAAAGCCAGCTTCCGGATCTCATTTTTCTGGATATTCAGATGCCGGGTAAAACAGGGTTTGATTTGTTGGTAGAACTGGAAAGGATTCCACAGGTTATTTTTACTACAGCTTATGATGAATTTGCACTCAAAGCTTTTGAAGTTAATGCATTGGATTATTTATTGAAGCCCATTGAGCCCAAGCGGTTGGCCGATGCTATTCAGAAATTACAGATTTCAGAAAATAAGGAAGTTAAAACAGAAGGAGAGTTTTTTAACAACAGTATTTTAACCGATACAGACCAGGTCTTTGTTAAAGACGGCGAACGGTGCTGGTTTGTAAAACTGAATGAGATTCGGTTATTCGAAAGCGTTGGCAATTATGCTAAAGTATTTTTTGGTACTAATAAACCACTTATTCTTAAATCACTGAATGCATTGGAAGAACGGCTCGATGAAAAAACATTCTTCCGGGCTAACCGTAAGCATATTGTTAACCTGCGGATGATAGATAAAATTGAACCTTACTTCAATGGGGGTTTGCTGCTGGAATTAAAAGGAGGCGAAAAAATAGAAGTAAGCCGCCGGCAAACGGTAAAATTTAAAGAAATGATGAGCCTGTAATTTTATTTTTTTATAAAAATAAATTCACCACCTTCATCTCCTACATTTTTTATGGCCGCATATTGCGGCAGATTATCTGAATTACTCAGGATGGCTTTATAAAAACCATCAAATAAATCTTTGGCAGTGATATATTTTTCCTTGTTCTCTGTCAATGATTTTTTAAGATAAAACAAAAACTTGCTGTTATCCGGTACAGGCTCCAGGTTGCCACTTGCCATCACTTTCCGGCTTGTTACCGCATACTGTTTGGTGATTTCTTTGGCAGCATCAGCCGGAAGACTACGTGTAAAAGCTCCGCTAAAGCAGGCATCTGCTATTACCAGAATATGTTTTGCATTACTTCGCTTTATTGCTTTGTTGATATCATCGGCTGATATATAACTGGCATTTAGATCCTTTCTGGCTGATACAGGTATCCAGTAACCATCCACATCTCCAAACTTATCTTTTTCGCCAATACCATGACCGGCATAAAATATCAGCAGGTTATCATTTTCAGTCAGTGTATTACAACGTTGTACGATAGCCTGCATGATATCTTCCCGGCTTCGATTAAACAAAGTGTCAATATTTGCTGTTTTAAATGTGTAGTTGCTTTCTAATATACTCTTTAATTCTTTAGCATCTTTTACAGGGTTTTGTAAATCAGGAATAGAGGGATCTTCATAATCTTTTTCACCAATCAGAATGGCATAATAATTTGGTGATCCGGGAATTGCAATGGATTGAGCAGGTTTTGTTTGTGTAGTGTTTCCAACAGAGTTCGAATTGATAATAAATGTTTTACTGGATGTATTACCCTGCTTATCGGTGGCAGTAATGACCAATGAATTGGCACCTGATTTCAGCACCAGCTTGCCAAGAAAGAGACCATCGTCTTCTACTTTATCTACCGGGATATTATTAATTTTTACAGCGGCAATTCCAGCCACATCTTTGGCTTTCCCGATTATCTGCGTTTTAACATTATCTGCCTCAATTTCAAAGCCACGCGAAGGTGCCGGGCTAACCAATGTTATTTCAGGTCCTTCTTTATCAATACTTCTGGTGGCTGTCTGATTTTGTTGTAACCGTTGCAAAGCCTCATTCACATCAGGTTGCCGGGGGTCAATAACTAATGACTGCTCAAAGATTATTTTAGCTTCTTCCGGTTTATTCAATTTTTCCTGGATATATCCTCTCAAAAAAAGGATATCAATATAACCTCTCTTTGTTTCTTCTTTTATTTCTGTACCATATTCTTTGGAAGCTATATCGAGGCTGGCCATTGCTTCATTCAATTTGCCGGCGGACGCTTGTGTAACAGCAGAAATAAACGTTTTATAAAACTTATAGCTGGGCGATTCAATATAGGAATTTATTTTTTTTTGCTGGTATTGCAAATAGTAAGAGCTGGCTTCTTCCAGTCGTCGCAGCCGCAGCAATGGCGAAATAATATTTATATAGGCATAAATATTTTTGGGGTCTTTTTCAAGGCAGGTTTTATAATCCTGAATAGCTGCAGCATATTTACCTAAGTTATTATAATATAAACCCCTGCTGTTAAAATAGTCAGCAACCCCGGCGTCCGTATTAATAGCAGTTGTAATATCCTGAACAGCTGCTTCAAACTGATATTTCTTTGATAAGGCATAGCCACGGGCGGAATAAGTATCGGCAGCTTTATTACCAAGGCTGATCGCTTTGCTAAAATCCTGTATGGCCAGATCATACTGTCCTTTCAAAGAATAACAAAAACCACGACCTGAAAAACAGCGGTTATTTGTAGGTTCTAAGTTAATAGCAGTAGTGTAATCCTGTATGGCTAAATCAAATAGCTTTTTGACTTTGTAACCAAAGCCTCTGTTAAGATAGGCCAGGGTATATTTTGGGGCTATTGTAATAGCTTTTGTAAAATCTGCAATGGCCAGGTCCTGCTGATTGATTTTTCCATACGCAAAACCTCTGTCAACATAATGAAAAGCTACATCAGGAGCAAGGTTAATGGCATTGGTATGGTCCTGTATTGCAAAATCAAATTCATTTCTGGCAGCATAAGCATAACCACGGTTTAAATAAGCCCAGGTATATTCCGGATCCATTTCGATAGCTTTTGTATAATCCTTTATAGCCAGCTCATATTGTTTTTTTTGTGCATACGAATATCCTCTGTTAGCATAGGCAGTCGTAAACTCTGGATCAAGGCTAATGGCTTTTGTAAAATCCTGAATACCCAAATCGTATTGATTTTTAAAATTAAAAACGATGCCTCTGTCTAAATAGATATTAGGGTTTTCCGGATCAAGGCTGATTGCTTTTGTTAAATCCTGTAGGGCTAAATCGTATAATTTTTTACTGCTATTTACATTACCTCTGCCATGATACGCAAAGGCATAATTGGGGTCCAGGTTGATTGCTTTTGTATAATCTGTAATGGCAAAATCCAATTGATTATTCAGAAAAAATACATACCCCCGATTGGCATAGGCAAGGCTGACAGCAGGAGCAATTTGAATGGCTTTATTAAAATCCTGTATGGCTAATGCAAATTGATTATTGTACGTATAAGCTAAACCCCTGCCATTGTATGCATACGCATTAGCTGGATCAAGTTTTATTGCTGAAGAATAATTAGTGATAGCTATTTCGTAATCGCCATTGTTATATGATTCGTCTGCTTTATCATTAAAGTATTTTACATCCTGTGCTGTCGCGGCAGCACAGCAAACTACCAATACTGCACAGAAAAAAGATTTGAAAAACTTGATATATAATTGCATAATAATTTATTGATTTCTCTTAATAAATATAAACTCCCCACCCTCATCGCCCACTTCCTGGATACCTCTGTATAATGGAGCTGTTGGCGGAGTGGTATTGTTCAGTACAATTTCAGAAAAACTTTCGAATAGTTTTTTTGCAGTCAGGTATTTTTCTTTATTCTCTTTGAGCTTTTGATTGAGGTAAAAAATAAATTTACTTACATCCGGTACGGTTGTCAGGTTTCCGCTTGTCATAGCAGATCTGCTGATA
>JANMLJ010000229.1:0-2512 GCA_031372465.1 Chitinophagaceae bacterium | reverse complement strand
CATATTTTTTCTCCCGCTGATTTTCTATAACATGTTCTAGTTGATACTCTGCCAAAAACCCACAGAATACTGCGAGAAATAGCATTAAAAATTCCCAGAAATAATGGGTCCATTTTTTCCTTGAGGTGTGGGTCCCGCCAGATGCGGGAGAACTGTGGTGATGTACTTCCATAAATAAGTTTATAGTTTATTATTTGTAGTTTATAGTTTTTTGCTCACAGCTAATGGTTATCGGGTCTAGGCTCCCGACTCCGAACTCCTGACTCATTCCTTATTTCAGGTGATATTCTTTTTTAAGATCATTGATCAGTTGATTTGCCAATTCCTTAGCCGGCACTAACCGGGTGTCAATATTGCCCCTGAGATTTCTTTGCTGCACAACAACCATATTCAGCATCTCCGGTATTATATCCCTTTTAGTTTCCAGTGTTTCTATTTTGGTTGAGAAGTAATGCTCCCTGGTATCCCTGGACATCGTATCTAACGACATTAACCTGTACTTTGATAAATCATGATGATATACGGGATCAATAATTTCATTTATCAACTTCAATAGCATGTTGCACCTTGTCTGATGATTATTAAACTCCCCCTCAGTTTGGTTTAAAAGGGCATCATATTTCAACAGTAATTCTAACAACTGGTAATTTTTAAAATAACGGAGGCTGCCAGAGTTTTTAACTTGTTCAAATGTGGCCCTGTTCCAGGGAATGGGTTCTGTCCAATACATAAAGCGGGTATAAAAAGAAAATTCAGCAGCATTCCTGCCTGATAATCTTTTTTTGCTGCTTTCCAGCAGGCTGTCAGAAATAACAATAAAAATTTCGGATTTTTTCTGATGAAAGTTTAATGACGATATATCGTTCTGCAAATCCTTAACTAATGATTTTGCAAATTCTTTTGCCCGCTGATTTTCGATATAATGTTCGCGCTGGTTCTCTGCTAAAAACCCGCAGAACACAGCAAGAAACAGCATTAAAAATTCCCAGAAATAATGGGTCCATTTTTTACGAGGGGTGTGGGTATGTGCATGTACTTCCATAAAATTATTTTATTGAAAATTGTATTTATTTTTCAGTTGATAAATCAATTGCCTGCCCTGGTTTAGTAATGATGCTAATTCATCGTTAGCACGTATGTACAGGTTTCTACGGATATTCAGTTTTTCATTGAGAAATATTTTCAGGGTTATACTATCCGTTGTAAGTAAAGGCGTTTTATCGCGGGCGGCAAATTCCCGGTAGCCGGCTGACTGTATCGTTGAATCAAAGTGCTGGTATAGACTTTGTGCCAATTCATTGGAATAACTGAAGTCGATGATCTTGTCTTTGGAAGCAGTAGCCCGGTTAGCCATTTCCTCATCGTTGCGGTGGTCTTCATCCATATGCCGGGAAAGCGCATCATAGGCAGAAATACTACGAACCATTGAATCGCCAAAATAGCGCAGGCTTCCGGAATTTTTTATTTGTTCCAGGGTAGACCTGCTCCAGCGATAGGCAGGATACCGGTCCAGAATGGTAAGTGCAAAAAGGTCAATATTGTGGATTTCGTTTGACGGATGTCTCTTCAGATAGGCAGTGAGGCTGTCAGTATTTCTAACCTGCAATTGAATGCGGTTGAGAATATAGGACATGTTTGCCGTATCACAGGCAATATCAAAAGCAAGTGTTCGTGCAAATTCTTTTACCCGCTGGGCTTCTATATAATGTTCTCTTTTGTTTTCTACCAAAAACCCCAGGGTAACGGCAAGAAACAGCATCAGAAACTCCCAGAGATAATGTGTCCATTTTTTCCTTGAAGTGTGGGTCCCGCCAGGTGCGGGAGAACTGTGATGATGTACTTCCATGTAAGCTTGTTTAGTTTTTAGAAAAAACCTTTTTAACTTCCCCCGGAAAATCCAATGCCAGTTGGTCAAGTAGTTTTATGGCACTTTCGAGGGCCTTTCTATTATAAACCTTGCTATTATTGACTTTCCTTATTTGATCTAAAAAAACCAACTGATTAATGAAATCATCTTTTTTGAATTCATTTATATTCCTGATCATAAACTTTGATTCGGGTATAATTTTATCCAGTTCTGAAATTGGCCGCTCATAAGCTGACTGGTCAAAAAATTTAGTGCTGATTGGATCAATTGAATTATTCATTAGCTGAAGTTCCCTTGATTGCCGGTCTTTTACCAATTGCATATCGATGACATATTGCTGGATAAGTGATACAAGTTGCCGGTCTTTAAAATACCGCAGGTAACCGGAGTTTATCAATTGATCGATCGTTGTATTTCTGTTTTGAAACTCCAGCCTTCTTGTATAAAAACGAAAAAGGGAATACAGTTTTCTAGAGCCCATCTTCCAGTCTTCATCTTTCATAATGTCCCGAATAGTGTCCAGCGCTTTAGTTTGCTTTTCCCGCATTTCAATTAAACTATTCAAGGCTGAAGTATCCTCCCTGATATCTTCCAGCAAAGGAATTACCAATTCATGTGCCCTGTGCTTTTCAATCATGTGTTCCC
>JANMLJ010000126.1:0-1687 GCA_031372465.1 Chitinophagaceae bacterium | reverse complement strand
GGTAATGGTTTGTATAGCGGCGCTGCTTGTTCCATTACATCATCGTTTGGAAAAATGGATATCGCACAGGTTGGTGGAGAAAAATAAAAAGATAAGACTGGAAGCGGCAAAGAGAACCATTGCAAACCTGGAAGGAGAACAAACAAATTAACTGCTTATGAAAAAGATAATTCTTATTATATCAATATTCCTTTCTTCACAGGCTTACTCACAAAATAAGGGTGTTTTTAAATTATTTGAGGAAGCGAAGAATGATTCTGTTAGAATAGACATACTTGTCGATTTTTATCAGCCATCCCAAGTTTTGCCGGTAGATTCAATAAAGTACTTTTATTCTTTATTTAGAAAGATTTCTCAGCAACAGCATGATAAAGCGGCTGAAGCTGTAAACCTATGCTACATGGGTTATTATTTATACCTGTATGGTGATTTGCCCCGGGGGCTGGCATTGGCAACGGAAGGATTACATTTAGCTGAATCTGAAAATAATGCAAGGGTATTGGGAATAACAAATTTGGTATTGCAATATTTTGCCAGAGACTCTATTAAGAAGAATAATTTTTTACGAAAAGCGATCAGTTATTCCAAAAGCGCCAATGATAAACACTCTTTAACTGTTGAATACAGGAACCTGGGTCATCTTTATTGGAGGTCAAAAATATCCGATTCAGCGTTTCATTATTACCAGTTAGCTTATAATCTGAGCCTCCAAACAAACCGCTCCAGCGATATTGTATTAAACTTAATAGGCCTGGGAAATACAAATTACCTGATTAGTAACAAAAAGATCAGCCTGGAATATTATAAAAAAGCAATGGAAATCAAGACAGATAATCCGGAAGCAAGAGTATCCGTTTATATTGCTATTGCAAATTATTATAAACAGGAAAACAATACAGACTCAACTATTTACTATGCCAGGAGAGGTTACGAGTTAGCATTTCAAAGAAGCATTATCGGACCTTCCCGTATTTTAAAAGATATATTCACCGGGTTGAATAGTGACAGTGCTTTAAAATACACGGTCATTTATTATAGTGCAAATGACAGTATGTATGGCCGGAAAAAAATTGAGCAAATACAGGCATTGAACTTTGATGAAGAAATTCGACAGCAAAAAGTTGCAGAGGAAAAGCAAAAAGCATTAAAAGTAAGAAAGCACAATCTCCAATATGCTGCCATCGCATTGGGGTTACTGACATTTATCATCCTGTTTCTCCTACTAAGTCACTCCGTTATTGCCAATCAAAAGCTGATCAGGTTTCTTGGTGTTATTGCTTTATTGATTGTTTTTGAGTTTATCAACCTCTTCATTCACCCTTATCTCTCCCATGCCACCAATGATTCGCCGTTGATCATGTTGCTGGTTATGGTTTGTATAGCTGCGCTGTTAGTTCCATTGCATCATCGTTTGGAGAAATGGATTTCACATAGGTTAGTGGAGAAAAATAAAAAGATACGACTGGAAGCGGCTAAGAAAACCATTGCAAAGCTCGAAGGAGATAAAATTAATTAACTACTTATGAAAAAAATAATTCTACCACTCTTTGTTATCGTAAGTATAAGTTATACCCATGCCCAAACTACTCAGGCAATTAAAAGGGATAGTCTGCACAATGAACTACAAAAAGAAAAAACTGATACAGGTCGTGTATGGTTGCTGGCAGAACTATCCTACCAATTACAT
>JANMLJ010000119.1:0-1839 GCA_031372465.1 Chitinophagaceae bacterium | reverse complement strand
ACCAGTAACAGAAGCTGTTGCACTTTTTGGAAACATATCACTTACGGTAGTAAAAATATTAGAACTCCAGGCCTGGTGCATACCCATGGCAAAACCTATCATTATAACAGCCAACCACATATTGATACTGCCAAGGTATTGAGCAAACACCACTGGCAAAATAGCTATGGCAAACAGCAACATCGACGTTTTACGTGCCCGGAAAACAGGCCATCCTTTTTTCATAAACCACATCGGCAACCAACCGCCAAATACGCTTCCAACAGTAGATAAAGTATAGGCTAATGCCAGTGGTAATGATTTTGCCGTACCCAGTAAACCATATTGCTTTTCTAAAAAATCAGGTAACCAGAAAAGATAAAACCACCAAACAGGATCAGTTAAAAATTTGCCAATCGCAAATGCCCAGGTTTGCCGGTAGGTTAATAATTTAGTCCAGGATATTGTTTTAGTAACGCCCTGCTCATCTTTTTCTTCTTCCGGGTCGCTATGTATATAGTCAAATTCTTCTTTTGATAATTTTTTATGCTTTTTAGGAACTTCATAAATAATAAACCAAAAAATCAACCAGATAAAACCGACAACGCCTGTTAAAATAAAGGCCCATTTCCAGCCCCAGGCTTCTGCAATAGCCGGAACCGTAAGCGGTGCTATGATCGCTCCGATATTGGCACCTGAATTAAAAATACCCGTAGCAAAAGCTCTTTCTTTTTTAGGAAACCATTCGGCCACCGTTTTAATAGCTGCCGGAAAATTCCCTGATTCAGTTACACCCAAACCACCGCGGGCAACCATAAAACCCAAAGTGCTGGTAACAAACCCATGAGCAATTGCAGCAACACTCCATAAAGCTGTCGCTAATGCATAACCGATTTTTGTTCCCAATTTATCTATTAATCTGCCGGCGCCTAAAAAACCGATAGCATAACAAAGCTGGAAAGCAATAACAATATTGGCATAATCTGTCTCCGTCCAGTGGAATTGTGCTGTCAAGGGAGATTTTAAAATACTGATAACTGCCCGGTCAAGATAGTTGATCGTAGTAGCAAAGAATACCATTGCGCAAATCGTCCACCTGTATTTTCCTATGGCTTGTTGTGTCATGATCAGTTATTTTTTTATGGCTTGAATTAATTCCAGCACTTTTATTGTTTCCTGTTCTATTGTACTATAATCTTTAGCTTCCATTAATTTTTTACTGATCAATTTGCTGCCCATACCCACTGCACATACACCGGCTTTAAACCAGCCTTCGATATTTTCTTTCGTTGTATCCACGCCGCCGGTGGGCATGAATAACAGTTTCGGAAAGATATCCTTTATACCGCTTAAAAATTCAGGACCCAGCATATTACCCGGAAATAGTTTAATAAATTTTATCCCTGCATTTTCTGCAGCAATAATCTCAGACGGGGTCATACAACCGGGCGCATAAAATATATCCTTACTAACTGCATAATCAGCTACCTCTTTTACAAAACCGGGGCTAACCAGAAAATCTGCCCCTGCCACCAAATAGTCGTTTGCCTGTTGCAAATTTTTAATGGTACCAACACCTAATAATATACCGGGCATTTCTGCATTTCTTATTTCCACCATTTTAGCAAAATTCTTTAATGCGGCTTCACCCCGGTTAGTGTATTCCACAGCTTTTACCCCGGCTTTATAGATAGTTCTTAAAACTTCAATACTTACTGCTTCATCTGCATTAAAATATAAAGGAAGCATTCCCTGTGCAATAATAGCATCTGTTATTTGTTTTGATGTGTTCATACTATACTCCCAAAAGGGAATTTTATTATTAATAATTAAAAAATCGTTTTACAAATAAAAAATAGC
>JANMLJ010000072.1:0-7415 GCA_031372465.1 Chitinophagaceae bacterium | reverse complement strand
AGAGTCTCCGGCGTTTGATGGGTTATTTTGCTCCTCGCTAACCGCTATGGCTTTTTGAAAATATTCTCTTGCCAAGGCAGGTTTTTCCATTCGCTGATAAATGCTGCCAATCCCCGAAATCACAGTGCCTCCATATTTTCTATCTTTTAAAGGCAAACTATACAAACACTTCATTGCTTTTTGGCCGTTTTGCAAAGCAGAGTCTAATTTATTCATGCTGTTATAAGCATCACCAATATCTCCATAAAGAAAGTATAATAAAAGAGTATCCTTTATAGATTCCGCAATTTCTTTTCCTTTATAGTAAGAAGTTAACCGCTTTTCATTTTCTCCAGTGTGCCAATACAACTCTCCGAAACCAAGATATGTATAACCTAAAATACTAAGCCGGTAAGTATGGGGTGTTTGCCAATGTGTTAAACGCCAGGCATTTTTTTCATTAGCTGAATTTTCGGTTAATTCTTTAGCCTGCATCAATACCTTTAGCGATAACGGATAGTTGCCGATTTTTGACAAAGGGAAACTCATATCCATCAGCAATTCTGCCTCATTCAATTTTAAATTCAGTCTTTTGGCTATAGATATTCCTTTCTCACAATAAAAGATTGAGCTGTCCAGGTTTACATCGTCATAAAACAATCCCAAATTATAGCATGCATCCATGCGAATGGTATCATTCTTTGCAAGCAGTACAATCCTGTGCAAACTATCGAGTATTGTTTGCTGAGACTGTGCCTTGGCAAAAACAGTCAGGCACAAAAGAAAGCATATTGTTAATAATGATTTCATGCGTTTTATTTAAACAACTGATAATTTGATTATAAATTCTGAACCAATTCCTTCAGTAGAAAACACTTCCAAAGTCCCGCCATGAGCTTTTACAATATCATAACTCAATGATAAACCCAAACCAGTTCCTTGACCTGTTGGCTTAGTGGTAAAAAAGGGTTGAAATATTTTATCCAATATTTTTTTAGGAATACCCGGGCCATTGTCTTTCACCTTAATCTCCACCTGGCCCCCATCCCCTAAAGGGGAGCCAAGTCGTTTAGTTGAAACAGTTACTAAAGGTTCGTATTCTTCGCCCCCCTTTAGGGGATGGGGGCTTTTTTTCTTGTCGCTGACTGCATAGAAAGCATTATTAATTAAATTCAAAACAACTCTTCCAATATCCTGCGGAATAATATTGATCTTACCAATGCTCTCATCAAAATCAGTAATCATCGTTGCATTGAAATTTTTATCTTTCGCACGAAGACCATGATAAGACAATCGCAGATATTCATCACACAAAGCATTGATATCTGTTGGTTCTTTTATTCCACTGCTGCTTCTGCTATGTTGCAACATTCCTTTTACAATGTCAGCAGCTCTGTTACCATGATGATTTATTTTTTCAAGATTTTGAACTACATCATGGGCAATAGCTTTCACTTCTTCCGTATTTCCCTTATCAACTTCAACTACCATTTCTTTTACTAATTCTGCACTTACTTCACTAAAATTATTCACGAAATTCAATGGGTTTTGAATTTCATGTGCAATACCAGCCGTTAGCTCTCCCAATGAAGCCATTTTTTCTGATTGGATGAGTTGCTTTTGGGTTGATTGAAGCTGATTCAATGAATTTTTCAACTCTGCTGTTCTTTGTGTAACCTGTTTTTCTAACCAGATATTTTTGACTCTTGCTGCACGGGTTCGCCATAAAATAAGTAACCAGATAATTCCCAATACCAGTAATACGGCTAAAATTTTAAACCAGCGTGTTTGATAGAAGAATGGTTCTACGGTAAAACTGTATGTTGCCGGCGTATTATTCCATATACCATCATTATTACTTGCTATTATTTCAAAACGATAATCACCAGGACCAAGGTTTGTATAAAAAGCACGGTTATCACCTTTGGATAAAATCCAATCTTTGTCCCGGCCTATTAACCGAAAGCGGATTTGATTTTTTTCAGGCCAAACAAAACTCAATGCACTATAATTAAATATATAACGATGATCTCCCGGCGAAATAACAGCTCCTTCTGAATAATGCGTCGAATCATCTACCTGGATGCTATTAATACTTAAAAGTGGAGGAGTTTGATTGGATTGCAGCTGTGCAGGATCAATTTGTACTAAACCTCCTATACCTAATACCAACACTTTTCCATCTTTTGCTACAATTGAATGCCGGGCGCCAACACATTGCCGGTTATTCATTCCATCACCATCATCCAGATACTTCCAGTCAATTTTATTGTTATTGTTTTGCAGGAAAGCTTCAAACTGAGCATACTTTGCATAGTAGATGCCTCTGTTCGTAGGAAACCACCAGGTTCCCTGCTGATCCTGTAAAATCCCAAAAATCGAAGTTTCCTTTAACCCTGCTTCAGCCCCGATTAGTTGGGCCTTGCCCTTTTGCCATTTTACTAAGCCTTTTCCTGTGGCAAACCATACAACACCCGTTTCATCTTCTATTGCACTGAATATTTGTATTCCCTTTGCTCCATTAAAAAGATCTAACTCATGCGGCTCACCATTCTTATCAATGATCATGGCTCCGGTACGGTAAGTATTTACCAGCCAGGAACTATCTTTCAACTGATAAACAGAACTGATAAAAGCTGACGAAAAATCAATCTTTGGAAAATCTAACAGTTTTACTGCTGACTTTTCATTTAAATAAGCAATGCCTTTATATGCAAGAGCAAAATATATGCGGCCGTCAAGCCCTTCAACAGTATAACGTGGCTGTCCGGGCATGGGATAATTAATTTCCCCTTGCGGAGATATTTTTAAAACACCTGTTTGGTAACAGATCCAGATATTACCCTTACTGTCTTTTTTACAGTGTATGAAATTTCCTATTTTTTTGAAGAGATTAGGATTAGCTATCCGATAGCGTTGAATCTGTCCGTCCTTCAACCAGTAAAGGCTATCCATAAGACTTGTGAGTAGAAACTCACCAGGCTTTATTTCACATAAAGTGGTAACCCGGTTATTGGAAATTCCTTCTGCTTCTGCGTAGTTAATCACTTTTGTTTTGGAGAGTTTAAATAAACCCCTGTCTGTAGCCAGCCATATATTCTGCTCCCTGTCAATAGTAATATTATGCAGTGTTTGGATGTTCAGGTATTGCCGGGGAAATGTATAAAACCGGTCACTACCATCCGGCAGGTAAGCCACACCGATGCCAATAGAAACCCAAAGACCATGCTCCGCATCTTCGGCCATATATGCTAAACTGGGATTGGGTGTAGGTACCACTACATTTTCCATACCCGGAAAATATTTAAACTGATTTCCATTCCATAAAAAAATACCATTGGAAGAGGTAACCCAGGTTCTTTGTTTACTGTCTTTGTAAATACTGCCAACGAATATCTCCGGCGAAAGGCCTTCCGCTAAGCCTACTAACTGCCATTCGCCATTTTTTTCTTTATGATATGCCCTGTAGTTTTTAATATTCCATTCAGCACTTGCAGCAGCGTTGACAGACATGGGAAAGTCACTGTATTGAGGGTACTCTTTCCGCTGAATTATAAAATGTTTTCCTGTTTTCGGATTGAATACAATTAACCTCCCGGTTGAGCCTAACTCGCCGGTACTCAATATCAACTCCTGGTTGTTGGTTTTACCTGTCAACTGAAGCGAGGCATAATCCTGCAGGTAAGGAGTAAAGCGGCCCTTTTTAAACGCCAATAACCCGGAGCCCTGCGTAGGAAACCATAGCGTGCTGTCTTCACTTTCAGTAAAAAGGCTGTTACTGTTGTCAGCTTTAAAAACCGAATTATTGTTTGAATTGAATGTGACAAATTGTTTACCGTCAAAGCGGATATATCCTGAATAGCTGTTCAACCAGATAAAGCCATCTTTTGTCTGGTAAGTGTTCATCACAAAATCATTGGGCATCCCGTTCTTTGAATCGTAATGCTCCACTTTATAACGGGCAAAAGGATTTTGTGCATAAGAGTGCATTACACTACAGGCAATAAATAAGCAGCCAAGTAATTTTTTCATACTATAAAGTTGTTTTCTGTCGAACGATATTTTTATTTCTTCTTCTATCTATAAATCTGTATTGCTTAAAGGGGCAATACAATGTTAAAATCTGTTCCTTCCCCTTCTTTTGTTTCCACTTTCAACACGGTAGCTACCGGGACCCTACCAGGAGCTTTTACAATATCATAGATTATCTGAATCACACCTGTCCGACTAAGCCATTCAGGCGGGAATTCGCACGGACTGATGGATTTCACTGATTTCATTTTATTGTTCATCTGTATAATCTATTAATCTTTTTAATCAGTGATTCAGATAATTGGTAATTGAATAATAAACTCCGTTCCCGCCTGCTCCGCCGCGGCGGATTCGGCGGACAAGCCCTCATTTTCTTTTGTATTAACTTTTATCTCCCCACCATGTGCCTTTACAATATCATAACTTAATGATAATCCCAATCCTGTACCCTGCCCGGTTGGCTTGGTGGTGAAGAAAGGTTGAAATATTTTGTCGAGTATTTTTTGTGGAATGCCGCCCCCATTGTCAGCAACCCGAATTTCAACGCTGCCCCCATCCCCTAAAGGGGAGCCAAGTCGTTTAGTTGAAACAGTTACTAAAGGTTCGTATTCTTCGCCCCCCTTTAGGGGATGGGGGCTTTTTTTCTTGTCGCCGACCGCATAAAAAGCATTGTTAATCAAATTCAAAATCACTCTTCCTATATCCTGCGGAATAATATTGATCTTACCAATACTTTCATCAAAATCCGTTATCATCGTTGCATTAAATGATTTGTCTTTTGCACGCAAGCCATGATAGGATAATCTTAAATATTCATCACACAACGCATTGATATCCGTTGGTTTTTTTATACCACTGCTGCTTCTGCTATGTTGCAACATTCCTTTTACAATGTCAGCAGCTCTATTGCCATGATGATTTATTTTCTGTTCATTGGCGATAACATCATCGGCAATTTGTTTTACATCTTCTAAATTGCCTTTCTCTAATTCATCTTTCATTTCCACCAGCAATTCCTGGTTCACGTCCGAAAAATTATTCACGAAGTTCAACGGGTTCTGAATCTCATGGGCAATACCCGCAGTGAGTTCACCCAGGCTAGCCATTTTTTCTGATTGGATGAGTTGTTCTTGTGTTAATTTAAGTTCATTCAATGCATTCTGAAGCGATTCAAATGATCTTGCATTATATAAAGCCGCTGATGTATAAGAAGCCAATGTTTTAAGAATATCCAGGTGATGCAGTGAATATGCATTCTTTTTATATGACTGAACCGAGATGAGACCAATAATTTTATCTTTCACCTGCAGTGGGAGATAAACAAGTGAATGGGGATTTTTCGGAATACTGCCATCTTCAAGAATCATGGAAGCCGGAACAGTGTAATCGATATGATTCAGAAAATTTGAAAATTCTTCTTGTATATCATTAATGAAAACTTCTTTATTGTTTTCAATACACCAAACAGCCAACTGACTCTTGTCGCTCATTTCCCGCTGATAAGGCTGATAACGTTTCCCCTCCTCAATCGACAGACGGTATTCAATCAGAGCCTCTTCGTGTTTATAGATTCCAATACCGAAAATTGTAGCATCCATCAGTTGGTTTACATTTTCATATACTGTGTTTAAAATGGTATCAAGATCAAGTGTAGATGTAATATCCCGGCCGATCTTACTCAAAACAGATACACTATTATAAGATTGTTCCAACTCATCTGTTTTCTTTTCCAGTTCTTCATTCTTTTCCTTCATTACCACATTGGTGAGACGGTTGATCTCTGCTTCTTTCTGCAACTTCTCAATTTCGAACTGTATGCTCAGGTATTTTTGCCTGGTTTCCTGTTCATCTTTTATTACTTCATATTTGTATTTATGATAAAGCTTAAAATGTTTTACAAAAGATTTAATATCCTCTTCACCTTCATATAATTCAGACAATACTTCATGCGCCTGGTAGATGAGTGCTTTTGCTTTTATTTCTTCTGCAACTACAAGCGACTCAATAAAATATGCTTTTGCTTTTTCCCTATCATGCTGCAGGAGGGATACTTTTCCCAAATGCAACAGGCAGTCTGCCTCACCAACTTTATAACTAATCTCCCGGCTGTTAGATAAACTTTTTTGAAAATATGCTGTTGATTCTCCGAGTTTGTTTTGTTTTAGAAAATGAAGGCCAAGTGTATAGAGGGCATCTCCTTTCATAATTTTTTGTCCGGATAGCTCACTTAACCGAAGACATTCAAGGGAAGCTTCGTATGCTTTTTCCATTTGACCGCTGTTCATATAAATCTCAGCAATGCTGTCAAGAACTCTTGGCTGAAGATCATTTGAAGTTCCAAGAACCTTGCTCAGTGACAATGCTTTTTCAAGAAATTGCAAACCTTTTTCGTGATCACCAAATATTACACCGTAATTATACCCTACCCCATTATAAGCATACGCCAATACTTCTGTATCTCCTGTTTCTTCACTGTAGTGCAATCCCTTTAAGCAAAAATCCGTGCTCCTTTCATAATCCCCCATGTAATAATAAATAGCTCCAATAGAAACATAGGCCTGTGCTTCTCCTTTTTTGTCACCAATATCTTGAAATATTTTCAGCGCCTCGAAAGAAAGAGTTATGGCAGTTTCCAGGTTTGACAGATAACGATGACTCACCCCCATGTTACGTATAGCATAGGCCAATCCTTTCTGATATGAATGTTCATCAGAAAGTTTTTTTGCTTCACTACTTAATTCCAGTGCCTGGTTTGGTTGTGTTATGTGTACTGCCCAGGCCTGATTATTTAATTCATCAATTTTTCCGATTATTTCTGCAAGAAGAGATTCTGTGACTGCTATATGTTGATCCATATTTGAAATTTTAAAACATTGGTAATTGAATAATAAACTCACTTCCCTCTCCTTCTTTAGTTTCTACTTTAAGTTCCCCGCCATGCGCTTTTACAATATCATAGCTCAATGATAAACCCAATCCCGTTCCCTGCCCGGTGGGTTTGGTGGTGAAGAAGGGTTGAAATATTTTGTCGAGTATTTTTTGTGGAATGCCTGGGCCGTTATCCCCAACTGAAATCAACACGCCCCCGAACTCCGTTCCTTCTCTTCGCTCTGCTCGGGAATCTAAAGGGGTGTTAATACGTTTTGTACTTACCCAAACTGTCGGATTATGTTTATAATCGGGGTCTAAGAACCCCCTTGCGGGGGGCAGGTCCGAAAGGACTCCTTTGGAGGGGGCCGCATAAAAAGCATTATTGATTAAATTCAATATCACCCTTCCAATATCCTGCGGAATGACATTGATTTTTCCAATACTCTCATCATAATCCGTTATCATCGTTGCATTAAAACTTTTATCCTTTGCTCTTAAACCATGATAAGCCAATCTTAAATACTCATCACACA
>JANMLJ010000136.1:0-6433 GCA_031372465.1 Chitinophagaceae bacterium | reverse complement strand
TCAAGCATATATTTCATATCCTGTATCTGATCAAACTTATCAATTTCCTGTTTCCAGAGTTTGGTATGGTTTACCAGGTCATATACAAAAAACTTTGTTTTTCCCTCATCATTATAAAGTACGGCCAGCCTGGTTCCTTTGCCGTCCCAGGCCAGCAACGGATAATTGGGATGTTTAAGGTCTTCTCTTGTTCTGACACCCAGTTTTAATAATACTTTCTTGCTAACAAAATTTTCCATCAGAACTACCTGATAGCGGCCTTGTTTAAATTCAACAACGGCATAGCTAAAATTCTTTGGAATCGGGTTTGCATTGAAGCGGATAAAATCTTTCTTACCTATTTCTTCTGTTAATGATAGTTGCCCTTTTGGTGAGTTACGCCGGCCACGTACGTCTTTAAAATACTGCTGTTGCACATCCACCATAAAATCCTGCAGTAATGTTTTAAATTTCTTCTTCGCTAATTTATTAGAAGCATTGTTCAGGTTCCGGTAAATGCGGGCCAGGTAAAGAAAATAAGTGGTTTTGTTTTTACCATATTTATCAGCTATGTATTTCCAGAAAGAATGACCGGCCAGCAATGGTTTTTTAAAAGCAAAATGATAGAAAGTCTTATAATCACCTCCTAACATAGAAGAACGCAGATCGTCATCCAGTGAAGTACTCCAGTTTTCAGCTGCATATTCAATATATCCATCTGTCAGCCATTTTGGTAAATCCAACAGTGCCTGGTTGGCAGCAAATTCACCCAGGTCATCACCAAATAGTACATTGTCAACCAAAACTTGTGCGATACCCTGTCTTATCTGGCGGCGAAGATTATCGTGATTACCATCAAAGTAAACGATCATTTTGTTGTTAACTAATTTGGTAACACCACCGGTGTTTTGCCAGTCAATACCCAACCCGATATTAGACTGCTGCATTTCATCATAATTATTATACACTACAATGTTGATACGGCGTTGTAAACCAAATTCTACAAATTCTTCTATACCCGGCAATTCCAATTCAGCAATCTGGGCTACATACTTTCCAAGCCCGAGGCCATCCTGGCTGAAGTAGGTATTGAAATTATCTGTCTGGTAAAATTTCCATTTAAATTTCTGGTATTGAACCCTGTTCTTACCAAATTCTACAGTGTTCACTTGTGCTGCAGTTTCCAGCGTTAGGAAAAGGGAAAGGCAGGCAACCAGGTTTAATACTTTCTTCATAAATCTATTTACAGTTTCTAATCGCTAATTATTTTTTTCAGTAACAACTACACGGTTCACTACAAGTGATGTCAGACACTTCATCATTATTTGGTAATTCAATTATCCTTTTATAGTAAAGCAAACTTACCTGAACTTGATTCATTTTTGACGGAGAGTCTGCACTCTACTCCTTCAAAAAATGAAAGGAAAGTTCCGTAAAAAAGTAACAATATCCGTGTGAGGTTTTATTTATCTTTATTTCCTCAAAATCTTCCAAAACTGATTTTATTTTAAAAGTACGAAATATCCATCCATGTTAGCTGTTAAGACATTCACTTTTAGTCCCGTTCAGGAGAATACCTATATTTTATATAACGAACAAAAGCAGTGTTGCATTATAGATCCGGGATGTTATTTTCCGGAGGAAAGGGACGAATTAAAAACGGTTATAGAGAAAACCGGTCTGACTCCTGTTTTGCTGCTTAACACACATTGCCATCTTGACCATGTTTTCGGAAACAAATTTGTACATGACACCTGGGGCCTGACCCTGCACCTGCATGAAAAAGAGAAGCCGTTACTTGATTTTGCCCCTCAATCAGGAATAATGTACCAATTGCCGTTTGACAACTATAATGGACCGTTGGTTTATTTGAAGGAAGGAAATTATATTAAAATTGGCGAAAATGAAGAGGATAGCAATCGGCTTGAAATCCGGTTCACCCCAGGTCATTCACCCGGAAGTATCTCTTTTTACCATAAAGCCGGTGGCTTTATTATTGGTGGGGATGTACTTTTTTATGGCAGTGTTGGAAGAACTGATTTGCCAGGCGGAAATATGAAAACATTAATTAATAGTATCCAAACACAGTTTTTTACCTTACCAGATGAAACAAAAGTGTATTCCGGGCATGGGCCGGTGACGACGGTTGGGCTTGAGAAAAAGAATAACCCGTTTGTAAAAATAAATTAAACTTTTTTTGGGCTTAAAATTTTTTGGAGGAAGGGTATTTTTTCTAATTCTTTTCTCTCGATTTTACCTACAAACCAGGTAAAGAAGCCAAATAAGAAAGTAGCTATTCCCAAATTAAACCAACGGTTATCCCATAAAGATATTAAACCACGATGTGTTAAATAAATAAGTACTACCAGCACCAGGTAGGCCATTAGTTTTTTCTTTGCATAAGGTACCGGATAATGTTTTTGTCCCAGCCAATAACTGGTTATCATCATAAATAAGTAGCAACAAAAAGTTGCTATAGCAGCACCGAGATAATGAAATTTTGGAATCAATAATATATTGAGAGCTATAGTAAGGATGGCACCGGCAATAGTAATGGCAGCTCCCATCATATTTTTATTGGTCAGTTTGTACCAGATGCTCAGGTTATAGTAGATTCCAAGAAAGATATTGGCCATTGCAAAAAGTGGTACTACATACAAGCCTTCTGTCCACTCAGCCCGGTGAATAGATAAGAAAAACCATTTCACTACATCAATATAAAGGCTGATGCCGAGAAATAGAAAGCAACATACCAGTATAAAAAATTTCATCACCCTGGCATAGGTTTTCGGGGCATTTTCTTCATTACTGCGTTTAAAGAAAAAGGGTTCAGCCGCCATCCGAAAAGCCTGAATAGCTATAGTAATTAAAATTGACAGACGGATGATATTGGCAAATACGCCCAATTCATGTTTGGCCTGCTCTTCTGGTAAGTTCACTACATGCTGATAAATCAACCGGCTGAGCATATCATTGATGATGCCTCCCATACCTACTATAATAAGCGGGTAAGAATATCGCATCACTTTTTTCCAGATGGCTGCATCAAAATTGAAATGTATCTGGCTGAATTCTTTTCGCAGAATAATAAAAGTAAGAACGCTGCCGCAAAAATTTCCAATGAGGTAATAAATAATACCTGAATCCTTGCCGGCGTAAATATTTTTCAAAAAACTATCAGGATGATTGTGTAGGTATTTTGGAATAATGCCCATAAATATTACCACTACGATAATATTCATCAAAACACTGGATAACCTTGCAAATGCATAACGTTTTGGCCGGTTCTCCTGCCGCAATCTTGCAAAGGCCAATGTGCTGATGGTATCAAAAAAGATGATACCTGCCATCCAGTTAATATATTGCGTGTGTTTGTCAAGGTTGGCCCAGTCTGCCAATGTGCCTTTAAAGATAATAAGCAGTGCAGTAAAAAGAATAGTGGAGCCTATCAGTGAAACCGAAAGGGTATTATATAATTTTTTTTGATCTATCTCCTGTGAAAAACGAAAGTAAGCAGTTTCCAGGCCGTAGGTAAATAATATACTTAGAAAAGGTATGATAGCATATACCTGAGTAAGGTCGGCGGTTTTGGAAGGCTGTGCAAAAATAAGCGGGAGTGTCAGGTTCATCAGGTAACCCAAAAACCGACTGGCAATGGTAGGTACACCATACCACAATGTTTGTCCAGCCAGTTTTTTTAAATCGCTCAAAGGATCAGGAGATTTTATTTTGCCTCTTAAAGCATTACCCGGCAGAAAATCGGAGACTTGCTTTTGCAAAGCAGGACAAAAATAGTCCTTGCAATGTCAAAAAACGAATTTGGTCTTTTATAGGATCTTAATTTAAGACAATTGCAACTCTTTTGGCTGTTGCAGTATCTTTATCGGCTAAAAGGAAGAAGTATGAAATTAGCCCTCCCACTTATGTCGGGACCAAAAGGTCATGATTATTTGGAGAATTCCATGTGGCTAATAAAAATTAAAAATAAACATATGAAAAAGATCAATTTACTGATCATAAGTTTAGTAACAATTTCAGCAATTGCAACAGCCCAGGCATATGAAGGCACTGCTCAGTATGATAAGAAAAAACAGGCAGCTATATTGATAGACTATTCTTACCCATCAAAAGCAGTAGAGAACGCCATTATTCAGCGAATGGAAAAATTAGGATATCATGCGAAAGAGGAAAAAGGAATATTGAACCGGGACAAAGGTTTTCTTGTATATAAGAATGCATATATCACTGATATCAGTATTGATAAAATCGATTATATAATTAAAGTTGAACGAAAGAGCCGAAAGGAAAATGAAGAAGCCATTCTTTATTTACTTATGAATAAAGAAGGTGGAAATGCAATGGATAAAATGGATGCGTATGATATTGGCCGGGCTAAATCATTTTTAAATAATATGTTACCCGATATTGAAGCGGCTAATCTGGAGTTACTGATAATAGCAAAAGAAGAAATGGTGGCCAAAGCAGAAAAGAAATTAAAATCCCTGCAGAATGATAAACTTGAACTGGAAAATAAATTAATGGCAAATTCAAAAATGCAGGATGATACTATTAAGGATATTGAAACTGAGAAACTAAACCTTGAAACGTTAAAGGGTAAAAGAAAGAAGGACTAATCTTATTGGGGTTGCTGAAATCTCGGGTCTTTTAAAAATGCAGAATCCGTTAATGTGCGGAGAAAAACTATCAGGTCATTTGCTTCTATATTGGTCAATATAATTCCGGCAGTCAACAGCGGATCGAGTGTGGTGCTTTGTTGAATACCGCTGCGGTAATGATTAATACATTGCTGCAATGTATTAAATCGCCCGTCGTGCATATAATTTGAAGAAATAGACACGTTGCGAATCGTGGGCACTTTAAATTTTAATGAATCTTCTTTTTTGCCGGTAACGCTGAATCTTCCATAATCTTTTAAAAGATTATCTATTGGCAAACCGATATTACGGATACTATAATCAGTAAACATTGGTTCCGGGTGACAGGTGGCACATTTTGCTTTGAATAATTGGTAACCCCTTTCTTCCTGTATCGTAAACATATCTGTCCCTTTTTTAGTTCGGTCATATTTTGAATTGGCCGAAACCATAAAACCGGTAAACTGGGCTAATGCTTTCAATATATTTTCAGGCCGTATAAAAGGATAGCCGAAAACTTTCTTAAATAATTCCTGGTATTCTTTATCATCTTTTATTTTTTTGATAATACCTTCAAAGGTTTCACCCATTTCAATATGTCCGTTGATGGGTTGTGCAATTGCATCAACCAGGGAAGTAAATTCTCCATCCCAATGAAAACGGGTGTTCCAGGCAAGATTGAAAAGCGTTGGTGCATTGCGCAGGGTATGTGAATCGAAAACACCGTGACTTCTATCATGTTCAAATGTACCAAATGCTCCTGTTTGCTGGTGACAGGAGGAGCAGGGATGTTCATTGTCTATAGAAAGACGGCCATCATAAAATAATTTCCGGCCCAATTCAAATCCTTCCTGGCTTAAAGGATTATCGGGGAAAGTGTACACCGGAGGTGGAAATCCATTTGGAGTTTCCTGTTGTAATAATTGAACATCATTTGTCGGCTGATTTTTTTTACAAGCTCCTATCAGGCAGGGAAAAAGAATGACTATACTCAAAAAAATAGATATGGTCAAAAGGCTTTTTCGCACAGGGTTCAATTGAACAGCTAATTTACGATTTTTTAAATGGTCTGACGGTCTCCGTCTGACCATTTAATACGGAAATGCTTTTAGTAGCTATTATAGTTTAATTTTTGCCGGCCTGATTTAATAGTTGCTTTTATTTTCTTTGCTTCCAGTCTTCTTTCAATGGAACCTTTAGAAGCTTTGGTTATTATCCGGGCTTTTTTCTTTTCCAATGCTCTTTTTATCAGATCATTTATTTTTTCAACGGATTCTTGTTTGTTGGCTAATTGTGTCCGGTGGGTCTGGGATTTTACTTTCAAAAAACCATCTGTACTTATTCGGTTTGATAATTTTTCTTTGAGTATCCTTTTTTGTTCATCACTCAGCAATAAGGATAAATCAATATGAAATGAAGCGATAACCGCTGTTTCTACTTTGTTTACGTTTTGGCCACCTTTGCCGCCGCTTCGGGTGGTTTGAAATACTATTTCTTTAATTACGTCAATCATTGTGTTAGATGCTGGATGCTGGTTACTGGATGCTGGATGCTGGTTACTGGTTACTGGTTACTGGTTACTGGTTACTGGTTACTGGTTACTGGTAAAATTCATTCAAAGATACTACTCATTAAAGAATTGAAATTATCTTTTCCATGTTCTAGTATCTAAAATCTAGAAGCTAGTATCCAGAAACAAGTAACCAATATGCGGACAGTAATACAGCGGGTGGCCACAGCAAGTGTAACTATTGACGGTAAAATTCATGTACAAATCGGGAGTGGATTATTGGTGTTCT
>JANMLJ010000040.1:0-4142 GCA_031372465.1 Chitinophagaceae bacterium | reverse complement strand
TATCGTATTAGTATATGTTACATTTTGTCCTTCGGGTACCTGTGATATATTTTCTGTCAATACGAATCCACTGGCATCTACCGTAAAATCTGGCGTACCATCCGTAGCACTACCTGCAGATCCCTGGGAAGCAAACCTGCCCAATCCTCTTTTAGCAAAAGCTTTCCAGATAGAACAGCTATATTTTTTATTAAATAATAATGTATCCGCTCTTAGAATTGCATTCCTTGCATCTACATAACCTGGATTACAGGGTTGCAGGCGCATTCCTTCAGAAACCAATTTAAGCGCTGAGCTGTTTCCAATCATAGAGGCAGTTGGTCCGGGATTAAAGAGGTTGGAATTAATAGCATTATCCTGTTTGATAATTTCCCAGGTCATTTCCCAAAGCATCATACACCATATTTCACCAGTGCCGTGTGGAACTACTGAGCCCGGCATATTAGCATAGGTCAGCGGATAAATGGACATATCAGTGGAGTAAGGAAATCTTCGTATACCCGTTCCCGTTGGTGCCTGGTTGGCCGCATAGGTTCCCATACCTCTTCTGATCGTTCCGTCGTTTATTGTAGCTGTTGCCCAGTTGGTAGTGGACATTAATGCAAAATAATCACTCCATCCTTCGCCACCCTGCTCTGCATTACCCAGGCAGGAAGCAGTTGCGGGACCACCTGTGTACCTGTTACTGATACCATGTGCATATTCGTGTACAACAATACTGTTATCCATATCTCCATCTCTGTCCGGATTAGGTGCTGTCCATAAAAACATCTGCATTCTTGGTCTTGCACCATCAACCCCGGTAGAAAAATTAGCATTATTATTACCGGAAGCATCCTGTGCATCAGCAATTACATAATCATTGCCGGCACCGCCCCGCCCCTGGTTACTATTCT
This sequence comes from Chitinophagaceae bacterium, assembly GCA_031372465.1. Lineage (GTDB taxonomy): Bacteria > Bacteroidota > Bacteroidia > Chitinophagales > Chitinophagaceae > JJ008. The sequence goes on along the minus strand of JANMLJ010000040.1, from coordinate 3,246 downwards.
GAAAATTTCCGGTAGGCTCATTGAATCCATATAAATAGGCGATATCATGTATGATATTATTCCAGTAAAATAAGTTGGTGATAGCGAATTTCTGGTTATCACTTGTTGGATCGGCTGGTTCTTTTGAAAAGTCATATACATAATCTAATGTAAGTGTTGGTTGTGGGGTTGTGGACGGAGCCGTTTTTCCAAATGTAGCGTTACTGGCATCCCTGTCTTCCTGTGCCCATACATTATTGCCTCTTGTACTGTCATGCAAAACAGTGCCATCATCATGCCAGCCCAATGAAGCTGCCGGTGCACCGGCCATCAGCCAGGGATCTGTATGAATAGCAGGAGTACCACCAGGGTGAGTTGGACTTTCAGCAGGGTATTTTATAACACGATAAATAATCGAAGAAATAATATCCGGACGTACTTTCCATACCTTTTCCGGTTTTTGAATTACGTAATTACCCGTTTTAGTTGCTGAATGATTTTCTTTTAAATGGTTTTCAACTGAATGGCCCTGTTGATTCCAATTGCAGGTAATAGTTAGATTGGTTCGGTCAACAACTGTATTCGTATTGGCATCTACCCTGATCAACCAATAATCTGCAGCGCCCCTTGGTGTAATGAACACCTGCCATACCTGGCGAACTTCATTTTTCCCTTCAATGGGGTACCATAATAAATCTGCTTTAATGTTCTCTGTAGTTGCACCTAATTTTCCAAATTCAAACTTATGCCCGTCAATAGAAGTATAAATAGGAACAGCTGCTTCAAGTGCTGTTGCTTTAGCATCCAGCAGGGCTGTTTGCAGGGCAGTAACTACACTTACTGCCGGCAATCTATTATTTCCTTTTATTAATTTTTGAATATTGGGTATGCGGCCACCTGCATTAGATACTAATTTCTCCTGTTGAAATGCCAATACCTGTAGTTGGTTATAAACGGGAATGCCTAAATAACTTTGCTGGAGATAAACCATTTGCAAACCATCAACCGTTTTATAGGTAGAAGATATCAATACATTCTGCAGATCTTCCGCTGACAAACCTATAAGAGCACTATTCTTTGTAATTAATTTTTTGGCAATAGCTGCATCTTCATCACTTACCTGTGCATTAATTATTGAGAAAGAAAAAATTGTATAAAGAAGAAGTAAAAATTTCCTCATAAACTTTATTTATAAAATAGATTAAAATATGGCGATTGACGAAAATAAAGAAAGGCAGCGAGAAAAATTGCTTGTGTTGATCTTTCTTACTTATCGAAAGGAATATTGTCTTAACTAAGAACCTTTTTGCCGAAAAACAAACCGAAAAAGGCTATTTCAGTTATATCAGCAATAAACAATGGTTATACGATTGCTACATTTTTTTAAGTATTTCTTCAATAGCCCTGTCCAGCTGCGGGTCTCTGCCGGAGAGCTTGTCGTCGAAACTATTGATCACTAAAATATCCGGTTGCACCCCGGTTGCTTCAATGTCTTTTCCATCAAGACTAAAACAACCCCAGGCCGGCATACGGACAGAAGAGCCATCTACGAGTGTAACTCCGCTGGTGAAAATGATCCAGCGATAGGTTTCGTTGCCAACAATTTTTCCCAGTTTCAATGCTTTAAAACCCTGTGCCGTCATTTCTGCATCGCTTAATGATTGTTCATTGGTCAATAAAATAATGGGTTTATCACTGGGCGAAAAATTTGATTGAGGAGCCAGTTTTCCTTCCCGGTATTTCCATTGCAGGTAAGAACGCTGCGACAGAAATTTCAATACTTCATCATGTACATTGCCGCCGGTATTATAACGAAGGTCAAGTATCAGGGCATCTTTAGTAATTAATTCCTGCGTCATATCTATGATAAACTGATCCAATTCTCCCAGTCCCATATTCTTCATATACCCATAGGCAACTCTGCCCTTGCTTTTTTCATCTACTCTTTTCTGGTTATTATCGATCCATTCATCATACAGGTTGTTAGCTAAACTTGCCTGTGGATGAACTTTTACATTATTCATTTGTCCTGCCCTGCTGAATGTAAGTTTTAACTCTTTGTCCAATGAAGGCCGGGTGAAATAATAATTACGGTCTGTTACTGTACTCACCGTTTCATCATTCACTTTTACCAGTACATCTCCCGGTTTAATATCTATACCCTTTTTATCTGCTGCTGAACGTCTGACAACATATTTCACTTTGTAAGGATCCGTTTCTTCAAAAATAACACCGGTTTCCATGGTCCGGTTTTGCAAGACAATCGTTTCATCATCCCCATTAGTACCAAATCCCTGGTGTGATGAATTGAGTTCGCCCAGCATATCGTTCAGCAGTAACCGCATATCGGCACGGTTATTCAGATGGACAACAAATTGCTGGTAATATTCTTTTGTTTTTTTCCAGTTAAGCCCATGAAATTTTTCATCATAGAAGTTTTCTTCCATTTGTGCCCATGCTTCTTCAAACATCTGGCCGAATTCTTCCGAAAGATTTCTGCGGAAAGTATAGCTGATACTGATAGGATCAGTTTTATTGCCTTCGAGGTTTAGTTTATTGATGGTACCATTGTACAATACATACTGCTTATCATTCACTTCTGTAATATCAAAATTGAAACTGTTGTCGGTGCCTGCAATTTTTTCTGTTTTATTGGCTTCAAAAGGCTCTATCACTGTTTTCCATAATGCATTTTTTCCTTCGCTGTGATTACTGGTGTATAATACAGTTGTCTTTTCTCCTTTCTGATAAACAGCCTGCAGGAATTGAGCGCCAAACGAAGGACTTATCTGTTCCAATCTTTCCATGATACCACCCGCATCAATAGTAATAGGTTTATTATCATTTGCAGTATTGGAAGGAGTTGCTTTTTTTGAAGTGTCTTTTTTTTCTTCTTTAAATAATTCATTGTATTTGTCAATTCGATAGGGCTCGTCCAATTTTTCCAGTGGCACCCGGTACACTTTAGCATTGGGCATACCAAAGGGATAAGATGGTTTCAGTCGTTGAGAGGTAAAATAAATATACTTGCCATCGGGCGACCAGACCGGATCAGCTTCTGTAATACCGGTGTTGGTCAGGTTGGTGCTTTTATTTTCTTTTATAGTATAAATTAAAATATCCTGTTCAAAATTCCGGTATGCGGTAAATACAACATACTCATCATTAGGTGAAAAGCCGGGGTTACTGTTTTGAAAACCCCAAATCTCCTCTTTTACAACGGTTTTGCTTTCCAATGTTTTAAGATCCATTAGTCTTATTTCGTCG
>JANMLJ010000038.1:0-1517 GCA_031372465.1 Chitinophagaceae bacterium | reverse complement strand
GTATGCCAGGGCGGCTGAACTTGATCCAGGCTTTCTTAAAAGCTAAATATTGCCGGGAAGACGGAAAGTCTGGAAGAAAATAGGAGTTGAATTTCAATACTTACCGTCTTATCGCCTTACCGGCATTTATTCTTGAATTGACTTTTGGGGCAGCTTCTTTTGAATTGATTATCGCCAAAAAATTACTTTGACACCTTCTCTACTTCATCAATAGTACCCGATGAGCCAACTTTGACTGTATATTTTTTATTTTTTGCTTCCAGCGTTATACTGTAAGAAGTTAATTCATTCTTGGTAATTTCTCTTACGCTATAAATAACAGCTTCTGCAAAACGTTTATCAACTGATGTCATAACAGCAAGTGGTAACTGATCAAAGAATATATCCCTGATACTACCTTCCAGCTGACCAGTAGTGTTGAACCAGGCAATTACACGATGTCCTGACAGCAGGAAAGTTGCTTTGTCAAAATCGTCCTGCTTTTCCCAGGTTACACTTTGTGCAGCTATAAATTCTTTTTTAAATCTATCTAATGTCTTTTGATCAGGATTTACTTTTTCATTGGCAAATACTACTGACAAACCTGTTGTCAGGAGTAAAGAAAATAAAATAATAATTTTTTTCATGGCTTAAGGTTTAATAGTTAATGATTGTTGATCTACCCTATAAAAATATTATTAATCAGCAGCCATGTCAAGCTAATTGTGTCCGAAGGACTCCTTTGGAGATTTGCGGTGATGGTTGTTAATGAAATTAACGGTAAATAATATTCAATAACATTTTTAGATAAAAAGATAAAACCCCGTCCTGCAAAAGCGGGATCGGGGTTTATTTTACCACACACCAAAACTTAGTTACACAATATCGTTTAGCGAAGTAGCACTATTAAGATTTTTTAATTTTACTAAATGATTCCCATTTATTTTCTGAAGACTTCAGTATAATTTTTGTATCTGCGTTTTCAAGCGTAATATAATAATTGGTGCTTTCATTTTTAGATGCTTCAAATAAATCACTCACCCAAAAGTTTTCATAGTTTTTTTTCAGGTTATTTTGTAAACTAAGTGGCAGGTCAGATGGGCTTATATAACGGGTAAGACCCAGTAATTCTCCGATTTCATTATAATAAGCAAACACATACTTACCATTGTAATTAAATGTTGCCTTGTAATAATTTGCTGCAACAGACCATTCTACTTCCTTAGCTGTAGAAAATTCTGTTTTAAAAGCATCCAATACCTGTTGGTTTACATTTGAATCGCCGGCAAAAGCACAAACAGTGCTCACTACAATTGCCAGTGTTAAAATCATCTTTTTCATTTGTTTATTTTTATTATTATTAATTTTTTCAGCTGACTGCCTGTCCGGCAATATGCTTTTTTCTTCTTTTAGTAATTTGACGGAATAAAAGTAGAAAAGGTTACACCTGCCTCCTAGCGAATTGTGTTCAAAGGATTGCTTCAGCGATTAATGGCAGCGAGTGTTAACTGTTGTTAACATATGCCGGTTATAGTAAA
>JANMLJ010000021.1:0-7826 GCA_031372465.1 Chitinophagaceae bacterium | reverse complement strand
CATAGCCGTTAATTTAATTTTTGTTTATAATGATCCGTCCTTTGTACTCCTTCATCATCCATCTTCGGTCCTTGTTGAATTTTTTTCCAATCAATATTTTTATTGTACCGGTTCATCGCTTTTTGCGGATCAAACACTCTTTTATCCGGCATTACTAAACTATAAGGAGTGTAATCAGGTTTGTTGGTAAAAAAATCGCTTAGCAAAGAAGCCGTTACATCATACTGATTCACATAATTAATATTGAGAATATTATAAATCACCTTGAGGATAGAGCCAAAGTTGGCATGCGTATGAGATACATAATTTCTCTTTACATAAGGCCCCGCCATCATTAACACACTGCGATGTGCATCAATATGATCTACGCCACCCTGCGGATCATCTTCCGTAACAATCACCAGCATATTCTTCCAGTATTTTGTGCGGGAAAGAAAATGTACTATCCTGCCAACTGCCAAATCATTGTCTGCCATGTAAGAATGAACATAAGGATATCCATCTTCCGGTCTTGCACCAGCTCCATGATCGTTTGGCACCTGCATGGCTATCAACCGGGGCATTTCTTTTTTTCCATCAATCCATAGTTTGGTAAACTCAGTTTCAAACTGCTCCATTCGGAACTGGTCAGGAATATTAGTATTGTATCCTGCATAGTTGTGTGAAGTTTTATTCCACAACGCTTTTTGCATCGGCACCATCACCGCATGTGCTGCACCGGTAAGTGTATCATTCCATTCTTCCCGTACATGTGCTGTTTCATTGGCTTCACCAAAATTGTAAAAGGAAACCTTGTTTCTTTCCAATGCTTCCCACAAACCACCAATCTCTGCATAGTCTTCCGGGTCCATACTTCCGGTGCTGCCCGGAAAACGACGACCAGAGGCTTTGGAAAATATTTTCGAAGTTTTATTTACACTACTGTTTGTTTCTACCCATTCATTCGGTATCACTCCCACCATCCAGTGATGGCCGTGAATAGATGCATCGCTATCGCAATAGAAATTATCTGAATAAGCAAATTCCCCTGCCACTTTGGTATGATTGGGCATCACATCTGCATTGGCCACTTTCAATGTATCATTTTTACCATACACATTTACATTTACTCCATACCTCGCCAGTGTCAAATCGCCTTTGCCTGTTTTCATTTGTCCAAGTACTTCATCATAGGTCCTGTTTTCCTTAGTAATATATACTACGTATTTTATAGGGCTTTGTCTGAGTTTTGGTAATGCAGGCAGTGGATTCCTTACATCATCATTTACACTCACTGCCTGCATAGTATTATTAATAGTCTGTTTGGTATAAACAGTCAATTGCTTTGCATCCGGTAGTTGTATTTTTTGAAAAGTAGCTAATTGTATATCACCTATATAAGTTCCCTGCACTGGTTTAAAAAAATCTTTTCCGCCATTGGGACCTGCACCTAAGCCACGGCAACTGATGACGTACATTTCTTTTTCATCTTTACTGAGTTGCACCCTTGCCGGGCCCCAGCCAGTTGGTATAAGCCCTTTTGTTTGTTTTGTAGCAACGTCAACTACAGCTACCGCATTAAAACCAAGCAACGCCACATATAATGTTTTCTCATCTTTGCTTAAAGTGATGCCAAAAGGCAACAAGCCACGGTATTTATCAATACGTTTATCAACCCGAATGGGAATATGTGAAATGATTTTTCTTGTTTGGTAATCAATCACCGAAATATTATCGTTGGTGGCATTGGTAACATACGCATATTTTTTACCAACTGCAATGGAGTTGGGGCTGGCTCCACCAACTACTTCCGCATCTTCAATCATTTGCCCTACCTGGTGACCGGTTTTAAATTTATCAACCACTTTATTAGTAGCCAGGTCAATAGTAAATACGCTCATGGCTTCAGGTGAAGAAGGACTACCAACTCCCGGTATTTTTTTTCCATCAATCACTGTTCCCGCGATGGATGCTTTTGTATTATCTCCATACGGATGCCAGTTAATCATCATCGAATTATAATTAGTAGAATCCATTCCTTCAACCAGCGGGTAAGCGTACATACCAACGTTGGCAATAAAAGCCAATTTTTTATCGGGGCTTATTGCAATACCAAATGGCTGACGACCTGCCGGAATGGAAGCTGTAATTTTTTTTGTAGCCAGATCAAGCCGCACCATTCTGAAGTTGCCCCGATCTAATACCAATAATTCATTTTTATTTTCATTCAATACTAAATCGGAAGTAAAGCTGTCTTCAAAATCTTCCCCGCCAATTTTTCCATTCAGCGAAATAGAATCAAGCCTTTGCAACGTGGAAATATCGTAAATGATGACAGCTCCATTATCCCCACCACTTAGAAAAACCGTTTTTGAATCAGGGGAGAAAGCTACTCCCAGAAAAGAACCATTTGATAAGGGAGAAACTATTTTCCCATCATAGGAGGGAACTCTGGTATGATTCATAGCTTCCAGATCTATAATGCTGAATACTCCATTATGCAAAGTCACCGCTTTTCTTCCATCAGGAGAGATAGCCAGACCAAAAGGGTCGTGGGTAATGCGGATAGTTTGCCCTGCGGGAGTTACAAATCTTCCGCTGGGTAAAATAGATATTCCATTTTCATTGATCACTGCATATTCGTTACCAGAAGGTACTGTTAGTATATTAATTTTTTTAGTCTGTGATACAGCATTGAATGCAACAGAAATTGTCAGTATCAGCCCTAAAATCCGAAGTTGAGATAATTGCATAAGGATATTTTCTAAGACAGGAAGTTAAAGAAAAAAAAGGCGAAACTTAGACAAGCTTCGCCGGATTGCACATGAGACTGCTTTTCATGAGACTCTTTATTATTTAATCTATTTAATAATCCACATTTTTGCGTTGATGTCATCGAGACCACCATACTGACTTTTTATAGCTGCATTTACATTTGTAGTATTATTTGTTTTTTCAGCATTCGGATATTGGAATCTTAATGCCACCCTGTTACTATTGCCATTGCCTGGCCCTGTGTGGAAGGTAGGGATACCCGTACGGCGCCAATTATAATAAGCTTCCCATCCGCTGTTTTGAAAAAATGCCAGATATTTTTGGTTTACTATCTGGTTTAATCCGGAAATATTATTTCCAGCATATTGCACAGTTGTTTGTGCATAATACGTTGCCCAATCATAATTAATGGTATAAACATTATAATCACTTAACGAACCACCCGGTCTTTGAAAACTAACATTGTTGCTTCCATTTACAATACCATAAAAACCAATACTTGCCTGTATTCCCTTTTTATACCAGTCTTCAGCAATACCAGTAGTCCATCCCCGGTTAATGGCTTCCGCAATATTAAAACACATTTCAGCATAACCTATTTGTGTACAATTTTCTGCAGTAAAAGTGCTGTAATATCTTTTACGGTTAATAAAAGAATATTTGCCCAGCCCTGCATTAGCACTCATGGTGGCAAGGTCTTCCCCGCTACCTGCACCTGCAAAGGCTTCAAAACTATTGGGGGCGGCCCCGGCTGTTACTAAAGCAGCCGCTGGTTCAGCTACATAAAAAGTACGGGGGTCTTTAAGCGTTACTAAATTATTAAGATAGGTAGATGTCATATTGTAACGGGCAACATCAAAACCAAAACTTTCCGGGTTGGTTGGATATTTATTATACTGTGCATTATAGACATACTGCATATTTTGAGAAATGTCAGTAAACAAAGGATATTTTGAAGGATTGGAAAGAGTTTCTGAAAACTTAATTTTAATATTTAAATCAGTATCTGTTTCGAATTTACTTAACTGAGTCAGTACCCGGAGTTTAAAAGCATTAACAGCCCTGCGCCATTTTGTTAAATCATTATTGAAATAAAAATCACTGGCCAGCAGGTAACCTCCTTTGGTGATGATGCTACTAATATCATTGTTGGCTTCTTCCAACCAAATCAATATTTGTTTGAATACATCTTTTTGTGAATCGTATTTCGGTGAAACATTTGCAAGAGATTTCAACGCTTCTGTTACCGGAATATCTCCTGTTTGCATAGTCAGGTTATAAAACAGATAAGCCCTTAAAAATTTTCCTAATGCACTATATGGATTAGTAGAAGCTAAATTTTTTGCAGCTTCCTCTTCCATTTTAGTTACATTTTTTAGCGAATTATAAATATTAAATGAGACACCTGACCAGGTGTACTGCTGATCACCATAATAAGCATAATTACATGCATAAAACTGGTTCCAGCGTTGAGTTGGGCTAAAAGGGCTTTGGTAAATATCTGACAATACGCTGTTTAATATCAGGTTGGCCGGAACACTGGTTGGTCTGTTAGGATCATTCTGTAAAGTATCAAATGATTTTTTACACGAAGTGATGAATATAGTTGCAGTTACTGCAAGTATGGATACTATTTTTTTCATTGTAGTTGTTTTAATTTGTTAAAAACCAAAATTCAGGTTAATGCCATAGCTTCTGGTGGTTGGTGTTTGCAGGTTGATGCTGGACTGGTTACCGGGATACTGGTCTATATCTACATCTTTAAACCTTTTGTCTTTCATAAAATATAATATATTACGGGCTACAAAGGAAACACTGGCATTTTTTATAAACGATTTACCAAGCATGTTTGAAGGAAGGTTCCAGGATAATACTATCTCTCTTAATTTCACATAACTCTTGCTCATCATATTTGGCTCTGGTATGCTGTTTACACGGCTGATGTAATCCTGCACATAAGTTTTGGTTCCGTTTGCTGCAAACTGAAGTGCAGAATAGTTAGTAATTAAACCGGTAACAGGGTCAAAAACAATTGCAGCAGCGTTGGAAACCTGCACCCCTTCGCCTAAATATGATTTTATCCCTTTGGTATCATCATACCTCGAAGCACCAAATGCACCTTCTACTGTTTCAATATGGCGGCCACCCTGGAAAGTTTTCTTTCTTACATAGTCTTCCATTACGCCACCAACACGGCCATCAAATTGAAAACTTAATGAGAGGCTTTTGTAATTTAATTTGTTGTTAAAGCCCCAAACCCATTTAGGGCTTGCATAACCGGCAAATTGTGCAACTGGTGAAATGATTGGCCGTCCGCCACCATCATTAATAATTTGTCCGTCAGGGGTGCGGGCAAATTTTCTGATATAAACTTCATCTACCCGACTACCAACTTTATAAAAATTAAAAAGTGTTGACACACCAGCAGGTAATTCTTTATACGTTTCTTTAAATGTTGACCAGTTTAGTAAGAGATCCCAACTAAAACCATTCGATAATTTAACGGGTGTACCACTAAGAGAAATTTCTACTCCTGATTTTTTTGTTTTAGTAGCATTGATAGTATAATTAGAATAGCCGGATGCAGCAGAAATTTGTTTATTAAAAATCTGCGGGCCATCTGAATAATTAAAGTAAGCCACATCAAGTCCAAATTTATTTTTAAAAAATTTCATCTCAAGCCCTGCTTCTAAACTACTCCTGTTATCGGGTTTTACATTTTCATCTACCAGGTTGCTGGTAAACCTCGCTTCCGTACTATTATTATAACCTGTACCAGTATTGTACACACTATTAAAAGAATAAGTGGGGCCGCCATATGTAGAAGAATATTCTGCCCCATAGCCAAGAGGATAGCTATTGTTGGGTGTGGCGCCAATTGTACCGGATACAAATGAACCACCTCCTCTAACTTGTGCATATGAAGCTCTTAACTTTAAAAAAGAAATTACGGAAGGTATTTTTAAATAATCCGATACAACGCTGCTTATATTTAATGAAGGATAGAAGAACGTATTATTTGCAGATTTTAAAGCAGATAGTTTATCTACTCTTCCCGTAGTATTGATATTCGCATATTTTCCCAAAGCAAAATCAATGGAGTAAAAAGCGCTTGGCACTCTCATATCAGATGTAAAGCTGTATGCTTTTACCGGGTTGCGGCTATTCGAAAATGCATATACATTAGGTACATTTAAATAATCGGTGGTTACATAACTTGATGCATAATTAAACGTCCGCATATTAGCACCTGCAAATCCATTAATAGTTAAAAAATCACCAATTTTAGGTGCTTTAAAACGCAGCATCACTTCTGTATTATTTTCAAACAAGGAACGCTTGTCTTCCCGATAATCGCCCAACCCACCTTCACGACCGTAAGGATGTGCGGAAAAAGGCATTTTTTCAGTTCTTGTCAAATCATATGTAGTAATAGAACTTCTGCCAATCAGTTCAAGAAAATTATTAACCTTATAGTTTAAGCTAACATATCCGTAGATATCATTTTTATGATGACCCCGTAACCATTCTTTACTCATAAAGTATGGATTATGGTACCGCTGATACTCTGCATATAAGCTTTGTACACCTTCTTTACCTGGTTGCCAGTAATTTTTCATGTCATCAATATTCCAGTCGGCAGCACCCCAGATGGTTATATTATAAATAACACTATTTGGTCCGTAGTTAACATCAGGAATATTATCGGTGTATTGTTTATTGAAATTAATATTAGCATCAAGTGATAACTTTTTGCTGAATTTTAAAGTGGAAGCAAGATTAAAATTGGTAGAATTTAAACTGGTGTTTGGTATTAAACCCCTTTGATACGTTTGTCCAACAGAAAAACGCAAATCATATTTTTCGCCACTGGCGGATACTGATAAATTGTTGGTAGATAATATACCCGACTGAATAAACCTTTTTAAATTATCTTTTCCCCTTGCTGTCCATGGTGTTTTAGAACGGATACCGGTAACAGGATCTACAGGGCTATCATATTGTTCAATTAACTGGCCGTCAAATCGTGGGCCCCAAATATCATAATCATTATCATTAATACCGGCACCTTTACCATCAACAAATTTATATTGCCCATGATCACCAGGACCATATAAATCCTGCGTCATTGGTAATGCGATGAAACCATTATTCATCATAGTGCTGGTGTTATATTCAATAGAATAGCCCCGTTTATCTTTAGTGCCTTTTTTTGTATTGATAATAATGGCTCCGTTTTGGCCACGATATCCATATAAAGCAGATGCAACAGGCCCTTTAAGAACTGTATAACTTTCAATATCATCCGGACTGATATTCCATGTATCTGAATTGATAGGTACACCATCGACTACATACAAACTAATATTTCCACCCCGTAGCAACACTTGCGGGGTTCCTAATAGTTCTGCCGAGGCGCCAACTGTAAGTCCGGATACTTTTCCAACCAACGAGTTAATAGGATTCGGCTCCCTTGCTTTAACGAGATCTGAACCCTTTACTTCCTGTGTGGAATATCCAATTATTTTTTTATCCTTTTTTATACCCAATGCAGTTACAACAACATCGGATAGGTTAAGTGATTCCACAGATAGTATGATAGTGGAGGCGGCAGATCCTTTAACTTCTTTAGTCTGATACCCCACATTTGTAATAATAAAAAAGTCGTCGCCGGTAGCTTCAATGGTAAAATCACCGGCTGGCCCGGTTACAGTTTGCACTTTTTTTCCCTTCACAGTTACTGTAGCGCCTGTTATGGGTTTTTTGTTTTCATCAGTTACTCTACCGCCTACTGTCCGCTGCGCTATGGCAAGGCATGACACTGAAAGCAACAGTAAAGTAAAAATGATCCTTTTAAAATGACGGTTAATTGAATTAAGCATAAAACTTAGTTTGGTTGAGAAATCAAAAATTGTTTTGCGAAATTGCCTGTACAATGTGAACTAAATATTAAAATCACAACAACGTAGTATTAAACAAATGTTTCCAGAATGTATTCAAAAAATTCAGACTACAAATAATAATTACATCATATACTGTTTACAATTTCTTAAACTATTCTGACCAATGAA
>JANMLJ010000371.1:0-1919 GCA_031372465.1 Chitinophagaceae bacterium | reverse complement strand
GGCCAGTCCAATGATCAGATCCTGCCAACAGGTATGCGGTGCTACTATAATGATACATTTTTTTAGCCCCGGAGGAAATAAAACATCCGTTTTCCAGCCCATTATTTTCAAGATCATTTTCCAGATAAATCTTCTCACAGTGGTATATTATGGTTACAATATAAGAAGAAATAATACCAATTATCGTTCTTAAATATGCCCAATTTTTGAACCACAATAGACACATAAAACACACAAGAAAAACACATAGAAGACTCTATGTGTCAACCTATTGTTTCCTGTATTCCTATGTGGTAAAAGAAAAATGATTCTTTAATTTTTTTGTACTGCCTACGAAGTATAAACGGTATAAACCGCTTTTTTTGCTATTATTTTTTACCTTTTTAAAGAAATATTTTCTGGCTTCCTGAATTGAGCATTAAACACTAATTGAATGTAATTTGTTTAGTAGAAAAATCAGTAATGTTTAAAAAAGAAAAGAGAAAGTGTAGTTTTAAAAATTCATTCATCTTCCTTCAGCAGTGTAGCAATATCATCCATCAGCCGTTCGGCTTCCAGCGGAAGGGTTCCATTGTACACACCCCTGATTCTTCTGAACTTATCTATTAAGATAAAATTCTCGGTGTGTAAAAATTCATTGCCGGTTTGATAATACCCGATGGTATCTCCGGCATAATATTCTTTTTTAGCCAATCTGTAAATATCGTCCTGGTTACCGGTAAGTAAATGCCATTTGCCACTGATAACGCCTTTTTCCACGGCATATTTTTTTAAAACAGGCACACTGTCCATTTCGGGTGTTACAGAATGTGAAAGCAATAACACCTTATCATTGTCTTTAAATTTTTCCTGGATAAGACCCATATTCTTTGTCATCTTCGGACAAATGCTGCCACATCTTGTAAAAATAAAATCAGCTACATAGATCTTACCATCCACCGTTTTTTCTGTGATAGTTTTTCCCTCCTGATCAGTAAAGGAGAATGCCGGTATGCGGTGTATAGAAGAATAAGCAGGATCATTTTTATTGATCCATTCCGGTGTATAATCGGGTTTATTAATAAACGGCATATCGGATATGGCCGGTTTACTTTTACAACCAACCAGTACTATCAATAAAATAAAAAAACTATTTTTTACTGATCGAATCATAAGGATTGACACATGTTTTTAATCCAATAAAGCCATATTTTTTCCCCTTTCGAATTACATAGTTAGCTCTTACCGTACCATTATCCCACCACATCCGTTCACTTCCTTCCTCCTGCCCGTTGCTATAATGAAACTGTTTGGCCAATACACCTGAAGCATACCATTCGTTGAATTCTCCGTTATATTCATTATTGGTTGCCTGAAAAATAAATTTCTGTTTACCATCTGGCCACCATTCCTTGTGTATGCCTTCTTTCTTACCGTTGATGTAAAATCTTTCACCGGCCAATTGTTTATCAGGATACCATTTTTTTTGTATGCCTTCTTCTACTCCATTGAAATATGAATTGACAAATGCTGTATCACTATTTGAATATAAGCCAAACTGGTAACCGGTAAAATATTTTTGCTGATGATAAACTGTATCCTGGTGTTTACTAAAACCACTATCCCCTGCATTGATATAAATGGAAGGAACCGTTTTTGCAATTTTTACTTCTATTACCTGTTCTTTCTTATAACCACAGGAAGTCGTTAGTAAAATTAAAAAGCATCCCGGATAGATCCGGGATACCATTCGTTTAAAAGTTGGCCTGAATTGAAAAAAAATCATTCTTTCTATTAAATAAATGCAAGCCACAGATTATAGGGATTAACACGGATTTTTTTCTTCTATATGTATTAATCTGTGTTAATCTGTGAAATCTCCCGCCTTCGGACGGGACAAGTTGTGGCTAAAAAACTTATTGCGTTACAGTTCCCGGTGT
>JANMLJ010000370.1:0-3301 GCA_031372465.1 Chitinophagaceae bacterium | reverse complement strand
TGGCACCAATGACAGGTTAAGGCCATTAGCCGTGGGAATAAAAAATATTGACAATTTCAGTATTTATAACCGCTGGGGGCAATTACTGTTCAGCACAAAAATAAATGGTGATGGATGGGATGGGAAGATCAATGGCTTTGCACAGAGTACCGGCACATTTGTGTGGACAGTAAAAGCGATTGATTACACAGGCAAAGTATATTTTCAGAAAGGAACAGTAACCCTGATTCGATAAAATTTAATGCTCATTTTCCCTGAAACGTTTCCTGACAATTTCTACCTGGCTTTGATTGATGGAAGAAGTTTTTTTCAATATTTCAATAAAAGCGGCCACTTCAGCTTCACTCGCCGGGCAGCCGATATTATCTCCTTTTTCAGGGCCATCTCCTTCTTTTCTCATTTTAGAATCGGATAAAAGTTTACCGTCTTTATCAAATAACAGCCAGAAAGGAATTCCCAAACCATCGCCTTTGTATTTTAACCGCAATTCATTAGCGCCGGGGTTCTCCAGATCTTTTTTATCTTTAGCTTCATCTACCACCAGGTGTTTTATAACATAACTATCATCAAAGTACTTTTTGCAGACAGGGTCATTCATACTTTTATCCATTTTGTGACACCAGCCACACCAAGATGCATGAAACATAACAAACACTTTTTTGTTTTCTTTAGCCGCCTGTTGGTAAGCTTCTTTTAATATATCGTTGGCAGAAGGAGCCATTGGCTGAGCTTTTACAACCACAAAAGACAACAGGAACATTATTGATAAAAATGAATATTTCATGTGTTTATTTTTATTACTAATTGATTGTCACCCCGCTTTCCACGAGGCAGTCTATGGGATTCGCCTTAAAAATTATCATCGCCTTTTGGTATATCCCGATCCTTCGATGCCTCAGGACTATCAGGATGCTCGATAATTTTTATGGCTCATTTCATGGTATATTTTTAAAATATAATTAATGACTATCGGTTTAAAGCAACCTAAAAATGGAACCACATAGGAGAAACATAGCCCACTCCCGATAGCTATCGGGAAGGAATAAACACATAGAATTCTATGTGAAAACCTATGTTTTCTATGAACTTTGTGGTTCAAATAGATAATAGGTTCAGTTATCCAGATAGTCACTATATAATTTATAAACGTACTGCTGTACCTGTAGCAATAACCATCAGCATACTACCACCACTTCCTACGGTTTCAAAATCAAGGTCAACGCCAAGTATTCCATTGGCACCCATTGCCTGCGCTTTTTCTGATAATTCGCGGAGCGCATCTTCTTTAGCTTGTTCCAGCACTTTTTCATAGGTTCTGCTTCTGCCTCCAAATACATCTCTTAATCCGGCAAAAATATCCTTAAAGATATTAGCACCAATGATGCTTTGTGCATTAATTACGCCTAGATATTCCTGAACGGGTCGGCCGTCTACAGTACTGGTGGTTGTTACAAGCATTTTAGTTTATTTTAATCGTTCAAATATAGTTTTTAATTCTGCATGCTCTTTCAAAATTACACCTTTGGAAGCTTCCTGAATATAGTCAACCCTATTTTTAACATCAGGATGGCTACCCAAAAATTCAGGCATTTTATTTGCCGGGCCCGCTTCTTCCAAATGATGAAATAAATTAACAAAACCCGCAGGGTCGATACCCTTTTTTTTCAGAATAGCTAATCCATCTATATCTGCTTCTTTCTCGAGGTGGCGGGAATATTTTAATGACTTTAAATTGTCTGCATTATTAACCAGTATTGAGGCAACTGTTCCAAAATTGCCAAATAATAAACTGATAAAAATTTTTGATCCCAATCGGCGGAAAATTGATTTTGTAGTATGCCTGTTATTTATATGCGTGAACTCATGACTCAATAAAGCTGCTAATTCGGGGTAGGATGTTATTTTATCGAGAAGAGCTGTATAGACAACAATACGTCCCCCGGGCAGGGCAAATGCATTCACCATTTTGTCATTTATAACTGAAATAGTAATAGCATAAGCCGTGGGTACTTCCATGGCATCAAAAAACTGGTTCAACACCAAACTCTTAGCAGTATCTTCCTGCGAAGCCAGGCCCATCGCATTATACACCGCATCACCCAATTGCTTTTCTGTTTTGATCGGTACCCTTGCAGCCATTTTTTGTGATAGCCAGGGAACGATTAAGAGGTAAAGCAGAAACAATACCGCCATTATACAAACAAATAAAAAACTGTTTCTTATCCATTCTTTGGCATTGCTTTTTTTATACCATACTTTCTGTTGCTCCGCCTGCATTTCTTTTATAAAAGTGATTGGATCATTCCCGCTAATCAACAATTCACATCCCGGGATTTTTGTATATCGCAGTTTTGATTGCTGGGAAGAAAAGTCAAAGTATGTTTCTACAAATTTCAATGACCAGTTGATCATAACATTGCTGCCGTCGGGATTGCGAAAACCGATGCTGAGGTTTTTATCAAAGACCAGCACGGTTGATTCTACCGGCTCAGTGCCTGGTGATGAATAGTAAGAGCCAAAATAGCTTTTCATGGCTAATTTTATTTGGGGGAATAAAGATAGTTGAAAACATCACGCAGAGGACACAGGGAACGCAGAGGAATACAGCTAAATTCTCTGCGTCCTCAGCGGGCTCTGCGTGAAAGTATGTATTACAAATTCCCCCTTGCATCCTGTTCTCTTTCCAATGCTTCAAAAAGTGCTTTGAAATTTCCTTTACCAAAACTCCTGGCGCCTTTGCGTTGTATAATTTCAAAAAATAAGGTTGGCCGGTCTTCTAATGGTTTACTGAATATCTGCAGCAGGTATCCTTCCTCATCCCGGTCAATCAATACACCCAGTTTTTGTAATGGCGCCAGGTCTTCATCAATTTTTCCAACCCTTTCCAGCACTGTTTCATAATAGCTTGGCGGAATATTTAAAAATTCGATCCCCCTGTTTTGTAATTCTGTTACGGTAGCAACAATATCATTGGTGGCAATAGCCACATGCTGTACACCTTCCCCATTATAAAAATCAAGATACTCTTCTACCTGGCTTTTCTTTTTGCCTTCCGCCGGTTCGTTGATCGGGAATTTGACATAGCCGTTACCGTTACTCATAACTTTACTCATAAGGGCTGAGTATTCTGTAGAAATATCGTTGTCATCAAAACTTAGAATATTACGGAAGCCCATCACGTCTTCATAAAATTTACCCAGGGGTCCATTTGATTCCAGCCAACATTGCCCACACAATGATCCACATATTGCAAGCCTGTTCCGGCTGGGTTATAATTACTTTCCCATTTTTTGAAACCCGG
>JANMLJ010000698.1:0-4021 GCA_031372465.1 Chitinophagaceae bacterium | reverse complement strand
AATCTTTAGGCTCTGCCAATCCTCATAATGTGGTTAAAGCAACTTTTAAAGCACTTGCTTTGCTTCGTGAACCTATTACCATTGCAAAAACCCGTACCCTCGGTTTGAAAAAAGTATTTAATGGATAAGAGTTATAGGTATTAAGTTTTCTTTACTTACAACTCAACACTTACAACGTACAACTCACTAATATGAAAAAATTAAAAATAACATTGGTAAAAAGTCCCATCGACCGTTCTGAACGTCAGAAACTGACTGTGCAGGCTTTAGGTCTTAATAAAACTAATTCCAGTAAAGAAGTAATAGCTACTCCGCAAGTATTGGGTATGATACGTAAGGTTACACACCTTTTGAAAGTGGAAGAGCTGGCATAGAATGTGGGAATATGAATCCCGATTTTTATCGGGAGTGGAAATTTGAAAATTATCTGGTACTCCTATTTTCACACGTTCACATTTATCACATTTTACATTAAAAAATAAAAAGCGAGGGGTGATTCCCCGTCGAGTTAAAAATCAGAAAATATGAAATTACACGAATTAAGACCAGCCAAAGGTGCTGTACACAAAGTAAAAAGAATTGGCCGTGGTGACGGTTCCGGTCATGGAGGAACATCTACAAAAGGTACAAAAGGTGGGCAAAGCCGCGCCGGTTATAAAAGTAAAATGGCGCATGAAGGTGGTCAGATGCCTATTCAGCGCAGGATCCCAAAACGCGGATTCACCAATATTAACCGGGTAGAATATAAAGTACTTAACCTTGGACAGATTGAACAACTGTCTTTAAAATATAGTATCACTGAATTTTCTCCGGAGACTCTTTATATTAACGGACTGATTAGACAGAACGATAAAATAAAAATTCTTGGTAACGGAGAATTAAAAGAAAAATTCACTTTTAAAGTGAATGCAGTGAGTAAAAAAGCTCAATTAGCTATCGAAGCAGCAGGCGGATCGGTAGAGATTGTGAAGTAATTTCGTTAAATTGCAGCGACGCATTAAACATGCGTCTTTTGTTTATACTACCAAGGCTTGCCGAAGTAGTTTGTTTTAAGTGCTTTTAAATTTTTTTAATTCCCGTGAAGAAATTAATACAGACACTCAAAAATATCTGGAGCATCGAAGAGTTGCGCGGTAAAATTCTTTTTACCCTGATGATGATTGCGATATACCGGGTAGGTTCTCATATTGTTTTGCCAGGTATCGATCCTACAGAGCTAAAGGCTGGCACCAGTAGTAATGGTATATTAGGATTAATTGATGCTTTTTCAGGAGGAGCTTTTAATAACGCTTCCATTTTTGCATTAGGTATCATGCCTTATATCTCTGCATCTATTTTTATGCAGCTGATGACAGTGCTTGTTCCCCGTTTCCAGAAAATGCAGAAAGAAGGAGACAGCGGCCGTAAAAAAATTAATCAGTACACCCGTTATCTAACGGTTGCAGTTACTGTTTTGCAGGCATCTGCATATGTAAAATACCTGGAAGGAATGACTGCGCAGACAGGTGGTCTTATGGCAGGATTTTCTCCTTCCAACTTCTGGCTGACTACTGTAGTGGTATTAACAGCAGGTACTTTATTTGTAATGTGGATGGGTGAAAAAATAACAGACAAGGGATTGGGTAATGGTACATCTTTGATCATTATGATAGGTATCCTGGCCCGTTTACCACAATCATTTCTGCAGGAATTAAGTGCCAAGTCTGTTCGTAGTGGTGATATACTTATTTTCATAGTAGAAATAGCTATCCTGATTGCGATAATTATGGGATGTATCCTTTTGATACAGGGAGTCCGGAAAGTACCCGTGAATTATGCCAAACAAATAGTTGGCAACCGGCAATTTGGAGGAGCAAGACAGTTTTTGCCATTGAAAGTTAACAGCGCTGGTGTTATGCCCATCATTTTTGCACAGGCTATAATTTTTATACCTACCATTTTTGCCAATTTCAATACAACCGGAAAGGGCGGCTTGCTAAAAGCACTTACTGATCACAGTAATGTAATTTATATGCTTGTTTATTCTATAGTAGTTATAGGATTTACATTCCTCTATACTGCCCTGATATTTAATCCGAAGCAAATTGCAGATAACCTTAAACAGAATAATGGATTTATTCCAGGGGTAAAACCGGGCCAGCCTACTGCCGACTATATTGGCCAGATTATGGATAGAATAACTTTGCCTGGAGCTATCCTACTTGCATTTGTTGGTATCTTACCTGGTATCGCCCAACGATTTGGAATAACTCAGCAATTTTCAACTTTCTTTGGAGGTACTTCCTTATTGATTATGGTGGGTGTAATTTTGGATACCTTACAACAAATAGAAACACAGTTGCTGATGAGGCAGTATGATGGATTAATGAAGAGTGGACGTATTCAGGGAAGGCAGACCACATCGGCGGTTCAGATGTAAAAAAAAAATTATTATAACAGAACCCGGTAAGCAAAACTTGCCGGGTTTTTGCTTTTTTTAAAGGATATTTGAAGTCTATGGTGCTTTATAAATCAAATGAACAAGTAGAAATGATGCGGCAAAGTGCTTTGCTTGTCAGCAAGACACTTACCGAAGTTGCCGGTATATTGAAACCAGGTATCACTTCACTTTCGCTTGATAAAATGATCGGGGAATTTATACAGGATCATCAGGCCATCCCTTCTTTCTTAAACTATCATGGTTATCCTTTCAATTCATGTATTTCCATGAACG
Organism: Chitinophagaceae bacterium; assembly: GCA_031372465.1. Classification (GTDB taxonomy): domain Bacteria; phylum Bacteroidota; class Bacteroidia; order Chitinophagales; family Chitinophagaceae; genus JJ008. The sequence continues at coordinate 1,308 of JANMLJ010000698.1, read as the reverse complement.
ATGTTGTGGTTCATGGCTTCCCGGGCAATAACACGCTGAAAGATGGAGATATAATTTCAATTGATATTGGTGTGATATTGAATGGATGGCATGGAGATCATGCTTATACTTTCGCTATTGGTGATCCGGGAGTGGAGACCAGTCAGCTGATAAAAGTAACAAAAGAGTCGCTCTATAAAGGCATTGAAAAGGCAATTGCCGGAAACAGGATTGGAGATATTGCTTTTGCTATTCAGGAGCACACAGAAAGAAAGCATGGTTATGGTGTAGTTAGAGAATTGGTTGGCCATGGATTAGGAAGAAGTTTACATGAGGATCCTCAGGTGCCTAACTATGGCAAAAGAGGAAGTGGCTCTAAGTTAAGGGAAGGATTAGTATTGGCAATAGAGCCAATGATCAACCTGGGTAAGAGGGATGTCTACACAGAAGAAGATGGCTGGACGGTACGAACAAAAGATGGGAAACCATCTGTTCATTTTGAACATGATGTTTGCGTAAGAAAAGGGAAAGCAGATATACTTTCAGATTATAGTATTATTGAAAATGCAGAAGCAGCAAATCCAAACCTCTACTGTAGCTAATTGTTATAGAATCCGGTACTTCATTTCGATCCTGATATCTTTCCAGATTTCCTGCGGGCTGATATACGTATCATTCAGGCGAAAGACTACCCCTGCTTTTGCAAATGCATCCCTTACTAATTCCGAGCAGATATAATTCTTGTTCTTTTCTCTTTTGCCAATACGTAAAAGAATGCGGGTCATAATACGGACGATCTCCAAGTTGTCATAAGGCCTGGTCAATTCATCAAGCCCGAAACAGATGGCTTTATTCAATTTTTCCTGTTCCAGTTGGAAGTTTAATTTAGCCAGTACAACCTGACCTTTATAAGCTCGCTTTGTTCCTTTATAATCATGCAGATATTTTGATAGAGGAATAAGACGGATACCAATTTTTGGTTCTGCTTCCAGAATTAAAACCCTTCCCAATTCTTCATCTTTATAAACAATAGCGACATGGCTCCAGGCGCTCTTGGTTAGCCGCTGTATGATTCCTGAAAAAGAATAACTGCCTGAACTAAAAAAGATATGCCCTGTTTTTAGCTGGTCTCTTATTTTCTCGTAAGGAAAAACAGGGAGCCCTTTTATTTGTTTTTTAGATATTGCTTCGGCCATTATGAAACGAACTTAACAAAAATTAGTCTTTCTTTGAATAAAACTTACACGTGACAAAGGAGTTAGTAATTATCGGAGGAGGGGCTGCCGGATTCTTTTGTGCAGTGAATGCTGCAATAATAAATCCTCAATT
>JANMLJ010000367.1:0-2284 GCA_031372465.1 Chitinophagaceae bacterium | reverse complement strand
TTTTTTGTTTTTGGTGTTTTTAATTTTTAAACGCTCTTTTTTAGTTTTAAAAAATAAAACTAATTAATTTTTTTGAAAAAATGTTGACTAATCGAATCCCTATTTTTTGTTCAGGCGATATTGCTGAATAATTGTACTGCTAATATTCCATTACTATCCGATTGAGCAGGAATTTTAGTCAGTTTTTTCTTTGGTTCCAGACGAATGATAAAAGTTTCGGGTTGCATGCAACGGGTAAATTTTTATAATAACTTAGTTTGGCCCTTTTGTATTAGTATAATTTTATATATAAAATTACCAGAAAAATATTTGCTGAGCTTTTTGTAGTAGTTCTTTTGAATACTAACCTAAACCTGGCGGAGGTTGGGCAGGCAGGGACAAGGATCCAAAGGATTATATTTACAACATAGCTTTTTCCGGCCTTCAGGACAAACAGATTAAAACCAAAATTATGAAACTATTCGTATTAGCGGCTGTACTTTTCTTTTGTCAATCTTATACTGCGGCACAAAAACCCCGAGCCAGGGAAATCGGAATTCCATTTGATGGCACACCCGGAAAATTCAACGCCATTACTGATGTAAAAGGGGTGGAAGTAGGTTATAGTACCATCATTTCGGGCCAGGGAAAAAATATCCGTGGAAAAGGGCCGGTAAGGACCGGTGTTACGGCTATATTACCACGTGGCAGAAATAATAATCCGGTTTATGCCAATTGGTATACATTGAATGGTAATGGAGAAATGACCGGCACCACCTGGTTAACAGAATCCGGATTTCTTGAAGGACCGGTAATGATCACCAATACCAACAGTGTGGGAACTGTACGGGATGCTGTATTAAAATGGTTTGTAAAAACGGGCTGGTACAAAGAAGATTTCTGGTACACCTACCCGGTAGTGGCAGAAACCTATGATGGTTTTTTAAATGATATCTATGGATTTCATGTAAAAGAAACGAATGCCTGGGAAGCCCTGGATAGTGCAAAGAGTGGATTTATTAAAGAAGGCAATGTAGGTGGTGGCACGGGTATGATGTGTTTGGGTTTTAAAGGCGGTACAGGATCATCATCGAGAATGATAAAAATAAAAGATTCAACGTATATGGTTGGCGTGTTGGTTCAATCCAATTTTGGTGCAAAACGAAACCTGACTATCGCCGGAGTGCCGGTTGGAAGAGAATTAAAAGATACCATGAACTACGAATTAAAAGCACCACCCTCCTACCAGCCTGGTGATGGTTCTATCATTGTGGTACTGGCAACAGATGCACCTTTATTACCACACCAGTTAAAAAGATTGGCCGCGAGGGTAGCTCTCGGTGTAGGCAAAGTAGGCGGAAGGGGGGAAAATGGCTCGGGCGATATTTTTATTACTTTCTCTACCGCCAACCCGGCTGCTTTTCAACGAAGTGATTTTACAAAAGTGGAAGTATTACCCAATGATTTGATCAATCCTTTATTTGATGGCACTGTTCAGGCGGTGGAAGAAGCTATTATCAATGCGATGGTAGCGGCAGAAACGATGGAAGGAATAAATGGAAATAAAGCTTATGCACTGCCGCATAAACTGGTGATGGATGTTTTGAAAAAATATAACAGGGTGAAATAGACCTTTATTTTAAAATACCATTGTATGCCACTAAAAAAATTCTATTATCACAATCTTGGTTACTGGTTTCTTTTATTTATCGTTCTTGTCATTGGTGGTTTTTACACTACCTATTTTAACAGGATATTTGAACCAACACCTGCCGTTATACATATCCACTTTATATTAATGGCTTTGTGGCTGATGATGCTGATAGCCCAGCCTTTTTTAATCAAGTATAAAAAACTTTACTGGCACAGGTTAATAGGCAGGGCAAGTTATATAGTGGTGCCCTTGCTCTTAATAACAGCATTTCTATTGATAAGAAATGAATATTACAGAAATTTAAACACGTTAACCCATCAGGTAGCATCCGGGTTAAAGCATTACAGCCGGTCAGAAATTTTAAAACATGTTGCATCTGCACCCATCGGGTTGTTGTATTTTATCTGGTTTGCTTTATTTTATTTTCTTGCTATCAGAAACCGGCGCAAGTCAGCTAAACATGCAAGATATATGCTGGCAACTGCCCTTACACTTACCGGGCCAACGGTAGACAGGATTGTAGGTATTCATTTTAAACTGGAAACATTTGCCGGCATTTCCACTTTTTTCATTTCGTTTCTGATAATAGATATAGTACTTGCCTTATTATTATATCTTGATTATAAAAATAAAAGGGAAACAAAAACGCTG
>JANMLJ010000358.1:0-22650 GCA_031372465.1 Chitinophagaceae bacterium | reverse complement strand
AGTGGTGGCGGATACAACAGGGGTAAACAATTAGTAAATGATTTATCAGGCAAAATTGTAACTAATACTATTAAAAACCTGACTATCGGGCCTGATGTGCGGTTGGATATGAATCCAACTGATAAATTAAGTATAGGCATTGGTGCCGGATTTAATTATAATAAAATAAAGTACTCGCTGCAATCAGCTCAAAATACTAATTATCTTTCTCAGGATTACAATGCTTCATTAGATTGGGAAATGCCGAAGGGATTTTTCTTTTCTACAGATTTTACTTACACTATAAACAGTCAGCGGGCAGCAGGCTTCAATACCAAAGTGCCGTTATGGAATGCCAGTATCAGCAAACAAATGCTGAAGTTTAACCGGGGTGAATTGAAATTTGCTGCCAGGGATTTACTGGATAAAAATATCGGGATCAACCGAAATACAAATAATAACTATATTGAAGATAGCCGGGTGCTGACCTTACGCCAGTTTTTCTTACTCAGCTTTACCTATAGTTTGAGTAAGACAGGATTGAATAATGCGGGTAGTGGGGGTATGAGGGGGATGATGAAGTGATAGAATGTTTTTAAATAGGTGTTTATAAGCTAATAGCTACTGAGGAAGTTACAAACGAATTATACCTTACAAAGTCATTTCCCTTTTTAAATATAGCATCTTTACTGCTAAGGCTTCTTGCTTCGAGCCGTACCAACACATTTTTAACCGGTGCAAAATCTATGTTCATCGAATACCCCTTTGTTTGAAAACCATTTGCAGTTCTGGTAGAAATGATAACACCAGTTTTGTCATGGTAGTATTCCATCCTTCCGGCTATAGCCCATTTGTTATTGATAATATATTTTAAGAGTACTATGGGCGCATACCAGGTATTGCTGCCTTTGCTTCCAGAAATTTTTTCTTCTGTCCCAATATCAAAACCAAAAGTTAACCCAACTTTATCGCTGATAGTAAATATGCCATAGACATTGTGAAAGAATCTTGTTAGTCTTGCGCTGTCTGCTTTATCGGTGCCGATGAAAGTACTGTAATTCAGTAACACTTTATCAGATGGTTTAAATTGAAATTGTGTTCCCCAACTCATCAGTGAATTGCCGCTTAGTCTTGTAATTCGTTGCCATCCGTTCAATGCCATACCGCTGAATAACCATTTGCTATTGTCAGTGGTGAATGTAATTTTAGCCCCGGCTTCAAAGTAGGGGCTGTTCTCAGCCAGTATACTTCTTGTCAGTGTCCAACAATCTTTACTCACGGCACTTTCAAAACCAATATGTGAAGGCAGTATCCCGGCATCTATCCAGAGGTTTTTCTTTTTACTGAGTTTAATTCCAACATTACCTTCAAAAATATTTTTCAACACACCCGGCTCTGCTGCATAGTTGGCTTTCATGTAAGTGCCTGTAGCAATAGAAAGATTGGCTCTTACTCTTTCTGTTGAATAAGCAGCTTTTATAAATCCCAGGTTCAGGTTAAACTCATAATGCCGGTTATGAGCGTAAATGAAACCAGGCAGGGTGCCATCAGCTGGTTTGTTGAAATCATATAGGTAGTAAATTTCTGTATAGCCAAAAATACTCAGTGGATTTTTGTTGGTACTGTCCTGCGCCAATAAAATAACAGGTAGTACTTGCATAAAAATGATAAACAGATAACGATTCATGCTATAATAATTTAATTGATGACTCTTGTTAATTCTACATGTTGTATGGGGTGGTACAACAGCGGAATATCTTCTACCACCACATCACTCTTATCAAGGCCAAATGCTTTTTCATCGCTTTGCCCCAACCCTTTCAGGAAGAAATAAGAATTGAGTAGCAGGCCATCTTTTAACGCAAACTCATTTTCTACTGAAAGAAATTTTTCAATCACCATAAATTTAAAATCTGGCTGTGCATTATATTTCGTTGAACCATCCGGCCGTATATGTAGGTTCAGTTCTTTTTTAATTACTAAATCCTGCACTATTTTTTTGAAATATAATTCTGTTCTTGGCTGAATACGGAAACCGGCATTGATAGTCACTTTTATCACTTTATCATCCAGCAGTTCAGATACATCATAGGACAAGGTGTATGGATGCTCCGTCCGGTTGATATGCACAAACCAATACACATCTGCCCGCTTCGGTTTTTTGGCAAATATGGAATTGATGATTTTATCTTCTACCTGGTGTCGATTGTTGGCCTTGGTCAGATAGATAAGATGTGTAGAGAATTTGGGAATGTTGTCATCTTCACTTAATTCATTAATGATTGATGCATATTTTCCAAGGTCAACAAACCTGGTAAACTTATTATTAATTTTTCTTGCATAGAACCATACATACATCACCATAAAGATAAAGAACTCAAAGAACAGGAACATCCACCTTTCTTTTATCTTGGCCACATTGGCAATAAAGAATGAAGTTTCTACGGTAGCAAATAAAATAAGGATGGCAATTACGAGCAACTTATTCCATTTCAATTTATAAATAAGATAATAACTGAGGAGGATGGTTGTCATCATCATCGTAATGGTGATGGAAAACCCATAAGCTGCTTCCATATGAGTGGAGCTACGGAAGTAAATTATCATCATTACACAACCAATCCACAGAATAGTATTGACACTTGGAATATAAATCTGTCCTTTCAGATTTGATGGTTGTCGAATAGAAACCCTTGGCCAGAAGTTCATGTTCATTGCTTCGCTGATCAATGTATAAGACCCGCTGATGAGGGCCTGTGATGCAATAATAGTCGCAGCAGTAGCAATGACAATACCGGCAATTAAAAACCAGTGAGGCATTATTTCAAAAAACGGATTGCGGCCTTCCAGTAACGGTTGTCCCTGGTGCATTATCCAGGCGGCTTGCCCGAGATAATTAATCAGCAAACAAATTTTTACAAAAGCCCAGGTGATGCGTATATTTTTTCTTCCGCAGTGACCAAGGTCGGAGTACAAAGCTTCAGCACCAGTGGTGCAAAGAAATACTGCACCCAATAACCAAAAACCGCCTGGATACCTTGCGAGTAATTCGTAAGCATAGTATGGATTCAATGATTTTAATATTTCAGGATGATGCATAATCTGGCTGAAGCCGAGTACAAACAACATAGTAAACCAGATAACCATTGCCGGCCCGAAAATGCGGCCAACTTTCTGTGTACCGAAACGTTGAAAGAAAAATAAAAAGGAAAGAATTACAATCACTATGGGGACAGTAGGAAGATTTGGAACAAGTGCTTCTAACCCTTCTACAGCAGAAGCCACAGAGATGGGTGGGGTGATAATTCCATCTGCCAATAAAGTTGTTGCACCAAGTATGGTTGGGATCACTAAATTTTTTCTATAGCGACGTACTAATGCGTACAATGAAAAGATACCACCTTCACCATCATTATCTGCCTTTAACGTAAGCCAGATATATTTTACCGTTGTTTGTAACACTAATGTCCAAAATACGCAGGATACACCACCCAATACTAGCACCTCATCAATTTGCTTTTCACCAACAATGGCTTTTAATACATATAAAGGGCTGGTACCAATATCTCCGTAAATAATTCCCAATGCTACTAACAGCGAGGCAATAGTAATCCTGTTCGAATGAATGCTATTCGATTTCATGTGTGTGATTTTATGTTTCAGTAATTATTCTTTGGCTATAAACCGGTAACCCACTCCTGATTCAGTAATGATATAGGTGGGACGGTTTGCATCTGTCTCTATCTTTTTTCTCAGTTGTGCAATGAATACTCTTAAATATTGTGACTGGTTGATATACCCCGGTCCCCAAATTTCTCTTAATAAATATTGATGTGTTAACACTTTTCCTTCCTGCTGTGCAAAAAGGCTGAGTAGTTTGTATTCGGTGACAGTCAGCTTTACCAACTCATTATTTTTCTTCACAATTCTTGCAGCAAGATCAATCTGTAATTCACCGCAATCAATCACGGGATTATTATCTTCTGCTAGTGTACTGCGTAAGGCAGAGCGGATGCGGGCCAGCAGTTCCCCGGTGCGGAATGGTTTTACCAGGTAGTCATTGGCCCCGTTATCTAATGCACTCACAATATCTTCTTCACTGCTTTGAGCGGAAAGAATAAGTATTGGTTTTGTGTACCATTCTCTCAACTTCTTTAATACTGTATGGCCACTCTCATCAGGCAGTCCCAGATCAAGAATGATTAATTCCGGCGGATGGCTGGCAGCTATCCGCAAACCTTCTTTGGCAGAATCGGCGGATGCTACATTGAACTTGTTGCTCTCCAATGTAATTTCCAGCAGCCTTCGTATCTGCACTTCATCATCTATTACCAGTATTTCTGCGTTATTCATTTTTCAAACTGTTTAAATAGGAAGTCTCTGCTGGTATATTAATAGTGAACCGTGCGCCATGCGGCACATTTTCCAAAATGATTGTTCCGTTATGCGCCTCTACAAAACCTTTTACAATAGAAAGCCCTAATCCTGTACCACCCGTTTTTGAATTACTGAGGCGATAAAATTTATCAAACACTTTTGCTAACTCCTCTTTTGGAAAACCAGGACCACGGTCTTCTATTACCAGCGATAAATTATTGTTTTCTTTCTTCACTTCACTATGTACTTCTGTTGCTGTATCTAGGCTGTAAACTTTTTCTGTATTGTTTTTGGCTTTAACAAATAAATCGGCATATTCCGGGGTATAAATGGAAGCATTAAATAATAGGTTGTACAACACCTGTTCTATAAGGACATAATCCAGTTTATACAACGGAAGATTTTCTTCAATAATGATCATTACTTTATGATTCTTCAGTTGTTGCTCCAGTCGGTTCATTACGGAATAAATCAGCTCATTAACATCGCACCAGTCTTTTTTAGGTTGAATAAAACCAGATTCCAGCCGGGACATACTTAACAAGTTCTCCACTTGCTGGTTTAACCGCAGTGCCGCAACAGAAATATTTTCAGTCAGCTCTATGCGATTATCCACAGATAGGTTTGATTTTTTTGCCAATAAATTATCCGCTGCTGCAACTATCGTGGCAATGGGAGTTTTCAATTCATGCGATAAAGAATTCAAAAGAGTATTATATAGTTTTACCGTTTTTGCTTTTTCTTCTTCTTCTCTTGCCCGCTTCTCCATTCTTCTTATCCGGTTGGTAAGTACCCCGTTTATGAGTGCAATTACAAAATACATCAGGAACAAAAAACCATCTTCTGCCGAACCGATATGGAAAGTGAATTTGGGAGGGATGAAAAAGAAATTCCAGATAAGGGCACTGAGTAATGCCGCTATCAGCACCGGAATAATATCAAAGACAAGGGCAATGAATGAAACAGTAAGCAGCAGGATAAAGGCCACTACTTTGTATTCGATATAATCTGAAACAAGGTAACAGGCAGCAGCCACCAGTATTATGAGGCCGATGCTGATCAGGAATTGCTTTGCCGGACTGATTTTTGAAAGTTGGCGGAACATGTGTTAAATAAATAGAAGACAAAGGTAATACCGCTTTTATAAGTACGATGTAAAATAACAGTATAAGGGCATAAAGATTTTATAAATAAAAGCAGGCCTCTTACTTTAATATCGGGTATTTAAACTCTTTGATAAAACGTAGGAAATGACAGAAAATTTAAATCAACAATCAGGAGTGGGTTATTGTATATACAAATTAATACGGTTGGTTCTCCCGCATGTTTGCCGGTGAAACAGGAAATAAAATTACCAAAACTGCGGGCATAATCCACAATTTTTTATTTCAGTCATTCTTTTTGGTCTATCTTTCATATTGCATAAAAGTATTGGGTTTGCCATTTTTCCAGTCCCAAAGTACAATAATCCAATTTTCTTTATCAGGTGCTGTATAGGAATGTATTTCAGTAAATCCAATTCTTTTATGTGCATGTAATGAACGGAGATTTGTTGTTGCTATTTCTGTAATTACAAAATCGTATTTTTCGCTATAGAAATTTTTGTAGGTACCATAGCAGTTGTCAACAATTCCCTGACCCCTGTATTCTTTATGTGTGCAAACTTGTCCTGCAACAATATAATTGTAATCTGCAATTTTTTTGCTGCCATATAAAATAATTTCAAATTCATTAAACATAGGGATCAAAATGGGTAAATCAAATTTTGAATGATGTGTCATGGCTAATACATAACCTACGACACGATCATTGTCTTTGGCAATGATATGTTTTTCATGATCATTTAGTTTTTTAAGCTGTTCATAGCTATGATGTACAGTGACGAATCCCTGACTTTTTATTTCTTCTTTGGTAAGATTTTGTGCAAGATTTGCTTTTTGCAGTGCTATTATTCCTTCTAAATCTTTTATAGTATCAGATGTAGTGTAATTTATCATATGATCAGGGTGCTATTAAATTACCTCTAACAATGTATACAATTTACTGATTGCCCGGTTTTTTTTCGCTTGTCCGGCACCACTGGCGGGTTTTATGATAAAGATAAATAGTAATAATAAAAGTCAGATTTAGATCATCAGGTACTGAGGGATATAAAACATAATTATCCTGATATCTTTCGGGTTAGATCTTTTCGACGTAAAATTATAGTGATGACAGTGCTTCTAGCCGGGCAATATTTAATGAAATTTTTATTCATCGCTGATTAATAAGGAGATTCTTTTTATTTTCTCCAAAGTGCCATTATTCATTTTTGTTTTTGACTAATATAAAAAACATTGCTGGCATCAGTACAGGCCACACCAATATCAAGAAAGCCATCGTTGTTTATATCACCCAGTGCCATACCATATACACTTCCCTTGCCGTCACCAAATTTTACGGCTGTAAATTTTACGCCATTTCCATCATTAAAAAATGCCGTTGTTTTTGAATTTACATATCCAACTACTATATCAGGTTTTTTATCATTATTAAGGTCACCGATAACAATTGAGTAGGGAACCAGTTTTTCACCAAAAGAAAGGGGAGCATTCAATCCGCCTTTTTTATCATTGATGTAGATAAAAGTTCCGGACTCTTCATCACCCACCACCAGGTCTATAAACCCATCATTGTTCAAATCGGCAGCAGCTCCTGTACGGGCATTGTTGATAGCTGGTCCAAATGGTTTTGTCTTCGTAAAGTTTGCTTTTCCATCGTTATAAAAAATAAGACTCTGCCCGCCATCACGATGTGGAATGGCTAAATCAATAAACCCATCCTTGTCGAAATCTGCAGGAATTATCGTTGTAGCAGATTCAGAAGAAATAACCCTGGTTTGTTGGGGAGAAAATTTACCTAACCCATCGTTAAGGCAATAATAGGAAGGGCCCTGCCGATTGGCCGCAATAATATCGGGTTTTCCATCATTGTTCAGGTCTGCAACGGAAGCGTTTCGGGTATTCCATTTGGGATCTCCCCAGGTTTGTGAAAGAGTAAAAGTTCCATTCCCATTATTGAAGTAGACAAGTTTATCATCCGGGTCGTCGTTACTTACTACAATATCCATGTCTCCATCTTTATCTAAATCTGCTAATACGGTAGAATATGTTTTATTTGGTTTTGTGCCTAAATCTGCAGGTGCGGAAAATTCTCCTTTTCCGTTATTGAAAAATAGTTTATTAAATAATGGCCAATGCCTGCCTTTGGCCAGTACAATATCAAGGTCTTTGTCACCATCTAAATCAGCAAAACTAATATTGGCTGAGGTTTCGGATTTAGTTTCTAAAACAATCACTGAGTCAAATCGACGTAACTGTATTTGCTCATTGTTGGTTGTATAAAAAGTACGTTGCCGGTTGGTTTGTGAAAAGGCAAAAGCGAAAAATAAACAGAGCCCCAATAATACCGGAACAAATTTTTTCATATTAAATTATTTATGAATCGTACAAGAAAAAATGTCTTAGTATTAATAGCAATTATATACAAGTATACAACTACTTCCGTTACTGAAAACACTTTTATGTATCATTGGAATATTGACCAAAAAAGTTTAAAGCTTTCTGCTGTGCTGATATTCTGTATTACGTCAGCCGACCTGATAGCTATCGGGTGAAAAACTGAAAGTCCGGACTTGACCTCATCCTGGCATTAGGGCTTTTACTAAATATTTCAGAGTTGATTTAATTGCATTATTCTCTTAAATCTTTTCTGCTGATATTCGATGATCTCTTTATACAAATGAAATGTTGGCTCAAAGATTAAATGAGTAAGGCTGCAAGCAATGACGTTGTCATCATTTTCTTTTATGGAACAAATTATTCCTGATATGTCTCCACTATTAAATACACTTGTAATAGTAAGCTTTGATTTTAAAGTTATTGGATTCCCCTTGTCCCGAAAAATTTGAACAAGTTCTCTGATTGGATACGCTGTAATTGGAATTTCTTTTTCCAGTTTTTCAGTTAACCCTGCGTATAAATTTTTATAATCCATACAGTTCCTTTAAAACTCAAAACTACGTTTTTCGACGGGAATGCTAAGTACTTTTTGAATTTGATTTTGAATTTTTAATAAGGCAGTTTCAAAACTCGAAATCATTGGTTTTTCCGTATCAAAGAAGATATCATTTACGCTATAAATTAAGTCTGATTTCCAGGTTACAATTAGCCGGTTTGCTTTCTCTAAATAGTCGTTGTCATCGGAACAGCGACTTGCTAGTAATCCAAATTGCAAAGTTAAGTTGTGATTAAACTTCTCAGCTGTTATGAGAACCGCCTTATATGTTTCTTCGGATAATTCGTCTGTGTCCATAATTATAAATTGTTGATTTAGCTTTACGAGCAGGACTTGCCGAAGGCGGCGAATTTTATATTTGACTGTCCAGAACCGCCTGAAGGACCCTGTGGGCTGAAAGCAATTGATAAAGTTAAATAATAAGAACTAAAACTTAGCGGAACCTGTCCCGGCGAATCCGGGGATTTGTAAAGCCTACTATTTTCTCCGGAGCCGACCCTTCGATGCCTCAAAACTATCTGCTGCGGGTAGAAGAAATTCATCAATTCAATTCTCAAATCTTGATGGGAAAATAATTTTAAGAAAAGCTCCAACCTAATTGTTCAATGCGTTGTGCATTTTCGTTCAATCCTGTGACTTGCCTCATGATTGTTCTGAATGCTCCTATGATACCTGAATTGTAGCTCATTAATCAGTCTTTGAAATTTATTGCATTTGGAAGCATAAGTAAAAACGGAAGTGCTTCTGAATATTTTAATTCGTCATACTCTAAACCTAACCGCCTGATGTTGGTGTAATAGGTTTGATGTTGCGTGTAATAGTTTTTTTCTGACTGAATAAACCATGCGTTGTCTCCTAACTTTTGTGCAAGAAACCATTTCTCTAACAGTCGTGAAACTCTGCCGTTTCCATCTTCAAACGGATGAATTTTTACAAACACTAAATGCAGCATAGAGGCAAAAAAGAACACTTCCTCAAAACTCATTTCTGTAGCTAACAACATTTCAATATCAGCATACAATTTTTTCATTTCGGTTTTCACATTCTCAGGCGAAGCGGCTATATATTCAATCTTGCCGTCATTGGTAACTATAAACATATTTCCAGTTCTAAACTTTCCTTGCTGCGATTTTTGCAAAATATGTTTCGTCAATTGTGCATGTGATTGTTCTAAAGTTTTTGCTGTGAGTTCATTTTTTTGAGCAAATATATAAGCTTCATACAAGTCGTCAATCTTTCGTGTGTAGTCGGGTTGATACTTTGTGCCAAATCGTTTGTGCCTGATGTATGAATCCAGTTCTATGTCTTCGCCTTCAATTTTAGAGGAGAAAACAGCCGACACCGAAGTATAAAAACTAAAACTGTCAATGCTCAATTCGCTATCGTGCAACTTTTCAAAACTAGATTTCAATTTTTTGTCAAAGTCAGCTTTAAACTGCTCCAATAAGTCAAGCGAAATTATTTTAAGTGGTATTTTCATTATGCGGTTTTATACAGTTTAATTTCTACTTCTTAGATGGCTTGCAGCTAATTTTCCCTGCTGCCAAACTGTTTTATTATTTGCTCAGGAATCTACACAATTCAAAACTATGCGAAAATTTTCAGGCACTGAGTTTTTGCTTTTTTAGCGGGGTTTACTATAGGGCATCTCTAAAAACCCTGTCAGCCTGTCCGAAGGACTCCTTTGGAGAGCTTGTCAAAGGTTGAATGTCGATGAAACTCACGTCTGATAAGGCTTCGATAATCCCGATAACTATCGGGACAGCCTGACAAGCTGCTCGTTTATTTTGAGGTTTTTAGAGATGCCCTATATTCAGTATTTACTCTTTTTCCCTATTTTTAAATCAAACTCTTCTGCCATTTCTTCATCTTATGATTGACAAAAAGAATGTGTGCCAGATGTCGGTCAACAAACAATAACCAAAAGCCCCCGGTAATAAGATGATTATCGGGGGCTTCTTTCTGTGGGCTTTCGGCTATTATCCTTCATGTTATGTGCTACCAATTTATTCTTTTTTTCGTTCGGTTATTTCGTTGTTGTTAACAAGCAGTTCCATTGTAACGTACAAAGATGGGCAACAACGTGGATCACCGTCGGCGTAATCATCTTTGCTGATGTAAATATTTCCATTATTTATTTTGTCGAAGGCAAATGCATATTTCGGTTCATATTTGTTTATAAAAACAGCGCTATCTCCTGTATTTTTTTTATAATACCAACTCTTGCCCAGCCGCATAGTTTACAACATTTGTTGGTTCAAGGATATAACATATCACTACATCTTCTTTTCCATCACCTGTAAAATCACCCGTGTAAGCATTGTTTAAAACGACTGCTACATCTTTATATTCTAATGTAGATTTGTAAACTGAAAAGTGTTTGTTAGCTAAACTGGTAATTTCCTTCATTGAAAGTACCGGGGTTTCTATTTTAGTTAAAGTAGTATTTCCAATAGAAGTTGTGTCAGTTGAATGTAACCCCAATTCTTTTTCTTTCAGGCAAGTTCTTTTTCCCGAATGGATAATTCACGCTCTTTTAATTTGTTTTGATTACAAGAAAAAAACAAAAAATTGTTAAAGACAACACAAGTATAGGATTTAAAATTTTCATGTGTCAGGTTTTATTTTTTAAAGTTTTGGGTTATTCCGTGTTGCCAGCACATAACATTCGAGTATTTGCGAAGGCATGTCATTCGTTGATTGTGCAGCCTGGTATCCCGCCCTTCGGCGGGACTCATTTAAAATATGTTGTTTAAGTTAAGAACTAAAGCTGAACATTGAACGTCGAGCCCGAAACACTGATGATGCTTGGCTTTTGTTACATTATACTGTCCAGCTTTTTTTCTTCCGGAGCCGATAGCTATCAGCTCTCGCTACCCTGTAACATTTGATTTTTTTTCTCTTTACCAACTTTCTGTTCCTGATTGTATAGCTGAAGCCGGGATTATATGAAACCGAATCATGTGTCAGGCCCGGAGCCGATCCTTCGATACCTCAGGACTATCGGCTCACTTATCGTTCCAAAAGAAATATTTTGCTCAACGGATCAGCACAATTCAAAAGAAAGTGAGAGGAGATTACGGGGAGAAAATAGTCGCAGATAGCTGAAAACTTTGTATAAAATGCAGTCCGGTTTGTTTGCCCATTGGAGTGTATGCCCGGCTAATAAATTGCCAACATCATCTTGAAGAGCTCCCGAAAAAATCTAGACAGGCTATATGAATCGAGAGGTTTAAGTACGGTTCTCCCGCAAAGTCGGGACAAGTTGTGAAGAGCAGGGGGTGAGAATCCCTTTGCTTACCCGACTGGCAGCTGGTAATTTTCAAAGTTTAATTTAGTAGTTATTAAAATTGGGATTTCGGTTAATGGTACATTTTCAATGCTCAACTGTAAGTCTGCTCGCTCAAGCGAATTTTTAAAGTAACTGTAATCATCTTTGATTTTTTTTATGTATTTTTTCTTGCTTACTTCATCCATTGAAATAACAATAGGTTTAGAGTCTTTATCAAAAAAACTTAACCTTTCAACTATATTGTCAGGTCTGTCAATCAAATGAATAGAAAATAAGTCTTTTTTCTTTTTATTTTTTTTATACACCTGGAGGTATGAATATTTTAAACCAGATGGCGTTCCAGCGATTACAGCGTCATTTCTCTGACTAATAAGCAAATCAAGAACCTTACTAGCCTTTTCCCGAAAGCAATTCATCGAAAAGCATTCGTCTTGTATTCTTTCGATGGGCATTTTATAATATTTTTCAACCTCATCATCTAAATCGAAAAATTGAAAGTTTAGTTGTCTTGCTAAAAGTCTACCAACAGTTGTTTTTCCCACACAACTTATTCCAACTATATATATGATCATTGTTGTCTGTATGCAGTTTTAGCTTGTTGCCAACGTCAGGGCTTTCTGCTGTGCTGGTATTCTGTGTTCTTTCCAGTACTGTACAAAAGCCCAATAGAAATACTGTAGTTGAAGTTATATTCTTTTGCCTGGATTTATTCTTTCATTCCGGATTGCAGCTGATTAGCGAATCAGGACGAGGAGAAAATATTGGTTAGCCAGCATAGCATAAAACCCCATGTAAGCCGTTCGTATCTGTCGTCAATAAGCCACACTTAATTTTAAATGTCCGCCAAGCCCCTCTTTTACAATACGCATAAGTGTTGAAAGACGAATGTCACTGGCATTATTTTCAATTCTTGAAATGTAAGATTTTGTGGTGCCACACTTTACGGCAAGCTGTTCCTGTGTCAAGTTTTGTTTTTCTCTCATTTCTTGAATAAGGACGCCAATTTTAAACGCCTCGAAACCCAGTTCATAGGCATCTCTTTTTGCTGTACCAATTTTTCCATATTGTTTATCAAGATGGTCAGCAAAGGAAGTCAGGTTTTTATTTTTTGTCTTTTTCATTAAAATACTCCTTTTTTATTTTCTTAGCTAATTCGATTTCATTCTTAGGTGTCTTTTGAGTTTTCTTTTGAAAAGCATTTGCCACCACAATCAATTGTCCTTCGTCAAAAAAGGCAAAAGCTCTGAAAATATTGCTTCCAACTCGTATTTCATATAGCCCAATCGTCCCCTCCATGTGTTGAAAGTATTTCTTCGGTACATGGTCAATAGTGGCAATGAGTTCTAATGTCCAGTAGAACTTTCTTTTTACATCTTCTGTCTGTTCGTTAAAGAACTCAAGAAAGTACTGTTTGTAGTAAAATATGTGTCGAGTAAAGTTTTTACTCACGGCACAAAGTTAGCTAATCAGATAACTTTATCAAATTTAATTTTTGTCACGCTGAAATTGAAAGAAGTCTCAAAAGGCATTACCGCTTACGGTAGGGCTTACCGAAGTGGGGGAAATAGAATTCCATCCGCTTGGCTAACTGTAGCTAAATTTTTTCTCCCGGAGCCGATAGCTATCGGCTCTCGCTATCAGTTAACATTTGAAAATAGTTTTTACTCTTTATCAACTTTCTGTTCCTGATTGTATAGCTGACTCCTGGCTGATATGAAACAGAATCATGTGTCGGGCCCGGAGCCGATCCTTCGATGCCTCAGGACAATCGGCTCCCTTATTGTTCCAAAAGAAATATTTTGCTCAAGTGATCAGCACAGTTCAAAAAAAAGTGAGAGGAGACTCCGTGCAGAAAAAAGATGCGGCCTGTTGGAATTGGTGTTTTTATGAGCCAATGTTTTCAGTCATTAGTTGAAAACTAATGACAACAACCCTAAAGTTTTAGTTTGTTGAGAGGGTTGGAAGACTACGGAGAACGGGGGAAACGTGCTACAAATACTCCTATAGCCCGGTGTCGATGAACAACGTATTGCCAAAAGCCCCGAAGTCTGAACTTCGGGGCTTTCCTATTATATTTTAATCTGTTTTATTTCCGGGGGGCTTTCGGCTATACTGCTAAATGTTATGCGTTCGTGCTAATGTCCTCAAAATCCCATAGAGGTTCCATATCATTTTATTTTTATTCAAAAGAATTAATACCCGGCTGCTCCACCGTCAGGACTTGAGGAATCTGAATATCCAATATAGACTTTGAATTTAGGATCGTAAGTGATGCCCATAAGGGAACCTAAATTGCCAACTGCTCGCAGATGATGCCCCATAGCTTCAAGTGAATGTTTTGTATCGGGAGACATTAGGTTTTTTTCATAAGCAATTACATCAGGTAGCCATTGCTCATGAATTTTCATTGCTTCTATAGCTTTGTCAATTTGCATGTCGTAGGAAAGTACATTTAAAACAGTTTGAAATACGGTATTGATAATTGTTCTACCACCGGGAGACCCAATAATCAAATAAGGTTTGCCATTTTTAACAACGATAGCCGGAGTCATACTCGATAGCATTCTCTTTTCCGGAACAATAAGATTAGGATCAGTTCCAATCTGGCCTCTATTTGTTGTAATGCCCGGCACCGGATTAAAATCACCCATTTCATTATTAAAGATAAATCCAAGATTGTCGGAGCCCATTCTCGATCCGTAAGAATATTCCAATGTGTATGTCAGCGAAACAGCATTACCCTCTTTGTCAACAACGGAAAAATGAGTTGTATTATCACCATCGTAGGGATGGCCGAATTTGGCGGAATCACTCACGGATGCTTTGGTCATATCAATATTGTCATAACGCATTTTTGCAAACTGCTTTGACGTTAAACGTTCCAAAGGCATATCTAAATTAAAGTCAGGATCGCCCATATATTCTGCACGATCAGCGTATGCCCTTCGCATAACTTCGGCCAGTAAATGAACATAAGAAGTTGAGTTAAACTCAACTGAATCAAGATTTGCAAGTTCCATCATGTTCAACATTTCTATCAATGCAACACCACCTGAACTTGGAGGAGGCATGGAGTAAATTTCATACTCCTTGTAAGTTCCTTTTATTGGCTTGCGTTCAATGGCGGTATATTTTTCTAAATCCTTTTTTGTAATGATACCCCCATTTTGCTTCATAAAATTTTCTATTTCCTGGGCAACTTCCCCTTTATAGAATCCATCTTGCCCTTTATCACGGATCAGCTCAAGTGTTTTTGCCAGTGCTGGCTGTTTCCATATCTCACCCGGCTTTGTAACTTCAGCTTTTGCGGAATTAAAATATCTTTTCATAAACTCATTTGACTTATTGGCGTCAACTACTTGAAGCGCTTCTTTATAAAGACCCCAAGGCATAATGAAACCCTTTTTAGCCAGGTCAACTGAAGGTTGGACTAATTCTCGCCAGGGCAACTTACCATATTTTTGATGCGCCATATATAAACCCGCTATTGTGCCAGGCACTCCAACGGACTTTAAGCCATCATGATTACTGCCATTAATTAATTTACCTTGACTATCGAGAAACATATTTGGGCTTGCTGAAAGAGGTGCTTTTTCACGGAAGTCAATTGTTGTAACCTCACCGGTCGCGTTCATGAATACTAAAAACCCACCGCCTCCAATGTTTCCCGCTGTAGGATGTGTAACTGCCAATGCTAAAGCTGTTGCTATGCTGGCATCGATAGCATTACCGCCTTTTTTTAAAACCTCAATACCCGCTTTCGAAGCCAGCGCATTGGAAGAAACTACCATTCCGTTTTCACCATAAACCTGTGCATTTCCCTCTGAGTGAATAGAGATTAAAGTCAGTAAGAATACAACCTGAAATACTCTTTTTACGCTTAGTTTTTTTTTGATCATTTCGTTTCTTGTTAGTTGATTTGATAAGGATAATTTATTGCATTCAGTTTGTTGTAGTTCCGATGTCCACCTAGCATGACGCATAACGTCCAAGCATTGAAGCGGTTGGGGAAAGATCTTCCGTCGCCCATGGCTATCTGTCGCTGAATGAAGTTACAAAAGAAGATGATATATTCTACTGCCGCTCAGAATTCCTTCAAGCTGGAACTGATGCTGGGATTTTTGATGTAGTTGAAGAACGTTATTCGTCAGCCCCAATCGCTGCAGTGTTGTGCGTTCGTGCTTTTCTTTAATCAGTTTAAATGATATTCTTCTTTTAACAACTTTAATAATTGATCTGCTTTTTCATTTATCCGTTTTAACATGACATTGCGGGTATAAGCGACTCCAAAATAATATAGGTATAACCTGTTTTTGATAATCATATCTGAGCTTTCTGATCTATTCAAGTAACCATTCGCAGATGTCCATATGAATTTTTCTGCACTGTTATCGAAAATGGTAAAGTATTCTGCAAAAATGGGTTCGATCTGGGTATGCAGTTTTTCATTAACGAAATCAAAATGCTTTGCTATGTCGGGAATTCTTTTGTCATAATAATTAGAAAGCTTTGCAATTAATGAGTCATTATGTATATACCGCAAGCTACCCGATGTTTTCATCTGGTTGAATGTGGTTGGTGTGTATCTGATCTCAAACCCTGACCATAATTCGGAAGCGATGCGGGCAAACGTCGAATCTGGTAATTTTTTACTATTGATCAGGTCTGCTTTACTGCTTTTGTATTTGGTGATCGCTTTCAGCATATTTGAATCCAGTAGGTTAAATCCGGCAGTATCTGATTTAAGGTCAATATATAACAACGCAGCAAATTTTTTTTCTCGCTGATGTTCTATAACATGTTCCAATTGATATTCTGCCAGGAACCCACAGAATACGGCTAGGAATAACATTAAGAATTCCCAGAAATAGGCTTTCCAATTTTTCTTGCCATGAGCGTGAGCATGATGATGTACTTCCATATTTTCAGTTTCTTGATTTGGGTTGTTAGTCTCTGTGTCGGCAGTAGGAGTAATTTCTTCGGAAAAATTTTCAGATTGAGTGTTTGCTCGCTTGTCTATAGGTTCTTTGTCTGTATTTTCTGCCATTTACTTTAAATTATTTGAGTGTCCGAGTGTATGACGCACAACTACAATTTATGATATAAGACGCTGACTGCCAAATATTTTGCTATTGAGAACTAATCAATTAATATTATACATTCCGTATTGTTGTTAGGACAATCCACTTTTTACTTTTTAAATAATTGAGATTATCGTACTACGAAATCAGACTGAGGTACTCCCGGATATATTTATAATAACTATTACCTCCCTCAATTTATTTTAAATCAAAATAATAAAAACAATCCGCATAATACCCCCTAACAAAAAACCCCCTGCTCACGCAAAGGGTTTTAAAAAATCCTCTTATATATTTTTAATGCATTATAATCCGCCGGTTACCTCCCTGGTTATTCTGTTGCATTTCTTTCATCATCTTATCTCTTTCTTTTTTAAATTCTTCCGGCGTATAATGTTTCTTACCGGTTGGTTCTTTTATTACTGCCAGGTCAGCTTTTTCAGAAATGCTGATCGCTTTAAATGTCTGCGTGCCGTCTTTTACATCCATTTCTAAAATCAAACCGGGTAGCTGCCCCTGGAATTCGGCAGGACCGGCTGATACAGGTATGCTGCTGGTAAACCAGGCTACAATGTTAGAGGTATCCTGTATTTCTTTCCGCTCCATTTTTCCATTGTCCATATTCATCGTGGTACGGGTGCTGGTTCGGGTTGTTGTTGCTTTCATGCAAGGCATATTGAGAATTGTTTTGGTTTCACCCGTCATTTTCCATTTTAAAGGACGTATGCTGTCATCAATGATAAATGATTTATCCATCATTTCTTTCTTCTCTGTTTTTTTGGATGTTTCAAAATTGTGAAACAGTACATCATCATTACCGGCTACTACCATGCGGATCTGCATGCCACCATCGCTGCTGCTTATATTGTCATTATCATTTTCCTGTTCGGCAGCTTTCCACAAGGATTGGTTATTACCAAAGGTGAGTTCAAACTTATCTGTCCTGCTTTTTGGCAATTGTTGTTCCATACCACCAGGCATATCTGCAATCCGTATTTGCATTTGTGATGTTCTTGCAAACACTACTACACCCTGTTTTTGCTGAGCCTGTACAAGGCTTACTGTTAAAATGGCTAACCCGGCAATCAATATTTTTTTCATATTATTTTATTTTGGTCAAAGCTAATTAAGCTGCGCTGCAAGATAAGTTAAGCCACCTTTCATTAAGGTTAATAAAGGTTAAAACTGTTCAAAATGCCGGAAACTAAAGGCTAAATTTGTAGTTCAATGATGCGACGAAAGTTCATATCAGCCCCGGTTTTAATGGTAATTTCTATATTGGGCATTACGGCTTTTCTGTTGTACTGGCTGAAGCAGACATATGACCGCGAAGAAAAGTCACTTTCTATAAAAACAGAAATGGCTTTCCGGGAAACAATCATGCAATTACAGGTAGTCAAATTAAAATTAGATAGAACAATATGGAACGGAAAAGATAGCAGTAGTGGCAATCAGAAAATTATAATGCATAGTGAAAATGGGGAGCAGGTAAGTATCCGTTTCAAACCAAAGCAGGAAATCATTTCTACTATTAATGTGATCAGGGGCAAGCTACAGGATTCATTGAAAAAAATTCCTGGTGGAAAACCCGGAATGATCACTATCTCCATGAATGAAACTTCAGCAGGCATGGGCAAAGACTCTATGAAATTTAGCCGGCATATACAAGGCTCGCATGGAAACGGGGATCGTATATTCAACTTACTGTATGGAGTAGATTCTTTACAGGATTCACTGCGGCTAACGGAAATTGATTCGGCGTATACCGCAGCTTTAAAAGAAGAAAAGATAAATATTCCTTTTACAATACTAAAAGCAGACAGTGCCAATTCCTCCGATGAGTTTGCATTTAATGAAGTTACGGTAGGTCTTGCTAAACCTGTTACCTATAAACTGAAAACAGGTAATACATTTCCTTATTTGCTGAAACAAATTATCCAGCCTGTTTTATTTTCTTTCCTTTTGCTGGGTATTACCATTCTTTCCTTTGTATTGCTTTACCGGAACCTGCTGAAACAACAACGGCTGGCCGCATCAAAAAATGAATTCATCAGCAATATTACGCATGAGCTTAAAACACCGATTGCAACAGTAGGTGTAGCTATTGAAGCATTGAAAAATTTCAATGCAATGGATAATCCACAACGAACAAAAGAATACCTCGATATTTCTTCCAATGAATTGCAACGCCTGGGTCTGCTGGTTGACAAAGTGCTGAAGCTATCTATGTTTGAAAAGAAAGAAGTGGAATTGAAGTACGAAACGATGAACCTGAAAGAAGTAGTGGAGGAAGTGGTGTCTTCTTTAAAATTGCAATTGGAAAAAAACCGGGCCGTTGTTGCTATTAGCAGCCAGGGCGATGTTAACATACAGGGAGACCGTTTGCATATGCTGAGTGTTGTTTTTAATTTGGTAGATAATTCAATTAAATACAGCAACAAAGAACCATCTATTCAGATTGATATGAAAGAAAAGGAAAATAATGTTGTTGTAAAGATTACAGATAATGGTATCGGTATGGACCCGGCATATAAGGATAAGGTATTTGATAAATTTTTTCGTATACCGCACGGCGATACCCATAATGCCAAAGGCTATGGATTGGGCTTAAGTTATACAGCACAGGTAATACAAAAGCACCATGGAACAATTACGGTTGAAAGTCAGCCGGGTGTTGGAACCACCTTTACTATTGGATTGCCTAAAGTACAAACTCCTGAAAAGTTCAAATAAAGTAGCATGAGTAAAACAAAAGTTTTATATGTAGAAGATGAATTATTCCTTGGCAAAATTGTAAAGGAAAGTTTGGAAAGCCGGGACTTTGAAGTTGTAATGGAAAGTGATGGTGGAAAAGCTACAGAGCTTTTCAAGAAAATACAACCTGATATCTGTGTACTGGATATTATGTTGCCAAATAAAGATGGATTTGCAATTGCTGATGAAATAAGGTCCCTCGATGAAGAGGTGCCGATTATTTTTTTGACGGCTAAAACACAGACAGAAGATGTAGTGAAAGGGTTTTCGCTTGGTGGCAATGATTATATACGAAAACCTTTTAGCATGGAAGAGTTGATTGTACGGATACAAAACCTGCTGAAAAATAAACAGGACGGGTCACAAAAAATTACAGGAGGTACGGCCACTATTGGTAAATATAATTTTCAACTGAACAGGCAATTGCTAAGTAATGGAAAAGAAGAAAGAAAACTATCCTACCGGGAAAGTGAATTGCTGAAAGTTCTGTATGAAAACCGCTCCACAATAATTGACAGGAAGGATATACTTAATTTGCTTTGGGGAAATGAATCATTTTTCAATAGCCGAAACCTTGATGTTTATATTACCAAACTCCGGAGTTATTTAAAGGAAGATCCTTCGCTGGAGATCATTACTATTAAAGGAGTGGGATACCGCTTTGTTACAGGATAACGGACGACGGAACTCTGTTCCGTCGAATTGTCAACGGAACGGAGTTCCGTTGTCCAATAATATTTTGCAGATTAATATATTTGTATCTTATACCTTCATCACCTGACAGATCAAAAAATATATACCGCCAATCAAATTTTTACAGGTGATGCCTGGTTGACCAACTATGCAGTCATTGTACAACAGGATAAAATAGAGGCAGTAGTTCCTGTTTCTTCTTTATCATCTGAACAGCCAATTGAACAATTTGATAATTGTTTTATCGCCCCGGCCTTTATTGACTTACAGATTTATGGGGCCTATGGAAAATTGCTGGCTGTTTACCCTGAAGCAGACTCATTATATAAGCTGGCAACTTATTGTGAAAAAGGCGGTGCTGCTTATTGTTTGCCAACGGTAGCTACCAATACGAAGGAAGTCATTTATACATGTATAGATGCGGTAAAAGATTATTGGAGTAAAGGCGGTAAAGGAGTTTTAGGATTACATATAGAAGGGCCATGGATTAATCCGGTAAAACGTGGAGCACATATTGAATCACTTATTCATCCGCCAACATTACAAGAAGCCATTGAATTATTGACCTATGGAAAGGGAGTAATCCGCATGATTACCCTGGCTCCGGAAGTTTGCAGTAAAGAAGTGATTGATTTAATTCTCTCATACAATATTGTACTATCAGCGGGTCATAGCAATGCAACTCATGAGGAAGCCAAAAAAGGATTTGCCAATGGCATCACTGCTGTTACTCATTTGTACAATGCCATGAGCCCATTGCTACACCGGCAGCCTGGATTAGCAGGGGCTGCGATGGATGATGCTACCGTAATGGCCAGTATTATTCCCGATGGCCATCATGTTGACTATGTGGCATTACGTATTGCTAAAAAAGTAATGAACGAAAGATTATTTGTGATCACCGATGCAGTCACAGATACTGCGGAAGGATATTATCAACATAAACAAGTGGGTGATAAGTTTGAAGCTGGTAATATTCTCAGCGGCTCTGCATTGACAATGGCAAAAGCCGTACAGAACCTTGTTTACTTTGGCCATATCGAATTGAGTGAAGCATTACGTATGTGCAGCCTTTACCCGGCTAAAGTTTTAGGATTAAAGAAAATGGGAAGACTTGAAAAAGGATTTGATGCCAGGATGGTAGTAATGTCTGCCAATGCAGATACAGCAGTAAATGATAATATAGTACATGATTACTATCAGGTAATACAATTACTGTAAACATAAATAGACATTAAGTGTTTAGTGCAATAGCAATCAGCAAGTATGAAAACCAGCCACAATTTTTATTTAAATCCTGCAAAGCGCTGTTGAACAGCAGTACTATACATCTGCTTATTTAGCTGGTTTCACTGCTTTTATGCTTTCTGAAAATTTTTATTGACTTTTCCCGGAACTTTTTTACCTTTTGTCTCCAATATTTATAACAACTTTAAACTACTACCAACATGAAAAAGTTCATTGCCCTGACGGCAATTTGCTCCGTCATTATTATGGCCAGCAATTTTTCGGCATGTAATAACAAAAAATCTACCCCAAAAGAAACCAGTGATAAAGATTCTTTAAAAAAAGTATTGGAAAGAGGCGAATACCTGGCGCTTCATGTTGCCGCTTGTGTTGATTGTCATAGCAAAAGAGATTTTACAAAATTCTCCGGACCAGTAATTCCCGGTACGGAGGGTGGCGGCGGTTTTTTATTTGATGAAAAGCTGGGATTACCCGGTAAAATATTTGGCAGAAATATTACACCCGATAATGAAACAGGTATCGGTACCTGGACAGATGATGATATATTAAAAGCTATGACACTGGGTATCAGTAAAAACGGTGACACGTTGTTTCCGTTGATGCCATATATACAATTTAACCACATGGCAAAGGAAGATCTGCTGAGTATTATTGCTTATATAAGAACATGGAAACCTATTCGTAACAAAGTACCTGCAAGGCAACTGATGATGCCGATTGCTATGGCTTATCCCGGTCCCGCTTTGCAGGCATCTATTGATGGAAATGTTCGTCCGCCTGAATCAGATAAAGTTCAGTATGGTGGATACCTTGCGACAATGGCTGATTGCGGTACCTGTCATTCACCACAAACACCGCAGGGTCCTGATGTTTCCAAAATGTTTGCGGGTGGATATTTGTTTGATCTGGGTAGTAACAAAGTATCTTCTGCCAATATAACGCCTGATTCTGCTACAGGTATCGGAGGTTGGACAGAAGAACGTTTTCTTAATAAATTTACCCAGTACCGGGAAGAAAAATCGTATAATTATAATCCCGGTAACCAGAATTCTGTAATGCCATTATCTGTTCTTGCCGGAATGAAAGATGAAGACCTGAAAGCTATTTATGCTTATATGAAAACGATAGCGCCTATAACTAATAAAGTGGAAAAATATCCGAAGTAAAAAG
>JANMLJ010000619.1:0-12507 GCA_031372465.1 Chitinophagaceae bacterium | reverse complement strand
ATTCATTTCCGTAATTCAAGCGATGGGCTATACTCATCGGTAAATTCATTATTGTAATTCAAGCGATGGGCTGTACTCATCGGTAAATTCATTTCCGTAATTCAAGCGATGGGCTGCACCCATCGGTAACATATATCGCCCCTTCAGGGCTGTGATGAAAAAAATTCATTTCCCAAATTCAAGCGATGGGCTGCACTCATTGGTAACATATATCGCCCCTACAGGGCTATGATGAAGATAATTTATTTCCGTATTTCATCCGATGGGCTGCACCCATCGGTAACATATATCGCCCCTTCAGGGCTTGGGAACTGTATTTAGTAAGCCCTGAAAGGGCGATAATAACACAAACACCGGAAGCAGGCCGGTGTGTAATGACGGCATAGTATGAGGTAAGCCCTGAAGGGGCGATATATAAAAATGAAAACGAAATATACAGAGATTGCGGTGGCTATACACAGACTATGTAGGTGGTTGATCGCCTTGAAAATTTTCTGTGCTGAATACCCGGATGGAAATAGAGGAGCTCATTTCAATTCGTCTTGTTGGCGGATGAAAACACAAACCACGGCGGATTTTTTTTTAAAAAAGCTGACAAACAGTTCGATGGGGCAGAGAATTGAAATTGTAAGATATGAAAGGCAGGTATTTGTTGAGTGGTATCAGAGTAAATCAGAAAATTCTTACCTTTTCACTACCTATTTAATTTACAAGTGATGAAAACGATGTTGCTGTTGGCTTGCTGTTGTATTATCGTTTTTACATTCAGCCATACAAATGCAAATTCCGGCAGAACCAAACAGCAATTTATTGATTCTACCCATGTTGGAACCCCGGACTTTAAATCTGTAATTCTACCACTACTACAAAAAAATTGCTCACCCTGTCATTTTCCCGGGGGAAAAATGTATGAAAAAATGCCTTTTGATAAAGCTGAAATAATTGTAAGCCATGAAGTCGGTGCTTTAAAAAGATTCAGTGATAAAAATGAAAAAGAATTACTAAAGCAATTTATTGAAAATGAAAAAATGCATTGATCTTCATTTCCGTATTTATTTTTTATAACCCATTACACAAAGCAATATAAACCACAGCAGAAAAATTAGGAATGAAATTTTTTGAATGACCGGTAAATACGTCATTAAATTGTTGCTGTAGTAAACGTAAT
Source organism: Chitinophagaceae bacterium (assembly GCA_031372465.1). Classification (GTDB taxonomy): domain Bacteria; phylum Bacteroidota; class Bacteroidia; order Chitinophagales; family Chitinophagaceae; genus JJ008. The sequence continues at coordinate 11,339 of JANMLJ010000619.1, read as the reverse complement.
TGTTGAGTCCACAAAGCATCAGGCAAAAAATACCCAGATAGAAAAGAAAGTATAACCTGAGCCGGAAAAGATTTGCCAGTAATCCAATGATGGCAATACATCCTAAAATGCCGGCAATATTAATAACCAGGTCATGAGAATTGGTTAACAGGAAGGGTGTCACCAGCATAGATCCGATGCCCGTGTAAGTTATTATCTTACTTATAATCTTTTTATTAGTAAACAAGGTTGGAATAGTATACCAGAAAATAATCAGGCTAATTGCTAATATAATCATTGCCGTTATAGCAATTGGCCTGGCACTATTTGGTTGCCCGTTTTGTGCTTCGTTTGCCAAAAGTTCACACCAGTAATTATGTTGCCAGCTAAAACCTTTTGCAGCAGTATCTGCATCGGATCCTCCGGGATATGCGGATGCAGATAAAAAGTAAAAAATGATGAACAAGAGAATTCCCCAAACTGGAAGAAGTGTCCATCGATTTTTCAACATGCTTCTTTTCATTTTTTAATTAGTGATTGACTCTTGCTGGTAAAATTAGCCAGGAGAATTAATAAGACATTTACCATTTTGTTAAACCTTATTTTGGCAATTATTATCCAAATTTTACTAAGATTCCTGAGCAGTCAGCTATTTATCTTTTCAAGAACACCTTATGCTTTCAACAGGCTATTCTCAGAAAATCGCAAATGAGTTCATTAAACAGACTCATCTAGACTTTATAAGTCTAAATAAACGCCAATTCATCCCACAGATGAACAATAAATACAGCTTAAATCCGCTACCTTTGCCGCTCTTGAAAATGAGGTATTAAGCACATGAAGAACATTCGTAATTTTTGCATTATCGCACATATTGACCATGGTAAATCCACCCTGGCTGACAGATTGTTACAAAGTACCGGCACTATCAGCGACCGCGATATGATGGACCAGGTGCTGGACGATATGGACCTGGAGAGAGAGAAGGGCATTACCATTAAGAGCCATGCCATCCAGATCAATTATAAACATACTGATGGCCAGGAATATATACTGAATCTTATTGATACACCCGGCCATGTGGACTTTAGTTATGAAGTAAGCCGGGCATTGGCTGCCTGCGAAGGTTGCCTTCTTTTAGTAGATGCGACGCAGGGTATTCAGGCGCAGACTATCAGTAACTTATACCTTGCAATTGATAATGATCTTGAGATAATTCCAGTGGTCAATAAGATTGATATGGATGGTGCGATGATCGAAGAAGTGGAAGACCAGATTATCGAATTGATAGGGTGTAAAAAAGAATCTATACTACATGCAAGTGGACGTACCGGAATAGGTGTGGAAGGAATACTCGATGCTATTGTAAACAGGATACCGGCACCAGTAGGCAAACCCGATGCACCTTTACAAGCATTGATATTTGATAGTATGTTCAATTCATTCAGGGGTATCATTGTTTATTTCCGGGTTAGAAATGGTTCGATAAAGAAAGGAGATAAGGTAAAATTTGTTTCTACTGACCAGGAATATGTAGCCGATGAAGTGGGCATTTTGAAATTAAAAATGACAGAAAAGAAAGAAGTGCTGTGTGGCGATGTAGGTTACCTGATTACCGGTATCAAGAATGCTAAGGAAGTAAAAGTGGGTGATACGATCACCCTGGCGGATAATCCAACGCAGGAAATAATCAAAGGTTTTCAGGAAGTGAAACCGATGGTATTTGCCGGCATCTTTCCTGTAAATACAGACGACTTTGCTGAGTTGCGGGATTGTATGGATAAATTACAATTGAACGATGCTTCACTAACCTATGAATTAGAAACTTCACAGGCACTTGGTTTTGGTTTCCGTTGTGGTTTTCTGGGTTTGTTACACATGGAAATTATTCAGGAAAGATTGGAGAGAGAGTTTAATCAAACAGTAATAACTACGGTTCCTAACGTAAGCTTCATTGCTTATACAACGAAAGGAGAGAAGATAGTTGTTAATAATCCAACAGAATTTCCTGACCCTGTAAGGACCGATCATATTGATGAACCTTTTATCAAGGCACAGATCATCACCAAGCCGGACTATATCGGTAATATTATGACGCTTTGTTTGGGAAAGCGGGGAATATTGATGAACCAGAGCTACCTTACAACCACCAGAGTGGAGTTGATTTTTGAAATGCCATTGACGGAGATCGTTTTTGATTTTTATGATAAATTAAAATCACAAACCAGGGGGTATGCTTCCTTCGACTATCATCCGATTGGCTTCCGTGAAGCGGATATAGTGAAGATGGACATCCTGTTGAATGGTGATAAAATAGATGCATTAAGTGCGTTGATACACCGTGGCAGAGGCCAGGAGTTCGGTAGAAAACTATGCGAAAAATTAAAGGAATTGGTACCACGTCAGCAATTCCAGATTGCTATACAGGCAGCAATTGGTGCTAAAGTATTAGCCAGGGAAACGATATCGGCTATGCGAAAAGATGTTACGGCTAAATGTTATGGTGGTGATATAAGCCGTAAACGTAAACTCCTGGAAAAACAGAAAGAAGGAAAGAAGCGGATGCGTCAGATAGGTAATGTGGAAATACCGCAAGAAGCCTTTTTAGCTGTATTAAAACTGGATGATTGATTTTTCACGCCATGACGCCAAGACCAATGGGAAATTAAATTGATTCAAAGTCATTAGTTCCTGCTATCTTTTTTACTGCCGGTAATGTTGTATTTAAGAAATATTGTTTTACAACTTTACATCATCCAGTAACCATAAGCCAAGATAGCGGACGGTGGATCCTTCCGGAAAGTCTTTTATCTTTTGAAGCGGTGCCTGTAAGTTAAAGGGGGGCAATTCCAGGTTTACCGGACGAAAATGCCCGGTTAATATCTCCGTATTTCTTTCAACAGGGTATGTGCTGGCCAACAAATACATAATACCACTTTTTTTGAAGTTTTGTAAAACATTTATTATTTCAGCATTCCTGAGATGAATAAAGCAATCACGGCACAAAACGATATCTGTAGCCGGAAGTTTATCTGAAATGATATTTTTATTGATAAAATTTTTATCAGGATATTTTATTTTGTTGGCTTCAATGATTTCTGGAACAATATCGGCACCAGTATAAGTTATTCCTGTTAATTCAATTTTACTGATCCAATTACAATCACCACAGGGTGCATCGAGTAATGATTTAATACCATTGGAAGCCAGTATTGATGGTAATTGCTGACGGAGCTCAGTAGTATAAGCTAATGTAGAACCAGGGCCAGAAATACTTTCTTTAGCTCCCCAGGCATTCTTTTTATAAATAGAACGGAATACTTTTTTAGTATTCTGGGGTAACAATAATCTTAGTTTGTTTATTATCCGGGATAGCATACAATTTCCGGTTTAAATTTATAATTGTATTTTAGATTTTCAACGCCAAAAAATGAGTTCCGCCAAATTTTATGATCATTTCATTAAAAACCAGGTAGAATCTGGTATTAATGACAGAATTTATGGCTTATACAGTAGATTACTTAAAATGGATTTACAAGAAAATTCGACTGTTCTTGAAATCGGGTGTGGTATCGGTACATTGACTTACCTACTCACCAGGAAAGTTAGATCCGGAAGAATAGAGGCAACAGATATCAGTCCGCTGTCTATTGCATATCTGAATAAAAACCTGTCAAGACCAAATTTATTCACTTTTGCCGGCGACATATTGCAATTAGAGCCTACGGCTAAGTCATTTGATTTTGTTCTATTGTTTGATGTAATTGAACATATTCCACTGGAAGATCATTCAGCATTGTTTAGTAGAATCAGCCAATGGATGCATGACGGCTCCTCCTTGCTGATCAATATTCCAAATCCGGCTTATATATTATTTGACCAGAAAAATAATCCTGCTGCCCTCCAGGAAATCGATCAACCAGTCTTCCCGGAACAATTGTCGTCCGTATTGGCAGCTGCAGGGCTTGGTATTGAGCAATTTGAAACTTACAGCATATGGGTGAAAAATGATTACCAGTTTATGGTAGCCAGGAAACGCAAAGATTTTGAAGAGAGATTTCTAAGTAAAGAAAGAAATATTTTTCAAAAAGGTATCGTCTGGTTAGGAAGAAAATGGCGAAAAATTATTTATCGGTACCCGCCAAAATTATAAACTACTAGAGAAAATAACATTTACTGTTTATCCTTTAATTTAAACAGTGTTTCCCATTTTTCATAGACCTTTTCCGGATAAAATTGTTCAACGGCCAATAAAGCATCATCACTCATCTGCTTTCTTTTTGCAGGATCTTTTATTATTGCTGAAATAGCTGTAGCCATTTCAGCTATATTTTCTTTATTGATCAATAAGCCTGTTTTGTTATGACGGATGATATGTCTTGGGCCTGTATCGCAGTCAAAAGCGATGCAGGGAAGCCCGTTACTCATTGCTTCGAGTAATACTAAAGGAAAACATTCATTGCGTGAGGTCATAACAAATAAGGATGCCTGCTGGTATTCTTTGGTAATATCAATATCTGCAGCAGGCTGAAAAAGTAATTGCTGACCAAGATTTTCGTTTGTTATAAATTGTTTGACTTCTTCTTCCTGTGGACCATAACCAATCAGTTTCCAGGTAAGTCCGGGGTTTGCCAGCAGTACAATTTTAGCAACAGACATAAACAAGTCAATCCCTTTAATATGATTGAATCTTGTGACGGTCAGGATATCGGTTTTTTTATTTTGTTCATAAGGAATTATTGGTTTTTGTGGTGGATCAATAAAATTGGGAATAACAACTGTGTTTTTATTAAGGGAAGTGTAATAGTTTTTTTCATCTTCATTCAGGCATATAACAGCCTCTATTCTGGCAAATGACCGGTTAGAGAGAAAACTCCAGAATGAATTTTTTGCCATTGCGCCAAAATGGTGGTGCTCCCAGGAATATATTTTTGCAGTTTTAACGGCACCTGATAAAACTGCAGCTACCGTAAAAGGATATTCGGTGGCAATTATATGGTCGGGCTTTTGGTCCTTTAAAATTTTCCGGAGCTTTAATACATCACTTAATAATTTTATTTTCCGGCTGACAATATTTCCTTCTGCTGAAATACCAAAGGAGAGGGGTTGATGAATAACATTCACTGCCTGATCAAGCGGGTAGAAAACCTCTTTTGTTGAATCAAGAATGATCAGTGTAACCCGGTTATTGTTTTTAACAAACAGGTTTGCCAAGGTAACTACTGCTTTTTCATAACCTCCTGGTACATGAAGGTAGGAGCAGAGAATGGTAATATGTTTGGCAGCAGACAGTGGTTATAATTTTTCTGCCGATTTAAAAAAGAATCTTTTCAGCCGGGTACGAAAGCGAACTTTATGTTTAATCTTATAGAAAGGTGAGTTATATATATCCGTGTCAATATCAGGAATAGTTTTTAAGAGATCAAATTTCTCTTGCTGTAATTCAGTTTTGTAAGATTCAAAATAAGGCATCAGCAAAATATCGTTTCTATTTAAAATATTGACGATAGTGTCTTTGGCAAAATGAATAAAAACAGGTATGTATATCTTATTAATTCGTACTTCTCCTTCAATCATCTCTCTTTTCGACGTATCAATATTCCAGGAAGCAAGGTTACAGCCGCGGTGTTTGATTACTAATACATTTTCAAACTGAACCGGGAGTATATCGAGGTATTTCTGGTCAACAAACAATCCAAGGTCTTTCAGGTCTTCCGTTTTGTAATGGCATAGCCCTGCCCACCAGGCCATGGCACCTGCTCCGGTTTTATTGGCTCCGATAAAACCGGCATTATATAAACCCCCTTTAAGAACCGCTAACAAACTGTCTTCATTTTCTGTTGGATCAATATTGGCCCAATGAGGTGTAAGTAAAATATTATTTTTATCCAGTTCATCAAAAAGAAAGTCAAAATTGCTTACAAAATAAAGATCGGGATCAGCAAACAACACTTTGTCAAAACCTTTTTCTAAAAGATAGCCAATGAAAACCGGCTTAAGCGCCCACCGAAAATAATCGGGATTGGTATGCCCATATTTTTTTTGTATACCTGCAAAAAATGAGGAATTGGTTAATGAATCAGTTGTATGAATGATGAGAGTGTCAGTAGAAATATAATGATGTTGATCAACCACCAGCACCTGCAAGGATATGCCCGGATTTTGTCTTTGTAGCGATGCATGCAGCACTTTTGCGAGTGGCAGGTAATCAGCTGTTATGATGGTACATACAGTGTTCATTCATCAGAGTGGTTTACCTGTTAAAAAACGCCTGAAGCGGATTAACCCGAAGATTTATTTTTCGTTGTTGCATAGCCATAGCATAAGCATCATTTCTATCCGCTAGAAATCTACCCTTGTTAAAATTTCTTTCAAGTCCGGCGAATGCCTGCTCACCTAATGAAAGGACAAGTTCTTTATCCTGTTTCAATTTTATCATCGCATCAGCAATTGTATGTATATTATTAGCATCAGTCAGCAGTATTTCCTTTCCAGCTATAAATAAAGAAGATACACCTGCCTGTTGGGTGATGATCATCGCTTTTTTTCGGTTCGCCGCTTCGAGTGCTACATAATTAAATGTTTCCCAGGTTGAAGGTATGATGATAACGGCACTGTTGTCCATATTCTCCAGCAACTCTTTTCTTGGTACACCTTTCTTCCACAAAAAGCTTTTTTGCCATACTGAGGGAAATTTTTTCTTTAAGTATTTTGAAACCGTTGAGCCTTCAGGTCCGGTGTAGGTATCATCACCAATCCATACAACGTTGATATCAGGATGTTCCTGCTGTAATGCCTGCAATGTTTCGGCCATTATCAGGGCACCTTTGCATACTTGTAAGCGGCTTGCAATAAGAAAGGTGATTTTTGTGTTTGATAAGCTATTTCCGGTTTCATTTATCCAGGGTGCGGTGGCGTATAGAGCTTTTTTATTAAATGTTTTTGTGATCTCCTCTGCATTTTTCGGGCTATGGCAAATAATACCGTCGGCCTGTTGTATAGCATTTGTTTCCAGGAAACGAATAACAGATAAATTTTCATCCGGATTATAGAATTCATGTTCGCTTAATTGTGTCAGCATACTGTGACACATTATTACAACAGGAGGAAGCAAGGGGTCAGCAACAAAAAGTCCCAAACCACCATAATCGGAACATTCAATTATGTCAAAATTGAAGGCAGCATTATTATTTAGTAACCAATTTCGCATGGCTTTACCAAGGCTTAGCCACACCACTGCTTCCCGGTTTCCTGATTTAATGAAGCGGCTGAAATAGTTGTATTGTTCACTGTAACTATTTTTAAGTCTTACAACAGTAATATTATCCTCTCTGGTGATCGTATCGGCTCCTTTCAGATTGGTAAAATCAATGGTCAGCACAACAATTCCGTGGCCGGCTTCCTGTAAAAGCTTTACCAGGCAAGAGTTGTGGGTGGCAATGCCTGAATTATGTGGTGGAAATGAATCAGTAACAATACAGATGGTCATGAGGGCTAAAATAGCTATTTTTTTTGATTATTTTCTTTGATAGAGCCTGTGTGGCTAAATGCTTTTGTCTAAAAAATAATCTTATGTTTTTTCCCCGTAATCTTTTGCCAGATAAGGCTTCGTAATACTTTTCTTGAGAGGGGCTTATTAATAGCTGCATAGGAAGCAAAGAGAATTTTTCCATTTCGGTACCCTTCATTCATAAAGCCAAAACCGAGGTATTGCAACGTAAAGAAATCAATCAGCTTAGTTTTATCATTAACGAATTCCTGCTTGCATAAAAAATCTAAAATCCTGAAGCATTCGAGTTTGCTTTGCGTAGCTTTTGAATGACTAAGAAAGCTATTTTTATGCACCCGGAATGTATTGAGGGGTTTGGCACAGTAATAAATATTGGTTTGACTGACGGCGGCAAGCTGGCAATACCAATCACCATGGTAAATAAATGTTTCGAGTTTGTGCAATATTGAAAGCAGCAGATCTTTTCGGAAAATGGCAGCACTGGTATTATTAATTGTACAGAAAAATTTCAGATTTTGGTTAATCTCATCTTCGCCTTTTAATAAGTAATCAGTTGACCATTTTGTTGTTTTGAAGAACTTATTCTTTAAAACAGAAAAAAACTTATAACGTTCAACGATATTTCCTTCCGGGCGGCAAACAGAGTCGCAGTAAAAAATACCTGTTGTTGGATTTTGTTGAATTGCCGTATTGGCAGTTTCCAGAAAGAGTTTATCAGCTATATCATCGCTTTCGGCTATCCAGATCCAATCTTCCCTGGCCAATAAAATTCCCTTTTCCCATTGTTTGAAAGGTGAGCCACTGTTTTCAGTATTATAAACTATTTGCTTTACCAATGGGTCGTTCCTGTATTGATCAATAATTTCATTGCTTCTATCACTGGAATAGTCATCAAGAATAATAACTTCTGCCGGTGAAAGGGTTTGTGTCATCACAGAATCAATCCGTTCTTTTAAAAAATCAGCATGATTATAATTAGGAATTATGACAGAAAATTTTATCATGCTTCTTACACCTTCTTTTTGAATAATTTTTTAAGCAACTTGGCAGGATAGAGGATTATATGCCCTACTTTATAGGTGATCGTATTGGTTATCATTTTTTCATTTGCTGACAATGCTTCAGCAAAAACAGATTGCCCGTTAAAAACACTGTTATTTAATGGTGGCAGCAATTCATCGGAAGCTAAAGCGATACAATAAAGACGGTTATCAGCAGTATCATTTTTTATTTCACGGAAATTCCCGGTATATCTTTTCAGACCTTGCGTATTTTCAGTAGTAATAACAGAGGAAAGGGCAATCTGCTGATCCAGGAATTGTACATTTTTGAAATACTTATTCAAAAGAGCTGCAAATTCTTCTTCATACAATTCTTTGGTATGAAATGGGTTTTTATAACCGGTTTTATCTGTGTAATTTTTTTTGTCAGGGGTAGAAATAATCAGCAAACCACCTGTGGCGAGCACTCTTTTTATTTCTGCCAGCATTTTTTCATGGTCAGCAACATGTTCCAGCGTTTCAAAGCTTGCCACTACATCAACATTTTTATCAGGAACGGGAATATTTTCGACACTGCCACAAAGAAATTCAAGATTTGGTCGTTGATATTTATTTTTTGCCTGATTAATAACGTTAGAATTGATGTCTACACCAATGACGTGACTGGCTTTTTGCGCAAGAAGGTTAGCACCGTATCCTTCGCCAGCAGCAATGTCAAGGACTTTTTTATTTTGAACAAATTCCAATGCAAGGGCATATCTGTGCAGGTGTTCAATAGACGTTTCCGTAAAAACACCTGTTTCTAATCTTTCCCCTGACCAGTTTTTAAATTCGCCCATTTGATTTTAACTTGTTTTATTGGCATCCCATTGAATTAATGGCCGCACAAGACCCGGGAAATTATCGGCATAGTTTCCTCTTGCTGATGATTTTGAAAAATCAGTAAAAATTTCAAAGCTAAGTACATCATGTTCCTGCACCAATATGTCTAATGGATTGGGTATAAAGAGGGCCACACTCAGCGAAAAAATTCCTTCCGGCAGCAAGTTGCCGGGTATCCAGGCAGTAGCTTTATACTTTCCCTTCTTTCTTTTTTCTAATCGTAAGTGAGAAGTTACATCATGCGAACTAAAAATATGTGTATTTTCCTGGTTAAAAAGATTGATACCATGGGTAAACATGGCATCATCTTTCAACACCTCATACTCCAGGGTAACACCGATTTTTTGCGTTGTATCATATAGTGAGCTAACCAGATCATTTTCGTTGTGCAAATATGCCCGGTTTAAAACTACTTCTTTATGAAAAGAGCTGACACCGTTTTCCCATTGTATTTCGGCCTTTGTCGCTAAGTGTTTTGCCACGTATTCGTTGATGATACTATCTGTATTTCCACTATTTACAATTTTTCCTCCATCCATTAACAGGGTAGTCGGGCAAAATTTACGGATACTGTCCAGATTGTGACTTACAAATAAAATTGTGCGGCCATCACTTTTACTTACTTCCTCCATTTTACCCAGGCATTTTTTCTGAAATTCCAGGTCGCCAACTGCTAATACTTCATCGATCAGCAGAATTTCAGGATCAAGGTGTGCAGCAACGGAAAAGGCTAAACGCAGTTGCATACCGCTGCTATAATGCTTGAGAGGTGTCTCAATAAATTTTTCAACACCACTAAAATCAACGATGGCATCAAACTGTTTGGTTATTTCAGCTTTTTTTAAGCCAAGTATAGAACCGTTTAGATAAATATTTTCTCTTCCGGTTAGTTCCGGGTGAAAGCCGGTTCCCACTTCCAGTAAACTACCTACTCTTCCCCGGATGATGGCATTGCCGGTGGTGGGGGGAGTGATGCGGCTGATAATTTTAAGCAACGTGCTTTTGCCTGCACCATTCCGGCCAATAATTCCTATTCTTTCTCCTTTGTTTATATCAAGATTGATATCCTGTAAGGCCCAGAAATTTTCTTTTTCCTTTTTATTGCTGCGAAGAATATTTTTTACGGAGCTGCTGATAACATCACGCAGTGCCATATAGGGTTGTGTGGTAGTCAGCTTATATTGCTTGCCCAGGTTTCGTATTTCAATAATAGGTGGCATCAGGAAAGATCGGCAAAGTATGCTTCTGTTTTTCTAAAATAAAATAAACCAATAAGGCAGATTAGCAAAGTGCTTACGGTGCCTATAACAACAGAAACAAGATCGAGGGGTGCACCTGAAAACGGATGCCTGAATAATTCAATGGCTGCGTTTGCCGGATTAATAGCTAAACAATATTTCAACCAGGATTGTTGCACTGATTGCAATGGATAAATAACCTGGGAAGCAAAAAAAAGGAATTGCAACAAGAAAGGAATTGTATAGCGAAAATCCCTGTACTTTACATTTAATGCTGCCAGAAAAGTACCCGTGCCAAAAGCTGCCAGTAAAATGATAAGAATGCCAGCTGGAAAATAAATAATAGCCGACCAGCTGACAGGTTGTTTATAAACAAAACAAAAAACAATAAATATCAGCAATCCCATCAGGAAATCAAAGAAAGCAACAAGTACAGAGGAGCAGGGAATTACTAATCGCGGAAAATATATTTTACTGATAATATTTCCGTTTTTTATCATGCTTTCACCGGCATGTGAAACGGAGGCGCTGAAAAGATTCCAGAGGATTAAACCGGCTAAAACAAAAATGGGGTATTGAACAGGGGTAGTGTCGATTTTCCAGGTTTTTGAAAAAAGAAAAGTGAAGATCAACATCATGCCAAGGGGTTGTAATAAAGCCCATACTATACCAAGCGAAGTTTGCTTGTATTTTACTTTAATATCCCGCCAGGTGAAAAAATAAAACAAC
>JANMLJ010000519.1:0-10387 GCA_031372465.1 Chitinophagaceae bacterium | reverse complement strand
TGATTAGTTTTTAAAGAAAGTTGCTGCAGTGAGTCATTTGAAACAATGTACAACGTCTCTGTTTTCTTATCAAATGCAACACTTGGTGTTACCGAAGTTACAAATGCCTGAATCTGTTTCCAGTTAAGATGCCGGGGTTTAATCCAAACGGGATTATTAATTAAGGCAGTTTTCTTCCCGATGATATCCATTGCCTGATTTCCACTGATCTCAGATAAGGGATAAAAGTGCTTTTGATTTTTACCTTTTGTTATACTGATATCCTTCAGCAGCATTGGAGGAACATCAATCGTCATAAATTGTTCCTGTTTGTTAGCTCCAAAAAAAACTTTACAACATGTTTTGTTATCAAAATTCAGCTTGCTTTTACCTATAAATTTTTTATTTACATAAAAAAGAACTTCCTGCTTTTTATTATCAAATTCAATAAGAAAATGATTCCATTCTCCAAATAATCTGGCAGAATCGATCATGAAATTTATAGAATAGGATTCCCCAATAACGAAATCAAGTCCTTTAATTTTTTCTTTACAGACAATATCTATATTCTGACCATTTGTAGTTATTATTCTTACTACATAACCAAAATAGGTTTTTAAGTTAGGGACCAATTTAAAATTGAAAGAGATTTTAGTATCCTCATTTAAACAGAGGGGTTCATTGGTCGTTAAATTGAGAGAGGTACGTCTTTCAGGCACTTCTTCATGACTGGAAAATTGCAATCCATATGATTGGCTGAATAACTTACCCGAAAATAATAGCAGCCATAATATTACATTAAGGAATTTTCTCATTAGCAATCAAGCAGTTCGAGGGCAAATTACTGTATTTGACTAACAAAATCACAACTATCGCATTAAAAAATAGTAGAAAAAGCCACTATAATGAGTTGGTAGCCACAACAATATAAATTATTAGCCCTTTTATAATAACCCAGACTAAAAAGATTTGCAAAAATGCATAGTAGCACGCTAGAGAAATAACTTTTGGAAAGTTGACTCAATTCAGCTGAAAGACAGAACAATCGTCGAAATCTACAGCCGTAATACCTAAACCTTTTTATCTCTCCGAAATTCTTCGTTGCCTTGCTTTATTAAAAACATTCCTTCCTTTATCAACTCCTGCCCTTTTCTCTTTTTGTAAGTCAGCAGGCAGGTGAATAAAATCAAAACATTCTTTGCTGCAAGTGCCTTCCATTTTTTGGTGGCAGACATCGCATTGAATAAATAAAAGGTGGCAGGCATCATTTACACAATTAACATGTGTATCGGCAGGTAGGCCACATTGATGGCAGTGTGAAATTATTTCTTCGGTAATCCTCTCCCCCAGCCGTTGGTCAAAAACAAAATTCTTTCCATGAAACTTATTGAGCAAGCCATTTTCTTTTGACTGGTTTACATAATTGATAATGCCCCCTTCCAGGTGAAATACATTTTTAAATCCTTTGTGCAGCATATAAGCGGATGCTTTTTCACAACGGATACCACCTGTACAATACATGATGATATTTTTATCCTTATCCGCCTTCATCATATCTACTGCCATCGGTAATTGCTCCCGGAATGTATCACTGGGAACCTCCATCGCATTTTCAAAATGCCCCACTTCATATTCATAATGATTACGCATATCAATAACAACTGTGTTTGGATCGCTGGTTAATTGATTGAATTGTTCTGCATTAACATACTTTCCTTTGTTGTTCATATCAAAAGCAGGATCACTTATTCCATCCGCAACAATCTTATTCCTGACTTTTACATCAAGTACATAAAAGCTTTTACCGTCGTCATCAACAGCCACATTCAAGCGAATGTCCTTTAATGGTTCAATAGCATCTAAGTATTCCCTGAAAATTTCCAGGTTAGCTTTTGGCAAACTAATTTGTGCGTTGATACCTTCCCGGGCGAGGTAAATTCTTCCCATTACACCCAATTCTTTCAGTTGCTTATATAACTCATCCCTGAAAACCGGTGGTTCTTCAATTTTAAAATAGCAATAAAAAGAAATGGTAATTCTGGGAGTTGGGTCTTTAATAATAAGTTCCTTCAACTCCTTCCGGGAAATTCTATTATGTAGTTGAGCCATGAGATTTAAATTTTATCCCGCTTGTGGCGGAACCCAATTTCAGGTTGGGCAAAATTTGTAAAGCAAGGCAAAGATAAGCTAAGTGGAGAAAAGAGATTGCTTCGGCAAAGCATCGCAAGAGAAAAAGAGAGAATACAACTTCACGCAGAGGCCGCGGGGGTCGCAGAGGATAGAAGCAAATACATGGTCCTTTTTCTGTGTACTGCTATTTAAAGTTGTATAAAAAATGATGTAAAGTCCTAAGTTCCCATTTGGAACATCCCGATAATTTCGGGAAGGGACAGGGTTTTATGGCCATTCATCATTTCCCCTGTTGCCCTTACGGCTTAGTCCTACTTTAAACCCGGTTTGCCAGGGCTTTCCGTTTTGAAAAGATTGTACAAAATCAATTCTGAATTGTTTTAGAATATTATCGAAGCCAACAAAATATTCATAATAATATTTATTACTATTAATATACAAACCATTCAAGCCAGCAACCAGGTAAAGATTCAATTTTTTAATACCCGGTATTTTGTTGGTAAGAAATCCATTGAAATTATGTTCGATATGTGCCAGCGAATAAGATTTAGCGGTATTGCTATAATCGTAGATAGGTAATAATTGAAAACTATTTACATACTCTGTAGCAAAACTGGAAAGGTTACCATTAAAATGCAAATAATCGGGAATTTCCACCTTCTTGTTACTGAAAAAACCACCAACGCCAACTTTATAACTGAGTTTTCCCAACAACCGAAAATTAAGGTTGTCAACTATTGAAAATTTCCATTTACTGAATTCAGCATCATTACCCAATAATTTACCCATTGTTTTTGTGTAGAGAAAATCAAAAAGCGGCATTTTAGATCCTACACTTATTTTCCGATCGGGCAATTCTATATACTTCGTTCCCGGTTGCCAGCTAAAGCCGAGCATTCCGGTTAATGACTGATGACGTAGAATATTCCGGGAAATTAATTCAAGCGGATAGTTCGGTGTATACTCCCTCCCTGGTTTATCCCGCCAGGTGTAATCTGTTTTATTCTCTAACGGTTGTCTATCCTGGTACTGAAAAGCTGTAGTAATAAAAAGCCCGTTACCAAGAGCCTGCCGGTAACTACCCCGTAGAAATGCAGCTTCGTAAAATTTCATCCTGTTATCCTCACTCATTAAGGATGAAATAGAATTTCCGCGCTGCCCAACCGGGCTATTATTGAAGAATTGAAAAATTCTTTTGCCCCCTGCAATGCTAAGGGTCACAGCATTTCTTTTTCCAGACTTATATACTATACCAATATGCGCATTAAAATGTTTATTGGTAAAGCCGTAACGGAGTACTGGAGATATCGCGATGCTTTTTCTGCTGAAAGAAGTAGTATCAAGGCGTTTTGTCCAGGTAACATCTGGATTGATATAGAAACCTTCTGCCGGGTTAAAACCAACCAATTCTGTAAGCGGCCGGAAACTAAAGGTTGTTCGGCTCCGCTGATAAGTAAATGTTTGTTCAAAAAGCAAAGCTTGTAATGGCCTGAATTCATTTCTTTTTTTATCCAGCGAATCCATGTAACGGGGATCTTTTCTTACAATTTCCAGGCTATCCTTGCGCTTATAATCCTTTACTTCATCTGCCATTAATGGAACAGGTCTTGCCTTTTCCCAATACTCAGCAGTTTTTTTGTTCGAGCTATCTGTATATTTTAATATGGTATTGTCAAAGGTCTTTTTGTCAAATACCGGTTCAACAGTAAAATCGGAATAAATATTTACAAAGCTTCCATAGGCATCGAAACCTAAAAACCTGACAGCCGGATAAATAACCTGGCTGGAAATATACCATACTTCTTTATTTAAGGGTCTGTACAACTGTTCCACCCGCAGGGTATCTATCACTTCCATCTGCGAAGCTTTTGTAAGTAACAACTGGACTGAATGAATCCGCCAGTCATCAGCTACAATATCAATGTAACCACTAAACAAGGGCTCATAGGTTCTTTTGGGAATTACTTTTATATGGGATATTTCCCGGCCATCTTCAAAATAAGCACCTTCCAGTTTATACCGGTAATAGTTAAGCGCATTTTCAGCAATGGGGGATACAAATCCGCGGGGATTCAGGTTTTCCCCAAAAGAAACATTGTTATTATAAAATGAACGAACCCTTGGTGCACTCAGGCCAAAACCATCACTTTGCCCGCTTACTTTAGAGGAGATTACTTCTATTTTTTCGTTTTTAGGTTTATCTACAGAATACCTGGAAACGGTTTCAGACAAGTAGAGCATTTTTTGTTTGCTGGTATCGCCATCTTCAAAGTCAACTTTTTGTCCAAAAAATTTTTTGGGGAATCCCCTTAAACGGAGCTGACCTTTTGTATAAACTTCGCATTGAAATTTATCTAACTGTCTTTCAAAAAATATTCTTTTTTTAATTGCATTGCGGATAATCTGATAAGCCGGGTCTTCCCCGTTTCTGACCACCACTTCCTGTAAGGTCATTTCTTGCACCGAGAGAATAAAATTCAATTCAATATCATCCTTGCCAACCGAAATTTTTCTCTCTTCTTTTTTATACCCTACATACTGACAAACCAAGAGGTATTGTCCCGGATCCAGTTTCAACGAATATTTTCCTTCGCTATTGGCATTAGTTCCCTTGTTATTTTCTTTTATAAAAACTGAAGCGAAGGGCAATATCTTACCATTATTATCTGTAACAACACCTTTTATTTTTTGAGAATAGGTGATCTGTGAACAAATGGCAAAAGAGAGGACGAACAAAAATATTTTCATAGTACTTTAATATCGACATTATTAATAATTGCTTTCAATACATTTCCAGCAAAGACGCAAACCTACCTATCCGGTAAGAAGGCCAGCTAGTCTGGCTGGCAGGGGATACAAAAAATAAATTAATGTTTTGTGTTTGAATAAGGTTTAAGTTAAATTCTGCAATCGGATTTAGTCCCCATCTCAATTAATGTTCGGGAAAATTTAACATCATTTATCAGAAGCACGAAGAAAGCTACCGCTCATAGCAGCCATACCGGCAACCAGACCTCCAACGATTCCTGTTAATATAATTAATAAAATAGCATTTCCACCAAGGGGAAGTACCGACGCAACTTTCTTTGACAAAACCCCATTATTCTTCATATCAATCCACCAGGCCATTCCAGCCCATAAAATAAAAACACCCAGCATGCCTGCCAAAAATGCTTTACCTGCTTTTTGATGAACCAGTAAGGCCACCAGTAAAGAAGTGATAGCTATTCCCCACCAGGGAAGAAATAAACCGCTGATAAAAGCCAGTAATGCAGTTAATATTGTTGCCGCTAAAAATTTCATACAAGTAAGTTTTTCTGATTTGTTAAAGACAGTTCAACCATTTAGGTTCATTTACTATTGGCTATTGCCATCCCGATAGCTATCGGGACACTATTCCCCTTTCTTAAACTTCATCACCCACTTTACATTTTTATCCGTTTTGTCTCCGTCCTGCATAAACCAAAGTTTATTGTATTTACCGGCTACCCAATTATCAATATAATCATCATAAAATTTACTGCCGGGGTTACCGCTTTGTCCACCGGGATAAACACCATATGCTTCAGTAGTTGTTGTCAGCTGTACAATCATCCGCCAGCTGGGACCATGACTATGCGTAACAGCATTCACAATATTTCCCGCTCCACCTACTTTCAGCCCGGGTCTGGCAAATCCTTTTAAATCCTTTATTAAATGATAAACTGTAGCATTTTTAAATTTATTCCATTCCAGTTTTCCAGCTGCTTCATTTGCAGCAAGACCAACAGAAGCTTTTTGTAATGCAGTTGTTACCACATCATACAAGGTTTCTTTCTGAGTAGTATTAATATCATCAATAAATTTCATCGCTGAATCTTTTTTCAATAACTCCATGGTTGTTTGTTCGGAAGGCCACGGAGATAGCGGATTTGTTCTTGTTAAATCGTCCTTCCAGATGCCCACCATTAAACTATCCATCCAGCATTGATACACTGTTTGTCCTTTTGATTCAGGGGAAGCCATCAAATCCCAATTCTTCACCAAATCGAGCATCTTTTTTCCAGCAGCATTTAACTCATTATCTTTTACATAGCCCAGCAATATACTTCGCATATCCTCTGCCGTTGTATTGTAATAATTATTCTGCAATTGCATCATATCTGTTGGTGTAATACCTGTCATGTTATTCAACTTATTCTCAATGGTAATACCCCTGGCCGTAATATAGCTGCCGGGAATAAAATAGGGATAGGTAGAATCAACAGGTCGCTGATTAGCACTTTCCAAAAATCCTCTAACCGGGTTTTTGCTATGCGGATTTTCTGCTTGTGGTATAAATCCCTGCCACATAAAGCTGCTATCCTGTCCTGGCATTACAAACAAACCCTGCCTGTCCCAGCGGGCAGGAAATTTTCCCTGTTGCCAGATAGCTATATCGCCGCCTTTGGAGGCAAATACAAAATTTTGACCCGGACATTCAAATGTTTTTATTGCATCTGCATATTCATCATAATTTTTTGCACGATTTAACTTATAAAATGTGATCCCTTCATTACTCGGATCATGCGCCACCCAGCGAACAGCAAGATTTCTTTTGTTAGATAAATCGTTGGAAAAACTTTCATCAAACATTACCGGGCCAAAAACTGTATAAGCCACCGTATCAATAATATCTTTCCCTCCTTTTGCCTTTATCGTTTCCACTTTCCTGGTAGTTTTCTCCCATTTACCATTGAACCAATACTCTTCTTTCGTTTTGTCTTTAAATTTTATTTCATAATAATCTTTTACATCCCTTTGTGCATTGGTAACTCCCCAGGCAATGCTGTCATTAAAACCAATAATGATAAATGGACTTCCAGGTAATGATACGCCATATGTATTACTGGTGGGGGTTTGCAATTGCATTTCATACCAGATAGATGGTAGTGATAATTCCAAATGCGGGTCGTTGCATAAAATAGGTGAACCACTTTGCGTTTTAGTTCCGGCCACTACCCAGTTATTACTTCCATTATTTACATCAGGCTTTGACATCTCCTTAGCCGCAATGGTCTGTTTATTATTAAAGTACAGGGGGTCTGCATTCAATGGTTTGATAGGAATGATTCCTGGTTTATCAAATACTGTTCCTTTGGGAACGATCGGCATTAATGAATCAGGAACCTGCGGGTACATCATCCGTAATTCATCGGGTATAAAAACTGATTTTGCATTGGTATTTGCCAAATCATTTTCAGTTCCTGAAGAGAGATTTTTAGCCATCATTTTTAGTAGTAAAGCGGTGCGGATATTTGACCATTTTTCCGGTTTTATATTCAGCAATTTATATTCAATGGGAATCTGGCTTTCTTTTAAAGAACCGATATAAGCATTCACCCCGTTTGTATACGCATCAAATATCGATTTTGAAACAGGATCTTTATCTACTTCTTTCATGGCATTCTCGGCAGCATAGACCATACCCAGTCTTCGTTGTTCTTTGTCAAAATTTATTGCCTTTTTTCCAGCAATTTCACTGGCTCTTCCGGCCGCTGCTTTTGTTTGCAGGTCCATCTGAAATAACCGAAACTTTGCATGCAGGAATCCCTGGATGAAGTACAAGTCTTCATCATTCTCCGCAAATACGTGCGGCACCAATCGTTCATCAATATATACTTCGGCTTTTCCTTTCAGGTCAGGAAAGGTAAGGTCAGCATCAAAACTCTTACTCGAAGGTTCGGCATTCTGCCAGCAACCATGCTGTGGACTGATAAATTTTCCAATTGGCATAGGTAATGGGCCCAAAGGGCGGTTGAAGGCAAAAACCAGTCCTGCTGTAATAACGCTGGAAATGGCAAAAGGAACAATACGCATAGGCTACAATATGTTGAGGAAAGATAAGGAAAAAAAGTATACCCCCTGTCCCTTCCTACCCCGATTTTCATCGGGGCTAAAAGGGGAGACTTAGGTCAAATTAGTATGATTATACGCAGCTTTTTCATGAGGAAAAAAGTAATAATACATAAAGACATTTCGAAAACCGGTGGCTGTGCGAAGATGGCATTCTCATTCAGTAGAAGAGCCTGTCCCCAACTTGATTCGGGATCAGGATGAGGTTTAGTGTTACACTTTTCACTAATTTTAGTGTCTAATAAAAAAACAACTATGCCAGTTTTAATTGTAGTCGGTATTCTTTTCCTGATTGTTATCTGGCTTGTAAGCCTGTACAATGGATTAGTACGCCTTAGAAACAGAAGACAAAATGCTTTTGCAGATATTGATGTGCAACTTCGCCAGCGGCATGACCTGGTGCCTCAATTAGTGGAAACAGTAAAAGGATATGCCGGGCATGAAAAAGAAGTATTTACTAAAATAACAGAAGCCCGCAGCGCAGCTATGAATGCCACCACCATTGATGGAAAAATTGTGGCTGAACAGCAATTGACAAGCGCCCTTGCTGGTTTAAAAGTACAGGTGGAAGCTTATCCTGATTTGAAAGCCAATCAAAACTTTTTGCAATTACAGGAAGAACTCAGCGATATTGAAAACAAGCTGGCAGCATCAAGACGTTTCTTTAATGCGGCCACTACAGAGTACAACAACTCCGTTGAATCATTCCCAAGTAATCTGATTGCAAAGAATTTTGGCTTCCAGCGGGAGATCATGTTTGATCTTGGTACTGATTCAAGAAAGCAAATGGAAGAGCCTCCGAAAATTCAATTCTAAAAGCCCCTCTAAATCTCCCTGCAAGGAGAGTCTTGCTAAACACAGACCCTTAAAGAAAATGTCTACTGCTTTTTCTGCGTAAACACAAATGAAGTGCAATACATTGGATTAGATAAACAAATCAGAAAAAATAATTTCAACTCTGTTCTTTTACTGATCGCATTCCCGGCATTACTGATTGGAATGCTTTATGCACTCATTTATTTTCTACAAGAAGAACATAGCACAGATCCGAATACACTTTTTCTACAATCAGCTCCTATTGTTCTTGGAGCAGTCGGTGTTTGGTTCCTGATAGCCTGGGCAGGTCATGCTGCTTTTATCCGGATGGCCACCGGTAGCAAAACATTGGATAGGAAAGAAAATAAAAGAGTATATAACCTGGTAGAGAATATTTGCATATCGCAGGGGATGACGATGCCAAAAGTCTATATCATAGAAGATGAATCGTTGAATGCGTTTGCAAGCGGTATCAATAATCGCAGTTATTCTGTTTCTCTGTCTCGAGGTATCATTAATAAATTAGATGATGATGAGCTCGAAGGTGTTATAGCCCATGAAATCACGCATATTAAAAACAGGGATGTTCGGCTGCTGATTGTATCTATCATCTTTGTGGGCATTTTTGCATTTCTTGCTGAACTGGCATTTCGTAGTCTACGTTTTGCAGGCTCTGGTAAAAAAAGCAAGGACAGTAAAGGAAGCGGTGCAATAATTTTAATAGCTATCGTCATAACAGCAATTGCTTATTTAATTTCCATTTTGCTACGCTTTGGTATCAGTCGAAAAAGAGAATACCTGGCAGATGCAGGTGCAGCAGAAATAACCAAAAAACCATACGCCCTTGCCAATGCGTTAAGAAAAATTTCCGGAGATCCGATGATTGAAGCTGTTGAAAGCAGGGATATTGCCCAGTTGTTTATTGAAAACCCCAAACCATCTGCTCATAAATCTGCCTCCTGGGATAATTTATTTGCCACCCATCCATCGATTGAGAAAAGGATTGAGTTGCTGGAACAGTATAGCCCCCTCTAACTCCCCCAAGGGGGAGAATTAAAACCCAGCTATTCAAACCAATTTTACAGCACTTGAGCATGTTATTTTTAAACTATACGAGTCGGGAGTATCCAGCATCCAGTATCCAGCATCCAGCATCCAATATCCAGTATCCAGTATCCAGTATCCAGCATCCAATATCCAGCATCCAGTATCCAGCATCCAGTATCCAGCATCCAATATCCAGCATCCAGTATCCAGCATCCAATATCCAGTATCCAGTATCTAGCATCCAGTATCCTGCATCCAGTATCCAGCATCCCGTCTCACGACTCTTTCCCCTTCAACATTGGTACAAAAGAAAAATGATCGAATACTTCTTCTTTCAATGCACCGTTATTTAATTTGGTAATCCGCATCATCTGCTGTGTATTCCCAGCTCCAAGAGGAATGACCATCATGCCACCGGGCTTTAATTGCTGAATGAGTTGTGGTGGAATTTCTGGCGCAGCAGCGGTGATAATTATTTTGTCAAATGGGGCATAAGTTGGCAATCCTTTATACCCATCACCATAAAAAAATTTGATGTTTG
>JANMLJ010000492.1:0-2308 GCA_031372465.1 Chitinophagaceae bacterium | reverse complement strand
ATAAGATCTTCCAGTAAAGTTTCCATATATTTTTTTTCCCGCTTGTGTTCTATCATATGCTCCCGCTGGTTCTCTGCCAAAAACCCACAGAACACAGCGAGGAATAACATTAAAAACTCCCAGAAATAGTGGGACCATTTTTTACGGGCAGTGTGGGTATGTGCGTGGACTTCCATACTCTAATCAAGATTGTATTGAGACTTCAAAAACCGGATCACCGATATCGCCTTTTTTTTAGCCTGTTGAAGCCTTGGTTCAAGAATTAAGGAAGTACCTTTGAGCTGGTGGACATAGAAAGCCAAATCCGCCTGGAGTTCAGCGTCATAAGATCTCAACGGGGGATTGCCAGTCGGTCGTTTTATACCCTTGAGGGTTACCATATCGTCGTAAACAAAAGCACTAAACATGCGGGAGATCAACGGATAAGCATCTTTCATTTCGGCCTGCTCCGCATGCTGGGTGCTGTTAATCAATTCAACAAGCTGTTGATATGACATGATGCTGTCTGCGACTTCCTCTTTCCTTATTAATCTTAAGGATCCCGAGTATTTTAATTGTGAAATAGTTCTGTCATTACTGCGGAAAGTTAAATGCCTTATGATCCACCTGCTGAAAGTGTACAGTTCATTTTCAAAGCCTTTAATTTTTTGCTGACGCAACAGCAACATGAAAGAGTCAAGTCTTTCAATTTTACTGTTGCGAGCTAAAATTACGGTCCTGATTGAAGCAGTATCTGATTTCAGATCTTCGATATACGTTTTAATAAATTGTTTTTCCCTGTCTTTTTCTATCTTATGCTCCAACTGGTACTCCGCCAAAAAACCACAGAATACAGCGAGAAATAACATTAAAAACTCCCAGAAATAATGGGCCCATTTTTTACGTGGGGTATGAGTATGAGAATGTACTTCCATAATTCAGGTATTTTTTTTAGCTCCAGATTCAGGAAAATAATTTATTAGCATCTCGACAGGTTAATTTTTCAATCTCTTTTATTTTATTGAACCTACGTTTGTTGAAATGATTTTAACTTCATTTCAAGGTAAAGAACCTATCACGAAAGATAATTAACTATTACCATGATTTATTACCTTCAGCAAACATAATCTCCCAACTAAATAATTGCTGTATGAAAAAATTAATAAAACTGTTACTGATTATTTGCCTGCTGCCTGCTACTTCTTTTGCGCAATCCAAAGATTCAATGACGGTGGCTGCTATTATCAAAGAAGCTACTGAAAACTCTCAGCTGGAAATAATGGCGGATGAATTATTTAATGGGATCGGACCAAGATTGGTAGGCTCACCAAAAATGCAGCAGGCACACGATTGGGCAGTTGCCCGATATTCCAGCCTGGGTATAACTGCCCGCAATGAAAAATGGGGCGAATGGCGTGGATGGGAAAGAGGTATTTCACATATTGACATGGTTGCTCCCTGGGTAAAATCATTGGAAGGAACACAACTGGCCTGGTGCCCCAGCACTGGTGGTAAAACAATAACAGCAGAACTGATCATCATTGCCGATGTAGCCGACTCAATGGCCTTTCAACAATGGTTGCCATCGGTGAAAGGAAAATTTGTGATGATTTCAATGAAACAACCTACCGGCCGGCCGGATTATAACTGGGAAGAATTTGCAACCAAAGAGTCATTTGAAAAAATGAAAAAGAACCGTACAGAACAAACAGATGCCTGGCGTAAACGAATTAGTAAAACAGGATTAAGCAATAAAGAGCTGGCATTGGCATTGGAGAAAGCAGGTGCTGCAGGTATTGTGGGCTCCAACTGGTCGGCTGGATTTGGTGTAAATAAAATTTTTGGTGCCAGCACCACTAAAATACCAACGATAGATGTGGCGCTGGAAGATTATGGTCTTTTATATCGCTTGACCGAATCGGGTAAAAAGCCAACTATCAGTGTTCGCACCGATTCAAAAGAACTGGGTATGATGCCTACGTATAATACGGTGGCTGAAATAAAAGGAACCCAAAAGCCCGATGAGTATGTAATGATGTCGGCGCATTTTGATTCCTGGGATGGTGCTACCGGTGCTACCGATAATGGTACAGGTACATTAGTAATGATGGAAGCGATGCGGATCTTAAAAAAAATATATCCTAACCCAAAGCGTACCATCCTGGTGGGGCATTGGGGAAGTGAGGAGCAGGGATTAAATGGTTCAAGAGCCTTTGTAGAAGATCATCCGGACATCATAAAAAATATGCAGGTATTATTTAACCAGGATAACGGTACCGGTCGGGTGGTAAATGTTGGAGGCGGTGGTTTTTTACACTCCTACGATTAT
>JANMLJ010000473.1:0-5781 GCA_031372465.1 Chitinophagaceae bacterium | reverse complement strand
CTGAAGTTGATTGCGCAATAACAGTAATTGACATCACCAATAGTAAAAACAATATAGTTGTGAAACGAACAAATGACATAGCATAAAATTTAATTGACATAGGATATTTATTTGACTACAATGCTAACAAATATTGATCAGAATATTTTCCCAATTTATTTAAGCCCGGACTGTTCTTAGAAAAAGGAAAAGTTATAGAGATCCTTGTACCGTGGTTGGATATTGGGACTTGCACCCGTTGACAACTACTTATACAATCTTATATAATTATTAAAAGATTAACTTACAAGGGTAAACACACCATCATGTCCCAATCCCGCCAGCTCGCCGCCATCATGTTTACCGACATCGTCGGGTACACGGCCATGATGCAGCAAAACGAAGATAAGGCGGTGGCTGTCATCAAACACTATAACAGCACTCTTGAAAAATGGGTCACACATTTTAATGGACAGGTATTGAATTATTATGGCGACGGAAGCCTTTGTATTTTTTCCAGTGCTACCGATGCGGTTAATTGTTCCTTAGCAGTTCAAAAAGATCTAAAGACTGAGCCGGTTGTTCCTCTTCGTATCGGGTTACACATAGGTGAAGTTTTTTTTGAAGATGGAAAGGCTTTAGGTGATGGGGTAAATGTAGCTTCAAGGGTTCAATCACTAGGTCAGGAGAATACAATTCTTATTTCTGAGGAAGTTCATGATAAAATAAAAAACAATGCTTCCATTAGTGCCGCATCTCTCGGACATTTTGAATTTAAGAATGTAGGCAAATCAATGGAAGTGTTTGCACTGACCAATGAAGGATTATTTGTACCCCAGCGGAAGAAGATGGAAGGAAAGCTGAAGAAGAAAACTGCTTCAAAAAGAAATATCATTGCTACATTTTCAATCATTCTGTTGTTTGTAGCCGGATTTTTTATTTATAAAAATTTCTTTACCGGCAAAACCACGGACGGACCGAAAGATAAATCAATAGCCGTACTCCCCTTTACTGATATGAGCCCCGAAAAAGACCAGGAATACTTCAGCGATGGATTATCAGATGAACTGATCAATGCCCTGGCAAAGATTTCCGGACTGAAAGTAGCAGGACGTACTTCTTCCTTTTCATATAAAGGAATAAATAAAAATCTCAAAACAATCGGTGATGAACTGGGTGTGAGTACGATTCTCGAAGGCAGTCTTCGTAAATCAGGAAATCATTTACGCATCACCGCACAGCTGATCAACACTGAGGATGGCTTTCATCTATGGACAGAAACTTTTGACATTGAACTCACTGATATATTTGGCGTACAGGATAAAATAACCAAGGCCATTATCACTGCATTAAATGTGCACCTGCTGCATGATAAAGAATTGGTAGCAACGGCTACTACAAATCCGAAAGCTTATTCAAGTTATCTCCGTGCCCGGCAAAAACTTTCTCTTCGTGGGTTGGAGAACCTGCTTGAAGCAAGAAAATTATTTGAGGAAGCAATAAAAAATGATCCGAATTTTGCGCCAGCACATTCGGGACTGGGAAGAACACTTTCCATCATTCCTAATTTTTCAATAGATTTTAATGCCAAAGAATTGATGAATTCAGCAAAACAGGAAGCCCGAAAAGCCCTGGAATTAAATTCCAGCAATGCTGAGGCATTATCCGTGCTGGGGACAATTGCTGCTTATTACGATTGGGATTGGGATGCTGCAGAACAGGCATTTCTTAAATCTCTGGCAATAAGCCCCAACGATGCCGAGATGTATAATTTCATAGGTGATTACTACCAGATTGTTTTAAATAAGAAACTGGCCATTGAAATGGAATCGAAAGCCGTGGAGCTGGATCCTCTGCTGGGTATCAATTATGGAAACCTGGCAATGGCTTATTATATTTTTGAAGAATATGATAATGTTATCAAGACAGCAAACGATTTTTTATCATTGGATTTACAGGGCTTCACCTCTATAGGTATTATTGCATCATTTACCTGGGCCCATCTTAAATTAAACCAGTTAAAGAAAGCAGAAGAAATAGCAAATAAACTTCCGGAGAGTGACCCTCTCCGCATTGAATTAAAAACAAGTATCGCAATTGCGAAAGGAGACACAAATCTTGCTATCTCAAACCTGCGTAAAATGACAAATCATGCCTCGTCAAGATTAGCAGAGCTTTACCTTGACCTGGGGATGTGGGATAAAGCTGCTCAATCAATTGAAAAAGCATATGCATCCCGTGAAGTTACTTTGGTGTTTTACTCAAGGATTAAATTACCGGAAGATTATCCTGACCATCCGGCATTGAAAAAATCTTTTGACAAACCAGAACTCAATAAGTTGTTTGAGATCAGAAGAAAGAATCTTAAATCTCAGTAAGGCAAAAACCAGGTATAGAAAGATTTGGCATATGTTAGTATATTAAACGCTGCTTATTATTCATTGTGCAAAGACAATACCGGCAGCTCGCCGCTATCATGCCTGTCCCCCGAAGCTCAAACGTAGGTGGATTCACCGACATCATCGGGTACAGGGCTATAATGGTAGCTGAATAAAAAAAAATTAGTTATTTCAGGAGCCCACAGAATTTTTGCCGATTAAAAGGTCAACTTGCAGGGGTGAGAACAGAAAGAAAAGCTCATATAATTATTAGTTGCCTAATAGATTTGTAAAAAAACTTATATTAAAATGAATACTGTTAAAAAACTGATACAGAAAGTTTCAGTGGCGCGCAACGAATACATCAAACAAATGGAGCCATTTACAGAAGCGCAGGCCCAATGGAAACCCTTACCGGAAGTATGGAATATGGTAGAAAATACGGAACATCTTTTTTGGGCAGAACAGGGTGGTATACTTGGCATGTGGAAGACCCTTCATGCTATCCGGGAAGGGAAAACAGCACGTACGTATGAATCGGACCACCAGGATATGACCATTGATCAGATTATTGCTATCACCTGGCAAGACAAAGAAAAAGTACCGGCTGTTGCCGCACCCCGGTTTGGAGGTCCATTCGTTTTTTGGTCTAACTCTTTGAACAGCCTGCAAGGAATACTCGATGCCTTTGGAAATGATTTACAGGAAGAAGAATTGAGGATACAGGCACACCCCCACCCCATTTCCGGCGCTATGGATTTTCAACAACGTCTGGAGTTTTTATGTTTTCATATTAACAGACATAAGGAGCAGGTTTCAAACCTGATCAAGGATTTAAAAATTAATCAATCCTGATCTGAAGAAATGTCGAATTAATAAATTTTAAAACCACGGAGGCACGGTATACACGGAGCTTCACAGTGGTTACCTTGTCTTTCTCTGAGAAGATATGCTTTAGGGGTAAAATTCTATACTACATAAATTGAAACACGATATTTTGGTGCCTCATAAATATCGGGTAAGTCAATTCTCAACTTTCCCATTCCTTTAATAATCAATCAAGGTCTCTGCATTTCCAAAAAATAATCTAAATTTAAAATACAATTCTTACTCCCATGAGCATTACAGAGCAAGTAGTATTAAATAAAAAAGGGAAACCGGTTGCTGTTCAGATTCCAATGAACCAATATAAAAAACTACTGGGTCTGGCAGAAGAAATGGAAGATATTAAGGCCTATGATATAGCTATGAAACGTAAGCATGATTTCATTCCTTTTGATAAAGCCGTAAAAAAGCTGAAAGCGAAAAGAAAAAGTAGCTAATTATGTATAACCTTGTTATTGACAAGTAAGCTCAGAAGCAATTAGGCAAAATTCCACCTCCACATTTCAATAGAATCATAAAAGCTATTCATCAACTCTCAGAAAATCCCCGTCCGGCAGGTTATCTAAAACTAACCGGCAGGCCAGGCTACAGAATCAGGAATGGCAACTACCGGGTCATTTACCATATGGAAAATAAAATCCTCACTGTTTTTGTAATAGATATTGGCCATCGTAAAGACGTTTACAAATAAACAAATCTCCTCCAACTTTCACATTCCTTTAGTAAGTAATTAAGGCGATTCCTGCATCTAATACGTAACTGAACATAAAGATCCCCGCAGGGCTGGCAAAAGTGAAGAGTGAACGGATCAGTACACGAAAAACTTTTGATATGAAACAAGATCTACACATCTCCGCCGCCTTCGACCAACCTGAATTTGTACAAAACCTGGTAGAACGATTAGCTTACCGCCGTTATGAACTGGGCTATGGAAATGAAACAATGCCACCAGGCTTTAAAGCATTGGAAACTTCTTCTACAGAAACCTATGTAAGTGGTACCATGGCCATTGATTTTCCGGCAGACACTGAAACAGGCGAAGAAAGAATCAATATGCCTTTTATCACCTGCTTTCTGTTTACCTGTATCAAAGGCAAAACAGATCCTTATCAATTGATCTGGAGTAGTTCACTGAATTAGTTTTTTTGGCCACAGATTAACACGGATTAACACAGATTAATAAAAATTAGCTACTTTCCATACAACAACATAAAATGACTATTTAAAACATAAACGACCTAAAGCCCCTCTTGCGGAGGCAACCGAGGTACGAAGGTTGGGAACATAGTTCGAAGGGAGGCTACAGATTAATACAAAAAAATCCTCCATAAATGGAGTATAAACAGTACACATTATTTGTGTTCATTTGTGTTCATCTGTGGCTGACTCTTTTTTCACCCCGCTATAACCGCCATTCACCGACTTATGGTGGCATAATACCCATTCACTATTGACCATTCATTATTCACCCTTTAGATTTGATAAATATTAGCTGATACGAAATAAATTATATTGCTGAATTGATTATTAAAAAATAAACAGATGAGAGAAGATTTAGGAAACAGGATGCGGGAACGGTTTGAAGAACGTAAAAACCGGTGGGAAGAAAGAATGGATGGTCGCCGAAGTGGCCATAGCCATATATGGACAGGTGTTTTTATATTGCTGATCGGTGTGGCGGCATTAGTAAAAGCCTCCGTTACTGATCTTCCTGAATGGATATTCAGCTGGCAAACATTTTTAATAGCCCTTGGAATTTTTAGTGGTTTCAAACATCGCTTCAGAGGTGCAGCCTGGTTCATCTTAATGTTAATTGGCACTGCTTTTCTTTTCAGGGATTATTATCCTGACCTGGAGATCCGTCGTTATATATGGCCCGCCATATTAATAATTGTTGGCGGCTTTCTGATTATCAGACCCCGCAACCGTCAGTACTGGCAATCGCCAGACAGTGAAAAAAAAAATGCAGGACAACAACCCAATAGTTCCATTTTAGGTGAAGATGAAAAATGGAGCAAAGATGATTATGTAAATACCAATTGCATTTTTGGCGGCACCAAAAGAAATATCCTGTCCAAGGAATTTAAAGGGGGTGATATCGTCAACATTTTTGGTGGTACCGAATTAAATCTTTCGCAGGCAGATATACAGGGAAAAGTGGTGATCGAGATCACTAATTTCTTCGGTGGTACCAAGCTTATTGTGCCCTCCAACTGGGAAGTAAAGTCGGAAGCCGTTACGGTTTTTGGTGGGCTGGAAGATAAACGTTCGATGGCAGCATCAACAGAAAGTTCAGGTAAAATTTTATTACTGAAAGGAACGGTGATATTCGGAGGGATTGAAATAAAGAGTTACTAATTTATAGCCACAAAGACTCGAAGGCAAAAAGTTTTTTCCATTTTTCTCCGTGCCTTTGTGACTTAGTGCCTTCGTGTTTCAAAATAACTTCGAGTAGTATTAATTGAGTAAATGCAAAAGAAGTTCAAAGGATATATAAAATTTCGAGTATAATTGAATGAGGATGTTAGAATAATAGTAT
>JANMLJ010000465.1:0-3214 GCA_031372465.1 Chitinophagaceae bacterium | reverse complement strand
TTGGTTACTTTTTTTGTTTCAAGACAAAAAAAGTTACAAATCTACAATTGAAACAAGCAATTGAAAGCAACATGAAAAGTTATCTACTTGTTTTTAATTATTAAACTCCTGGCAATCGGTATAACTACCGGACAGAGGGCTCCATTTCAGTCAATCTTATAACAGTATATTTACCCGTAACTAACTTTACTCTTAATGCCCCCAATTATACAAGTAAATAATTTATCCAAAAGCTACACCATTACCCACGAAGGCAAAGAACGCTATACCGCTTTGCGTGATGTGATGGCACAAAAAGCAAAAAAAATATTGAATTCCTTAACTTTAATCTTCAGACAAACATTGTAAATAATGGAATTAATTAAATTTGAAGAAGTTGAAGCTAAAATAATTACGATTCGTCAATTGCAGGTAATAATTGACAGTGATATAGCTAATTTGTATGGTGTAGAAACGAGGGATATTAATAAGTCTGTAAAAAATAATCCGGATAAGTTTCCTGGAGGTTACTTTTTGAATTAACTGTCGATGAAAAAAGGGAACTGGTGGAAAATTTCCACCGGTTCAAAAAATTAAAGCATTCCACAGCAGTTCCCAAATGCTTTACCGAAAAAGGGTTGTATATGCTTGCCACCATATTAAAAAGTACCAGGGCAACAGCAACCACCATATCTATCATAGAAACATTCTCCCGTTTCAGGGAGTTAGGCAGAAATATTAAAAAACTGGAAACTATTAAGACAGAAGAGCAAAAACAACCTGTGATGCAAAGAAGCGGTGAAATCATTACTGAAATTTTTGAAAATGATTTATCATTGACTGGAACAGAAACAAGTTTTGAAATAAATTTTGCCGTATTAAAGTTTAAGCATATTATAAAAAAAGGTAAAAAGTAAATTCGTTAAAATTAAGCTGTAAAACTTTGTTGCAGTGCTATGCCGCAGAAAAGCCCCAAAGCACTTATAAAACGAAATAATGCCCAGCCCTCATCCCCGACCCTTCTCCACGGAGTGGAGAAGGGGGAAGTCCCCACCGAGGCGGTGAGCTTGCCGAAGCACTTATAAAACGAACTCATGTCCAATCCAATTATACAAGTATCCAATCTCTCCAAAAGCTACACCATCTCCCACGAAGGCAAAGAACGCTATACCGCCCTGCGTGATGTGATGGCGCAAAAGTTAAAAAAAATATTTTCTTTTCCCTCGGCAATGAGAGGCACGAAGCAATCTGCCTACAAAGAAGAATTCTGGGCATTAAAAGATATCAACTTTGAAATAGAACAGGGAGACAGGGTAGGTATCATTGGAAGAAATGGTGCAGGCAAAAGCACTTTATTAAAAATTCTCTCCCGTATTACAGAGCCAACAACAGGCAGCATTAAAATAAAAGGAAGGAAGATCGACACCAAAGACGGGACAGGTATTTTTTAAACGGAGCCATACCGGGCATTGTATTTACCGGGAATTGGAAAGAAATTCATTAAATTTGAAACATGAATTGGGAAGATTTTATCATATCAGATAAAGAAATTTTATTGGGTAAGCCTGTTATAAAAGGAACCAGGATAGCTGTTGAGCATATTGTTGGCTTATTGGCCCAGGGATGGAGTGAAGCTCAGCTCTTAGAAAATTATCCACGACTTACAAAAGACGCACTGCAGGCTGTATTTTCCTATATACAGGAATGTATTCATGATGGTCTTCTTTTTTCTCCAATAAAGAATTGAGCCTGACAATTGGTATGAAGCTGCTTGCTAATGAAAATATTCCCGCTAAAAGTGTTCACTACTTAAGAAGCAGGGGTTTTGATATACTATCTATAGGTATGGATGATCCGGGCATATCGGATGCTGCCGTTATGGCAATTGCTATTAGCCAGGAAAGAATCATTTTGACCTTTGACAGGGATTATGGAGAATTGATATTCCGGTATAATTATAAACCGGCTAGTGGTGTCATATATCTGCGATTGGATCAATACGAACCAGAAGAACCCGGATTAATTATCGAAAAAATAATTACAAACACTGAAATTGAATTTACCCGGGCATTAACGGTGATTGATAAAAATGGAATTCGCCAGAGAAGATATTGACTGCATGAAAGGCAAACACCACCAGGGAAGTTGGGAGAACGATTACAGATAATACTTATAAAACGAAATAATGTCCAGCCCTCATCCCCGACCCTTCTCCACGGAGTGGAGAAGGGGGAAGTCCTCAACGCGGCAGGGAAAAGCTACACCATCTCCCACGAAGGCAAAGAACGCTATACCGCTTTGCGTGATGTGATGGCACAAAAGGTAAAAAAAATATTTTCTTTTCCCTCGGCAATGAGAGGCACGAAGCAATCTGCCTACAAAGAAGAATTCCGGGCATTACAGGGTAACTATATTTGTCGTAGTTTTTTTAAATTGGTACTTTTATAAAAAATATTGAAATGCAAACGTTGATTATCGAAATAGACTCAATTAGTAAAGCAAAGGAACTCTCCTCTTTACTTTCTTCACTGGATTTTGTCAGGAAAGTCTCTTCTGTTCGTAAATCCAAAACACTTATTGCGGTTTTACAGGAACATGAAAACCTGAAAGCTTCAATAGTTAAAAGAAAAAACAAGGCTATTGCCAGGTACTTATAATGAGGGTGCAGCAAAGGGATATTATTGAGTTAAATTATCAATTACCGAATGGTAAGTTTAAAGTGCATCCGGCATTGGTAATTTCTCCAAAGGAGTCCCTTCGGACAAATTCCAATGTGTTAGAAACCGAAGACATTTTTTATGCCGTAATGATATCTTCCAATTCAATGAATGAAGAATTTAATTTCGGGTTAGAGAATTCTATGCTTACAAAACCGCTTTCTAAAAAATCGTATGTAAAATGTCAGTTAATTCAATCTTATACAACTGATGAAGTTATTTCAAAAATTTCTGTTTTGAAGCAGGCCGATTTTGATAAAGTACGTAAAAGAATTTTTGAAACGGTATTTTAGTTGCACTCATCTTTTTACAAAAGCTAACAGCTAATGGCTAACAGCTAATGGCTAATGGCTAACAGCTTTCCTCTACCATGTCCAATCCAATAATACAAGTATCCAATCTCTCCAAAAGCTACACCATTACCCACGAAGGCAAAGAACGCTATACCGCCTTACGTGATGTGATGGCACAAAAGGTTAAAAAAATATTTTCATGCCCGTCATTGCGGTGGCCGAAGG
>JANMLJ010000446.1:0-4107 GCA_031372465.1 Chitinophagaceae bacterium | reverse complement strand
CATTCTCCAAAAGGAAAACGCAGGTTAAATCTTTTATTTGTCAAATCACTGAAAGTAATTGGATTCAGGAAGATGATTGCCTCGTATATAAAGTTAAAGCAAACCGTTTTTTACGTGGGATGGTGAGGGCCTTAACAGCTACGATGCTGAAGGTGGGCCGGGGTAAAATATCATTGGATGAATTCAGAAATATTATAGAGGCAAAAGATTGCACGAAAGCCAGCTTTGCGGTACCTGCGCATGGATTATTCCTGGTGGAGGTAAGTTTCAATAGCTAATGATCAGCTAGTATTTTACTTTATTCCTGAATCTTTAATTACAAAAAGAAAAGACTCAACAAGCAACAAACAATCCTCAATACACAAGTACTTCGTCGCTGAAACGTTCAGCTGTATATTGTTTGTTGTGTGTTGATATATTGTCCACGGGACTCCTTCGGAGAGTCTTTCTCTCTTTTGAAGAAAAGACTCAACAGGCAATCAACAATCTTCAATTCAGGTTTTCTTCCTGTTATTCTTATTTTTCTCTGCAGTCGATATGCTTTTCCCTATAATTGCAATTAGCTCTTCCGTTTCTTTGAAAATAGAACTGAGTTTTAATACAGGTTTGATATACGCTTTCTTAATAATAATTTTGAGCGATATTCTACACTCTTTTAATTCTTTTAAAACAACTCTCAGCTTATGAATAAAATCTTCTGGAGATTCTGCCGCTTGGGCTTCGCCGTAATTAAAAGCCGGAGAATGACAGCTTCTGATCAGCTGCCCCGCCATATAATTGCCACTCCTGCTTTTTGGTAATGCTTCTACTACATCAATCATTCTACAGGTATAGTCAACAAATCTGTCTTCTAAATCATAGATCTTTTCCATATTTATTTTTTTGAAAGTTACATTCACTGAAAACAACCTCAATGAGATTTACACAGAATAAAATTGTTTTTTTCTCTTCAATCCCGGTGTAAAACCCCGCCAATTTTCAGGTTTTTCCCGTTTTTTTCTGTCCTTTTCACCAGTGTGCAGTTCCCTTAGATCATTACCTTTAGAAAAATTTTAAGTATGGAAGATCATAACGAAGAATATCGGAAACTGCAATTCAGCCCTGGCCCGGAAGAAAACCTTCGAATTGAAAATGAAATTCTCCAATTAAAAATGCAGGCGGAAAGAAATGCTGTGTTTGGCGGCAATATGGAAGACCTATCACCGGAAGTGAAAGCAGAATTTTTGAAAAATGTGCAGCTATTTGAAGAATCCTTTGATAAGGCTCCACCGGTTACCATCTATGAATGTATAGGACAACCAACCTTTAAAAAGATTGATGGACTTATGGCGGATGAAATTAAGGAAGAACTGAAAAAAGTCCTTGATCTTTTACACTCAAAAAATATTATTCTTGATGTACAAGGTCAATATGAACTCTCCGTCATTTATAATTTTATTACCGGAGAATTAGTTCAGCAGACTATCAGGGAGGTAGATTTTCCTGGGTACATTCATAATTTTACGTATGAAGAATTCCATCCAAATCATGCTATTGATATTGGAAATACAGCACAGTTATTTTTAAACAACTGGTTTGAAAAAGAATTCAATGAAGAGTTTACCCCATTCGCCAGCCAACTAATTACTGCTGATGGTAAAATATTTACCAGCCAAGAAGTGGTAACAAGACTTATGAACTGCCTGAACAGTTATCATCGGTTTTTCAATATTAAATTTGGCGGTTCGGATACCAGCTTTGAATGGAATGAGGAGGAGAAAAAAGGGATAGGACATGCTGAAGGTATGTTTAAGTACGATGCAGAGATAGACATGGGCGAAGCAATCCATTTCGAAGGGCCTTTCAAATTATATATGACAAACGATGATGGCAATTGGCGGATTTTTTATTTCGTATTCCCAGGGTTTAGCTGGTAAAAAAGGTATTAATAGGAGCTGAGATTTTTATTCTTTATACGGCAATAGTTTCTTCAGCAACAGTTCCTTTTTATTCCTTGCCACATCAATCGTTGATCCGTCACTCATTTCCACGTTGCCGCTATGTTTTATAAAAAGGCCTTTCAATTGATTCTGAAAAGCTTTTTTGGTTTTGGCAAGTAATCATTGGTACCATATTATTTTTCCTCTGTTTTTTACCAGAGGAAGACTGTCCATGTCAAATTTTCTCACCAGGATATGGACAGAATCTGCATTCAAGACCCCTTCGAATAAATAATGTTTTGGTGATGGCTTTCTATACAAGAATTTCGTCTTAATTTTTTTATCCCTGGGATCATATAATGTAAACGTTTTAGTTAAGGTATCCAATATGTACTTATAAAATTTAAGTGAATCATTCGCATACTGAATAGCCAAATCTTCGTCGTATCTGGTGGCCATTTTTTTCCATCCCACAGTTTTAGTAGTAAGTGGAGAACTAACCTGATTTCTCAGATTAAATTCTTCTACAATATATATTCCTTCCTTTTTTTGATATTCCGATCTCCATGAAATAGTCCTAATTTCTCTTTTAACCAAAGGATATAGCATAAAGAAAATCAGGCAAAGTTTTAATCCAATAAAAATCCACCGGTATTTGTTGACTTTTTGAAAAACCATTGGGACGATTGAAAAAGAAGCAGCTTTATGCAGTATAAATAATTTGTACAGGTTTTTTGCATTGGGTGCCAGTAAAAAAAATGACATCAGCAAATAATTTACCAGCATTATTTTTACCATTACATTATAGCCAATATTTATCATCAACACATTAGTCAATGTCCCGAGTGTTAATAAAGCACCGATAGTAGATGTTTTTCTGAAAAGTAATAAAAGGCCGCAAATGGTTTCCAGCAGACCACCGAAAAAAGTGTAAGAACGGGAGCTTCCCATAAAACTCCAAAGTACATCCCAGTGATTCAAATCACCAAAAGGTTGTAACATCCTGATGGGAGATGGAAAACGAAATTGACTACCTGAAAGTTTATTAAAACCGTAGAGGAATAAAACATAGGCAAGAATATACCGGGTACAAAGATGCATATACGTGTATAATGAATTATATGCTTTACGTTTGTCAAGCAAAGACCATATAATCGTTATAAGTATTGAGAGTGCGAAGAGGGCAAGTATAGTAACATAAGCAAACAAATTATCGCCACCATACCAATTATATGAAAACGTAATTTGGAAGAAAACTTTTCCAATCCAGGTTATAAACGGGGTTGTAATAAATTTATAAGGCAGTTTTAAAAAATCAAGAAATGGGAAAAGTTCCTCTTCCAGGAAAAGTTGGGGAACGAAAATAAAAAATAATAGCAGGTAAGTAAAGAAAATACGGAATACAATTCGTTCAGTCGGGCTCCATCCGACAGTTAGGTTTTGGTTCATGTGGCCAGTCTTATTACGAGAAGGTAAGAAAAAAATAATATTATTCCTGACTTGTCCACCTAAAAATATTTAATTTGTAAACAATAAAACAGAGTATGTTGAAATTTTGTTTTTGTTATTTTGCTGACCTAAGGGGTCAAAATGTATAAAATCAGGCAAATTAAATACTCGGCAAACTCTGTTTCTGTTCAGCTATACAAGATTGAAAACCACAAAAGAGTTGTTGTAAGACACATCGGAACTGCACGCAACGAACTAGAAGAGGTCAATTTGCTGATAGTCGCCAATGATTTTATCTCCAAGTTATCAAAGCAGCTCTTTCTTTTTGAAAGTAAGAGCCAATCGGACAGCATTTTTTATTTCAACCAAACTGAATTTATCGGCGTTTACTAGTATCCCCTCCACTAACACCTTTTTGTACACAAGAAGGGGTTAGTGGAGGGGATACGTTCATTTGTATATTGTTTGTTGTGTGTTGACATATTGAATCTTTTTTGAAATAAGAAAAGACTCAACAAGCAACACTCAATTTTCAATACTCAATTACTTCGTTCCAAAACGTTCATTTGGATATTGATTGTTGAGTGTTGACATATTGTCCACGGGACTCCTTCGGAGAGTCTTTTGTATTTAATTAAGAAAAGACTCAACAGGCAATCAACAATCTTCAATTCAGGTTTTCTTCCTGTTATTCTTATTTTTCTCTGCAGTCGATATACTTTTCCCTATAATTGCAATT
>JANMLJ010000347.1:0-2215 GCA_031372465.1 Chitinophagaceae bacterium | reverse complement strand
TATCAGGTGAAGAAATAAAATCAACGTGTTTCTAAGTATCAAAAAAAAATACTTAAAAAGTAAGTCATTAATAAGTTTGTTGTATGAAAAAAAGCCTTGCTATCTTTTTTTGCTTTTCCCTGCTCGCCACTTCCTGTTTCGTCCAGCCAGTCAAGGTTATTGTCAAAAAGTCAAGCAAGGGCTTTGCACTGGAAGCAAATGGAAATAATTTCTTTATTAATGGTATGAATTGGGATTACTACCCCATCGGTACCAATTATACCTATAGCCTCTGGCAACAGCCAGTTGATGTTATAAAAGCAGCGTTGGACTATGAAATGCCCTTGCTTCAGAAAATGGGTGTAAATACTATCCGTCAATATACAGGAGTACCGCCAATTTGGGTAACATATATATTTAAGACCTATGGCATTTACACTGTTCTCAACCATTCTTTTGGTCGTTATGGTCTTACACTCAATGGCAAATGGGAGTCGAATACCGACTATTCCAATCCGTTAGCAAAAGAAATAATACTGAAAGAAGTCAGCGAGATGATGAGTCAATACAAAACGACTCCCGGGGTTCTGCTATTTCTTTTAGGTAACGAAAATAATTATGGTCTTTCCTGGCAAGGAGCAGAAACGGAGGATATTCCTGTTAAAGACCGGAAATCAACTATTGCAGCAACGAATTTATACAGGTTATTTAATCAGGCCGTGGTGGCAATGAAAGCAATTGACAACTCACGTCCGATTGCTATATGTAATGGCGATCTATTATACCTGGATAATATTGCCAATGAATGTAAAGATGTTGATGTGCTTGGAATTAATATCTACAGAGGGGTTTCATTTGGCGATACATTTGAAAAAGTTAAAGAAGTGTATGGTAAGCCAGTAATGTTTACAGAATTTGGAGCAGACGCTTTTAACACTATGACCAATACCGAAGATCCGGAATCACAAGCAAAATGTTTAGTTATTAATTGGAAAGAAATATATGCCAATGCTGCTGGCGCCGGCAAAACAGGCAATAGCATTGGTGGTTTTACTTTTCAGTTTAGTGATGGTTGGTGGAAAAGCGGACAAACTTACAATCTGGATAAACATGATGAAACAGCTTCCTGGTCAAATGGCGGCTATCAGAATGATTTTAAAAAAGGTGTGAATAATATGAATGAGGAGTGGTTTGGAATTTGCGCAAAGGGCACAACTGATGAAAAAGGTGTCTATGTCTTGTATCCCAGGGCCGCTTATTATGCTTTAAAAGAAGTGCACAAGATTAACCCCTATGCAAATACAGATAAGTCCGGAAAAATTAAGAACACCGCTATTTCAAAATCAGTAGCCGTATTAAATGCAGTAAGTGCTGAACCAACACCTCTTATTTCCTCAACTATTCAGTTTAAACGGAATTAAAAAAAGCAATGATGAAAGACGAAGCAATAAAATTGGCGCCGGTTGAAATAGATGGAGAAATTTTTTACAAGATTTCTGATGTGGATGAAATGCGGCCATTTTTTATGAGTATTGTGAGCGATTCAAATCACTGGATGTTTATTGCAAGCAATGGCGGCTTATCAGCCGGAAGAAAAGATGCAGAGCATGCTTTGTTTCCATATTATACTGATGATAAAATAACCGGATCTGCCGGATCTACGGGAAGTAAATCAGTTTTTTGGGTAAATAAAAACAACAAAGAAGATGTATGGGAACCCTTTTCTGAAAGAGGCGTTGGCAAATTCAATGTATCCCGAAACCTTTACAAAAGTAAATTCGGCAATAAGATTGTTTTTGAAGAAATCAATAATGATTTAGCACTTAGTTTTCAGTATCAGTGGAACTCAAGCAATCAGTATGGTTTTGTAAGAACGGGCAACCTGAAAAATCTCTCTGATGCTTCTATTAAAATAAGGCTATTGGATGGGTTGCAGAACATTCTTCCCTTTGGTGTTGGCAGCGATCTTCAAAACCGTGCCAGTAACCTGGCAGATGCATACAAACGTACAGAACTAATTCCTGAAACGGGTCTGGGCATTTTTGCACTAAGCGCAATTATTGTAGATAAGGCAGAACCAAGCGAGGCCTTAAAGGCAAATGTTGCCTGGTGTATTGGATTGAATGATATAGTATACTTACTTTCCACTTCGC
The DNA here is from genome assembly GCA_031372465.1 of Chitinophagaceae bacterium. Taxonomy (GTDB): domain Bacteria; phylum Bacteroidota; class Bacteroidia; order Chitinophagales; family Chitinophagaceae; genus JJ008. The sequence continues at coordinate 83 of JANMLJ010000347.1, read as the reverse complement.
AATTAACCAGTTTCAGGGGTACAGGGGTTGTTCAGCAGGAAGAAGATATAAAAGGAGAATCCGGTGCCTATTTTGTAGTCAGT
>JANMLJ010000319.1:0-1651 GCA_031372465.1 Chitinophagaceae bacterium | reverse complement strand
TTCTGTACAGCCTGATTATTCGCCCGATGGAATTTTTATCACCCATGCACATATTGGTCATTACAGTGGGTTGATGCAATTGGGTCGTGAAGCAATGGGAGCAAAAGCTATCCCTGTATGGGCTATGCCCCGTCTTGATTCCTTCTTACAAAATAATGGGCCCTGGAGCCAATTAGTTTCATTAAAAAATATTCAATTACAAAGTCTGAAAGCAGATAGTACCGTTTCACTTAATTCGTCATTGAAAGTAACACCTGTTCAGGTGCCGCACCGGGATGAATTTTCTGAAACCGTTGGATTTGTTATTGAAAGTGATAAAAAGAAAATTCTTTTTATACCTGATATTGATAAGTGGGAGAAATGGAGCAAGGATATCATTGCTGAAGTCGGAAAAGTGGATATAGCTTTATTGGATGGAACTTTTTATAAAAATGGCGAACTACCCGGGCGGGATATGCGGGAAGTGCCTCATCCTTTTGTGGAGGAAAGTATACAGCGGTTTTCTTTATTACCTTCATCGGAGAAATCAAAAATTGTGTTTATTCATTTCAATCATACGAACCCCTTACTGAAAAAGGAATCCGCGGAAAAGAAAAAAATAAAGGCGGACGGTTTTGGAGTAGCCGACGAAGGGATGGTGATTGAACTATAAAGTAGTAATGATTTTCTAAAATAATTAAATGAAAAAAATACTAATCTTACTGATTGTACTGGCAACAGGAGTAACCATTTACTCCCAAACTCCTTTACAGAAATTTGAGTTTGTCAATTTTTCCAAAGTAAACATCACCGATAATTTCTGGAAGCCCAAGATTGATAATGTAGCTACCAAAACACTGGATGCCTGTATTTATCAGACAGAAACAAAAACAGCCCGGATCCGGAATTTTGAAAAAGTTGCCCGTAAGAGTGGAGAAAAGCATGAAGGTATTTTTTATGATGACAGCGATGTATACAAAGCATTGGAAGCAATGTCCTACTCGTTAAAAAATCATCCCAACCCACAGATGACAAAAAAATGCGATGAATGGATCGATAAAATTGCAGCTGCACAGCAACCGGATGGTTATCTCAATACCATGTTCACACTCAATGAACCTGAGAAACGTTATACCGATATGAGTATGCATGAAGATTATAACTGCGGACATATGATAGAAGCGGCAGTTGCCTATTATAATGCTACAGGGAAAAGAAAATTATTAGATGTTGCGATCAAATGGGCTGACCATTTTAATTCTTTGTTTGGACCAACTAAAAAACATTGGGTTACCGGTCACCAGGAACTGGAACTGGCGTTGGTAAAATTGTACAAAGCTACCAGTAACCAGAAATATTTAAAGATGGCTGATTGGTTGCTTAGTGAAAGAGGGCATCGCTATGCAAAAGGTTATACCTGGACAGATTGGAAAGATACAGCCTATGCGCAGGATTTATTACCGGTAAAAGATCAAACCCAAATTACTGGTCATGCTGTAAGAGCCATGTATATGTACACGGGTGCAGCAGATGTGGCTGCTTATACCGGTGATGAAGGTTATATGAAAGCGATGAAGACGGTGTGGGAAGATGTGGTGCATCGGAATATGTATATCACCGGAGGTATAGGATCAGCAGGAAGCAATGAAGGATTTAGTAATGATTATGATTT
>JANMLJ010000315.1:0-4598 GCA_031372465.1 Chitinophagaceae bacterium | reverse complement strand
TGTACCGATATTACCGGCATCCGTTCCGGTAGCGATGACCACTCCCGCTTCTACCAATTTTTTCAGGTTGACCCGCATAATTGAATCAGCATGTTGTTCTTTTGCTTTTTGTTGCGCGGAAGCCAAAGCCGGAATATAATTAGCAGCAAGGGCCGTATCCGGTTGTGGGTAATCTATTATGGAACCAATAGTAGTTGGGTTAGCTACATTTAATTCATCCGTTGAAAAATGATACTGATCACTGAGTACTTTAGTATAATTGTCCATCACCACCAGAGTGGGGCAAAGCACTGTTTTATTTTTCTTCAGGAGTTGTACAAATTCATTACTGATAATTTCATCGTCCACACTGTGTACTAAAAAATCAGCACCGGCTTCTACAGCCAGTTGGGCTGTTATGCGTTCGGTGGCATGCACGGCTACCCTTAATTTATTTTTATGCGCTTCATCAATTACTGCTTTTACCAATGGAAGATTTTTCCTGGCACCTTTTTCAATATCAGATTCCATGACGATATACCATATCTTGATAAAATCAGTATGCAATGGCAGCTGGTTACGCACTGATTGCCGTACCCCTTCTTCGGTCAGCATCATTTCAAAGGGTGATTCCTTACCCAATTTTTTATAGGGTTCGGGTACATAGGTAGTCAGCAAGGGGCCAGTCATCCGGATAAGTGGCGAATACGTTTTTTTGGCAAAAGAATCCCGCTGGCTTAAAAAATTATAGGAAGCTCCTACATCAATCACTGAGGTAATGCCGGCGCTATTGTAGCGGCGCAGTAAATCTTCCATATTCGTATGCACCCAGTTGAGTTCCTGATCATAGGGTTGAAACTTGCGTAAATCAATTACATCGGGGCGGGCATAAAGGCCACCACTCTGAAAAAAATGTACATGGGCATCCGTAAAACCGGGTACTAAAAATTTGCCGCTACCATCTATTACCTGGGTGCCATCTGGTAGTTTATAGGCTTTGTCTTTATCAACGGAAATAATCTTTCCCCCCAACGCAACTACATTATAACCATCCAGCACTTTTTTATTTTCCACATCAATAACATGGATGTTTTTAATATACACCTGTGCAGAGACAGTTTGTAAACAGTCAATTAAAAAAAGCAATGACAAAAAACGCATAGAAAAATATTTTGCAGGATTGACTAATAAGCACAAAAACTATATATATACGGAACCTGATAAATAACAACTCTATCAGCTAGAAGCCGCAAAAAGTATCCACCATCCAATTTTAATACTTTGGGGTAATCTTTTTACTATAATTACATAATGCTTATTGATAATGGCATATAAGCAACAATAACAAAACGTAAAAAAATTAACTATTCACAGTTGCGGTATCCGCCACCTGGAAAAAATGAGTCAGTTTTCCGTTTTTAAAAGTCCACACATGGGCTGCATTGGCTTTAAAAGAATTACCGGTTGCCTTATTTGTACCCTCGTAATGGCCGGCCATCACCACTTTATCATCTGCTCCGATTAGTTCATTTATTACAATTTTGAACCCATCAAAATAAACCGGTAATGGCATAAATACGTTGGTGATGATTGCTTCGGCCCCGGTATAAATGCCCTCGTCTTTCACATAAGGCATACCGCTCGATTCGTGCCATTCAATAGCGGGGTCAAAGATGGCTAAAACGCCGGGCACATTACCAGTGGCAAAATCTGCATAGGCCTGCTTTACTAACTCAACATTTGTCATAATGATGTTTTGTTTTAAGTGATTTAAAGAAACCAATATATTCTTTTTTTTGAAAACGGCCAACCTGTAGTTTTTCTGACTGATAAATAAATTTTGGTACACTATAGAAAGCATACAGTTATGCTGCGCAAAGAGCAGGTTTTTGATTTTTTATAAAATTGAGGTTGTCTAAAAAACCGGAAGTTAAAATAGCCGGAAAGCCGGATGCAATAAAGTGGCTGTAATTTATTTTATCATGCCTTCCTTTTCAACCGAAAATTTACATTTTTCAATTGACCATGACAAAATAAAATTCCACGTTTAAAGAATTGTGCTGGCTTAGTTTGTCAAGGTATACTGAGTAATAAAATATTATTTTAAACTCATAATGTAAGCAACTATTGCCCATTGATCTTCTTCATCCGGAATTTTTTTATCAAACCTTGGCATGTCCTTTCGCCCAACAATTGACATATAATACACTTCACCTTGCCTCAGTTCCTTAAATTCAGGCCTGATGAAAGATCCTATTTTTGTGTCAAGCGTGGCAGCTTTAGGACCCTTTCCATTGCCCCTATTACCATGACATGATTGGCAATGAGTACTATACAAAGTTTTTCCAAGTTGTATACTTTCCCTTGTGTCCGGATAAGGGTTCGTCATATATCTATACTTTGCCAGTATTTCCCAGCCATTATCATCGTCAGCTGGATTGACAACTGTAACTGGTTTGGGTACATCAACTTTTTGGGTTGGTTTTTGCTGCTTGGGCATTTCAGATTCCGTTATTACAACATCTGGTATTTTGTCAATATTGATAACTGTTTTATTGTCGGCAGGTTGAATAACAGTAACCGGATCAGATTTTTTTTCCGTTTGTACTTGTAATTTTTTTTCCGTTCCGGGTTCTTTCTTTTTATTAGTAACTATTATTTCTTTGGGTGGTTCGGCTTTTAATTCATTTTTTGTATTGTCCTTGCTTTCTTTAATGAGCTGTTCTGCAGGTACAGCAACCTGGTTGTCGGCAGTAACTGACTGGATTTTGACGGGTTGTGTTACCGTATCAATAACAGGTTCAGTTTTAGAAATGCTTTCCTTCTGTCCGCAATATGACAGGCTGATAACAGTAAGAAAAGAAATGAAAAGTAAAAAAGTTGTAAATTTTAATTTAGACGTTTTCATATAAATATTATTTTTAAAAAAGTAAATGATTGTTCATAAGGTTATTACTGCGAATTAGCTGATCTGATAAATAAAAAAAGTATTTTGATAAATTATTTCTAAACCAGGATATATGAATTTTTAATTGAAAAGTGATTTTTTTTTGCAAATGGAAAATTATCCTTTACCGCATAATTATTTTATGATTGTCATCATAACAAGGATTGATTTCTAAATACCTGTCTTTTACCTGTTTACAGGCAGTTTTTGGTTGAACTTATGCCATCATGAAAGTCTGCCATTTAACAGAATTCCGACCGATAAACCAGTTGATGGTGCTATGCAGATATACTACTCTTAATTAACTCATTTGTTATAGGATAAATTAGCTTTGTCTGACCGGTCCACACTTGTATTACTCTCTATACTATATGACAGGGCTATAAAGTGGTACAGAAGACATAGCAGGAAAAGAAATGATGATGGTAATTTATTAAAAGCCTGCAAAAAGCAGTCAGCGATTTTTTCATAAAAAAGGGTGTCTTCCAAATCCGATAGGAGCTATCGGATGTCGCATTGATTATCAAGTACCAAAGAGCAACTTAAAATTTTTCTATGTGGATTCCTATTGTTTGTTTATGTGACTATGTGGTTCAATTTTCTGATTTTTAACCATATAGGCCATAGTTCACATAGTTGAACACATAGAGAATCACCTACTATTTAAAAGTTACATCGCAATTAAAAGCTTAAAGCACTGCGACATCCGATAGCTATCAGATTTGGAATACACCCATAAAAAGCGTTTACAAATTTGTTTTCGTACATTTCCATAAATTCTCATTTATGACAAATTCCGGCTTTATAAAGAAATTTCGTTTTTTCCTTGTTTTCCTGTTTATTGGTTCCACAAATTACAACTATGCGCAACCGGTAGAACAATTTATTAAAGTAATCGTGGCACCGGATCATAGTGACTGGAAATATACCATCGGGGAAAAAGCAACCTTCCACATTACCGTATTACAAAATGGTAATGCCCTGAAAAATGTAGTTGTTAAATATGAGATAGGCCCGGAACGAATGGACCCTTCCAAAAAAGATTCACTGCTGCTTGCCAATGGAATGTTGACAACAGATGGTGGTACGATGAAAGAACCAGGATTTCTTCGATGTGTAGCTACCACTACTATTGATAATAAAACATATCGTGGATTGGGTACCGCTGCATTTGATCCGCAACTGATACAACCTGCTATTTCCAATCCTTCAGATTTTTTATCATTCTGGGAAAAAGCAAAAGCAGACCTGGCAAAAATTCCATTGGATGCAAGAATGACATTACTGCCCGAACGTTGTACGGAAAATGTAAATGTTTACCAGGTGAACATCCAAAATTACAGACCGGGAACCCGGTTGTATGGTATCTTATGTATACCGAAAAAAGAAGGAAAATACCCGGCCATTTTAAAAGTACCCGGCGCCGGTGTACGTGCTTATGCAGGCGATATAGCCACGGCAGAAAAAGGATTTATCACGTTAGAGATCGGCATTCATGGCGTACCAGTGAATATGGATCCTTCGGTATACAATAACCTGATGGCGGGTGCCTTGTCAGGTTACTGGAACAATAACCTGGATGATAAGGACCGTTTTTATTACAAACGGGTATATTTGGGTTGTGTACGTGCCAATGATTTTTTAGTGCAATTGCCACAGTATGATGGAAGTA
>JANMLJ010000297.1:0-3010 GCA_031372465.1 Chitinophagaceae bacterium | reverse complement strand
AAAAGCAAAGAGTAAACGCATCTATTGCTGCTATTGTAGCCCTGAAATACTGGATGGAAAAACAAAAAATTACAAACCCCGTTGAACATAAAACAACCAGCTGGAAACGCAGGTTGGCATAAAAATTATAAGTTGCTTTTTACTAAAAAAGCTGAAAAAAATAAATTTATGAAATCAAAAGTTGACATTCTCAGGGAAAAGATTGAAGAAGGAAAGTTGGGTGGCGGAAAAGCCAGAAATGCCAAACAACATAAAAAAGGAAAGTTAACCGCAAGGGAACGTATTAGCTTGTTAATGGATCCGGGTTCATTTGAAGAGATTGGAGCCCTTGTACTGCATCGTACAAAAGATTTTGGAATGGAAGATCAGCAGTATGCCGGTGATGGGGTAATAACAGGTTATGGCACAGTGAATGAACGCCTGGTATATGTATTTGCACAAGACTTCACGGTATTTGGAGGTGCCTTATCTGAAACACATGCAGAAAAAATTTGTAAGATTATGGACCTTGCTATGAAAGGCGGGGCTCCAATGATTGGTTTAAATGATTCGGGTGGTGCCCGCATACAGGAAGGTGTAAGATCATTAGGTGGTTATGCAGATATTTTTTACCGGAATGTTTTATCATCCGGAGTTATCCCACAAATTTCAGCGATAATGGGGCCTTGCGCCGGGGGTGCTGTATATTCTCCGGCCATTACTGATTTTACGATTATGGTAGAAAATACCAGTTATATGTTTGTTACCGGGCCGAATGTAGTAAAGACAGTAACCAATGAAGAAGTTACTTCTGAAGAATTGGGTGGAGCTTCCACCCACTCCACTAAATCTGGTGTTACTCATCTTACAGCTCTTAATGATATGGATTGCATTACACAGGTAAAAAGATTATTGAGTTATATGCCGCAAAATTGCGAGGATGTTGTTTCAAAATTACCCTACACGCTGGTAGATGAAACGAGAGAAGTATTAGAAAGCATCATACCGGAAAGCACCAATCAACCTTATGATATACGAGCCGTGATTGATGGAATTTGTGATGGCGATTCTTTTTTTGAAATACATAAAGATTTTGCGGAAAATATTGTTGTAGGCTTTGCTAGATTAGCCGGAAGAGGCATTGGCATTGTTGCCAACCAACCAAATAGTCTTGCCGGCGTGCTGGATATTAACAGCTCCAAAAAGGGAGCAAGATTTACCCGGTTTTGCGATTGCTTTAATATTCCATTGCTGGTATTGGTGGATGTTCCGGGATTTTTACCGGGCACCGATCAGGAATGGAATGGCATTATTACCAATGGGGCTAAACTCCTGTATGCCTTAAGCGAAGCCACCATACCCCGCGTGACGGTGATAACCCGAAAAGCCTATGGCGGTGCATATGATGTAATGAACTCCAAACATATTGGTGCTGATATGAATTTTGCATGGCCTACAGCAGAAATAGCTGTAATGGGAGCCAAAGGAGCCAGTGAAATTATTTTCAAAAAAGAAATTGCTGAAGCAGCTGATCCTGCAAAAAAATTGCTGGAGAAAGAGACTGAATATGCCGAAAAATTTGCAACGCCTTATCTGGCTGCTGAAAGGGGATTTATTGATGAAGTAATAGAACCAAAAGAAACAAGAAAAAAATTGATCAAAGCTTTTGCCATGCTTGAAAACAAAGTGGCAAAAAGACCGAGGAAGAAACATGGCAATATTCCGCTGTAACAGAAAGTAATACTGTATATTTTTCAGATTATTTTAAAATTTTTAATACTCTTTATTTTATTAAAGCATCATAAAGCACTTCTATAGGATGAAGTGCTTTTTTATTAGTTCCATCCTTAATCTGGTGTCTGCAGGATGTACCTGATGCAACCACTGTTTCATTTTCACCAGCAGCCCTGACTGCAGGAAATAAAACCAACTCACCGATTTGTTGTGCAAGAGGATAATGTTCTTTTTCGTATCCAAATCCACCGGCCATTCCACAACAGCCGGAAGGAATCAGGGTTGCCGTATAATTGGCAGGAATTTCTATAAATGATTTTAGATATTGCTGGGATGATAATGCTTTTTGATAGCAATGCCCATGTATTAATAGTTGTTTCGGCGTGGCAGTAAATAAATTTTGATTAATCATTCCTGCAGCCAATTGTTTAGCTAAAAACTCTTCAATAGTAAATGTATTGGCAGCCAGTTGTTTGGCTTTTTGATAATTTTCTTCACTGGCTAAATCAATATATTCATCCCTGAACGTAAGTATGGCTGATGGTTCTATACCTATTAAAGGTGTTTTTATTGTTATCAGACCTGCTAATAAGTCAATGTTTTTATTGGCTATTACCGCAGCTTTTTTTACCAACCCTTTTGATAAATAGGTACGTCCACTTTCAATATGTTGTGGAATAGTTACTTCATACCCCAGTGCTTCTAATAATAAAATTGTTTTTTTACCAATTTCCACATCGGTGTAATTGGTAAATTCATCACAGAATAAATATACTTTTTTGGTGAAAGAAGATGTGCCAGCCAATCGTCTTTTATACCATTTTAATAAAGTTTGTTTACCTATCTCCGGCATCGTCCTATCCGGATGAAATCCCACCAGGCGATTGGCCATTTTCCTGAAAAATGGAACGCCATAAAATCCATTATAAGCCCAGGGTATAAGTGATAACATTTTCATCTGGCTGTTAAACCCTGCAATTAATTTTGCCCGGAAAGGAATACCATTCTTATCGTAATACTGTTGTAAAAATTCGGCTTTCATTTTAGCTATATCAACCCCCGATGGGCATTCTGTTTTGCATCCTTTGCAACTCAGACATAGGTCCATTATTTCTTTAATCTCACCGTGATTGAAAGGTTGGTCGTCTATTTCATTACTTAAAAATTGCCGTAGCAAATTTGCTCTTGCCCTAGTAGTATCTTTTTCCAGCCTGGTGGCCATATAACTGGGACACATCACTCCTCCTGTAGCCGGCATTTTTCTGCAATCACCTGAACCCGAACATTTTTCTGCCAA
>JANMLJ010000244.1:0-65855 GCA_031372465.1 Chitinophagaceae bacterium | reverse complement strand
ATTTGATTTCCGGGAAAACAAAAATGCTTTTTGTAGCCCCCGAAACAATGACAAAGCAGGATAATATTGAATTCTTCGCCGATTTAAAAATATCCTTCTTTGCAGTAGACGAGGCCCATTGTATTTCAGAATGGGGACACGATTTTCGTCCGGAATATCGCCGCCTCAGGGAAATGATGATCCAGATTAACCCCGATGCGCCGGTAATTGCTCTCACGGCAACGGCTACCCCTAAAGTACAGAGCGATATTTTGAAAAATCTTGATCTGCGAAAGCCCAATATTTTTATTTCATCATTTAACCGGGCCAATCTTTATTATGAAGTACTGCCTAAAATAAAAAAGGCACAAGCCGATGAAAATATTGTGCGCTTCATAAAAAGTATGAAGACGAAAAGCGGGATAATTTATACGCTTAACAGAAAGACGACGGAAGAATTGGCCGACATATTAAATGCCAATGGTATTAAAGCCGTTGCTTATCATGCTGGATTGGATAGTAAACTGCGCGCAGAAAGACAGGACCAGTTCCTCGGAGAAGATGTACAGGTAATCTGTGCTACCATTGCCTTTGGCATGGGTATCGATAAACCCGACATCCGGTTTGTGATCCATTATAATATTCCCAAATCAATAGAGAATTATTACCAGGAAACGGGTCGTGCCGGCCGGGATGGACTGGAAGGAAAATGTTTGCTTTACTATTCGCACAAAGATGTAAGCAAACTCGAGCACCTGATGCGGGATAAGCCGCTTAGCGAAAGAGAAGTGGGTGCTCAGTTAATCAATGAAACCGTTGCTTTTGCAGAAACAGGTGTTTGTCGCCGTAAGATATTGATGAGTTATTTTGGTGAGCTATATGAAAAAGAAAATTGCGGTCACTGTGATAATTGTAAACATCCGAAAGAAAGAGTAGAGGCAAAAGACGAAGTAGTTATTGCATTAAAAGCTATTAAAGCACTGGATGAAAGATTTGCTACTAATTATGTAGTTCAGATAATAAGTGGAAGGCTTACACCACAGATTCAAATGTTCCGGCACGATGCACTCGATGCATTTGCCAGCGGTAACGACAGGGATAATCATTTTTGGAATTCATTAATAAGACAGTTGATATTAGAAGGCCTGCTGACAAAAGACATAGAAGAGTATGGTGTGTTGAAATTCACCAAAAATGCAGAGGCATTTTTAAAGAAACCAAAATCTTTTCAGATAGTGTTGAATAAACTCTATGATGATGCCAATGCGGATGACGAAGAAACAACAGAGACAACCGGGGGAGCAGCGTTGGATGAAAAGTTGATTGCGATGCTGATGGAACTCCGGCAGAAAGAAGCAAAGAAAAAAACACTTCCGCCATTTGTTATTTTTCTTGAATCGTCTTTGCAGGATATGGCCACTTTCTATCCCATTACCATGGAAGGCTTGGAAAAATGCCAGGGGGTAAGCAAAGGCAAGGCCATTAAATATGGCAAACCATTTGTTGAATTGATTCAGCGTTACGTACAAGAAAATAATATTGAACGGCCGGATGATTTTGTGATGAAGAGTGTGGTGAATAAAAGTGGAAGCAAGGTTTATATCATTCAAAACACCGATAAAAAGGTTTCGTTGGAAACCATTGCGAAGAACAAAGGTTGGAAAATGGAGGAGATGCTGGAAGAAATGGAAACCATTGCGGCCAGTGGCACCAAACTCAACCTTACCTATGCTATCGATGAAATGCTGGATGAAGATGATCAGGTTGAGATTATTGAATATTTCAAAGGCTGCGAAACATCTTCTTTGCAGGTAGCTCAGGAAGAGCTGGCCGAATTTAATTTCAACTGGGAGCAGCTTAAAATAATGCGGATTAAGTTTTTAAGCGAATATGGGATGTAAAGCCCTCAGCCTTAGACTTCAATAAACTTTTGTTGCCCATATTTCCTATTTCAGGCCAATAACCTTATTTTTGCCGTCCGCTAAAATGGCGGAAAAAGCGTGGCGCTACTTATTTGTATAGCTAATGCAATGGTGCGGTAGCTCAGTTGGCCGTAGTTTTTCAATACGACGACGAAGTATTAGAAAAACAAGGTCCCGCCAGGTGGCGGGATAGAGCAAGCTTTTGAAGCGGAGATGAATGATAAAATGAAGGTGCGGTAGCTCAGTTGGTAGAGCAAAGGACTGAAAATCCTTGTGTCGGCGGTTCAATCCCGCCCCACACCACTTTCAAATGATAAAACCCACGCTGGTCGTGGGTTTTGTCATTCAGTGCACAGAACAGTGCGCGGAAGTCTTTGTTTCTCAAGGTTCAATTTATGTAAACCCTGACTTTAACCTCCCTAAAGTTGACCAGTTAAAACCAGAGATTATATCTTAACTTAAATTGTTCAATTATGAAAAAGGGGGAGATTCGGATTCGCTTTCCCATTATTACGCATGATAAAGAAGCAGCAACTACTCAAAGCCGTGATGTACCGGATCTATTCTTCCGCCATTACATTCCTGATATCCTATATGCTGACAGGGAATTTGATCATATCACTTTCTATTGGACTGATTGATTCCATCGTCAAAATCTTTTCCTATTATGCCTTCGATGAACTTTGGGACCGGATCACGGGGTTCAGGGTTTCTCCTGCTGTTGTTTTTCTTACCGGCCTGAGTGGCGCCGGTAAAACAACCATTGCAAAAGAAGTTATTGAGAAGCTCAGGAAAAAGGGGCTGGCGCCTGTATTACTTGACGGCGATGAAATAAGAAATGCCATCAAACTGACAGGTTTTGATGAAGATTCAAGAAAGAGACACAACCTCAATGTCGGTTATATGGCAAAAATCCTGGAAAGCCAGGGTAAAATTGTCCTTGTATCCCTGATCTCTCCCTATGATGATATCCGGAACCAGATAAGAGCGATGTGTAATAAATTTATTGAAGTGTATGTTGCTACCGATATAAAAGTATGCATGGAAAGAGACCCCAAGGGTATATATAAAAAAGCCATCAGCGGCGAAATAAAAGATTTTACCGGTATCTCAGCGCCTTACTACCCGCCGCAAAACCCGGAACTGGTGCTGGACACAGCATTCATAAGTGCTGAGGCGTGTGCCGTAAAAATTATTGAGCAATTAAAATAATGAAATATCCTTTATTACCCAGCAGGCACAAGGCCAGATAAGGGCCCGTGCAAATGATTTCGGTCGTTTAACTACTTTTCGATAACTCCTCAATAGATTATCTTAGTAATTCAAACCTGTTTTCATGAAACGACTTTTTCCATTGCCCATTTACACCTTTGTGAAAATTGCATATAAAAACGGGGGGATCAGCCTTAAAGGAATTAAAAATTTACCGCCCTGGTTGATTAAAACCATTCTGTTTGAGCCGTTGCGCTGGATAGAACTGGCAATGCATAATAAGAAGATCCGTCAGCATACTATAACAAAGCATCCTGTTTTTATTCTCGGCTTTTACCGCAGTGGCACATCATACCTGCATGATTTTTTAACCCAGGACGACAGACTCGGCTATCATTCAGTTTATCAGATGGTGCTTCCTGAAATAATGTTGAGCAGTGAAAAATGGCTGGCACCTGTAATGCAATCCATCTCCCGGTTATTTAAAATTAAGGACACTGTTCATAGAATACCTCTGAACTGGAAATACCCCGGTGAAGAGGATGCAACAATGACCACATCATTAAATCCCAGAGGAGCACAATGGGGTTACTTTTTCCCGAAAATGATGAATGAACAATTCCGGAAATACGTTTTGTTTGAAAACATACCTGAGTCAGAAATTGAAATTTGGAAAAAGGATTTTGTTTTCCTGCTCAAAAAAATCTCTTTGGCCAATCATAACAAACAACTGGTGCTTAAAAGCCCTCCCAATACAGCAAGAATAAAACTTCTGCTTTCACTTTTCCCAAAAGCAAAATTCATTTTTATCCATCGCAATCCATATGAAGTTTATCTTTCAAATAAAAAATTCTGGAAAGTGACGCAAGCGATCTATGCAATAGGAGGAGCTAAATCGGTTGATGTTAATTCAACCATTCTTGATACATATGCCCAAATCATGAATCGTTATTTGCTGGAGAAGGATCTGGTGACTGAAGGGCAATTGATTGAAATAGCATACGACGATCTTATTCGGGAGCCTATTGAAAATATGCGCAAAATATATGAAACGATCCATCTTGATGATTTCGGTTATTGTGAAAATAAAATGAGATCGTTTGTAGATAAGGAAAAAAATTTTGTACGGATAAAACATGAATTACCAGCAGAAGAAAGCAAAATTGTTACCGAAAAAATCGGATCTTTCATCAAACACTGGAATTACCCTTTATTATAAATCTGCTTTAATTTGAGTATCAGCCCGGTGACAGACTGAAGCACAATCAGAATATTAACATCAACCAAAAAATGCAAATCCAAAATACAAACTCCCGGAAAAAAATTTTAAAAGGCAGACCGGATTACTATATCACTCCTACACGCAACTTCACACAATATACCAGGGACAGTGAGCAAAAATATTGGATCAAGGATACCAAATTTGACTGGAACCAAAACATTCTGCATAACCTGAAAGAGAATTTGGAGAACCTGGAGCCTAAGGTGTTCTCAAAAATCCTCTTTATGGTTTTACCTATGATAGAAGATAGTTTAGAGCGAAGAATAGTTCAGATCCGGGAAGAAAAACTTCCCCTGGAAGAAGATGCTCTTAAGGATATCGGTGAAAGTATTCCGTTTGACAGAACAGCCATTCAACAGGTTTTAGTGATTCAATCGCCACTGAAGAATCTTGAATTGCCTGTTTCTAAGTTTAAGGACCAGTTAGAAATTCTTAACAGTGAATTTTTGGACTTACGTGAACAACAACGGTTGGGATTTTTTAGAATAGGAACAATAGTTAAACTATTAGAAACAGATGCTGAAAAAAAAGAACAGATACTTGAGTTATCCCGGCTAACCGATCAAATTGATCAGCTTCAAAAGGAGTATAAACAACTAAAGACACAAAACATTTTTGATTCAGAGAAAATAAAAATAAATATCCGGGAAGAACTTAATTTAATAGAGCCACAGATATTGATTGATCTGGAAGAAACACAATTACTGGTTCGCCGGACTTTAGAATCAAAAAGTTTGCCCGGCGATCCGGAAGATTTATCCCGGTTGAAGGATTTGATCCTGAAGCGCCAGTTTCGCGGACTTAAAGACATTGCCAACCACGCTTTGGTTGTGGAGCAAAGTGCAATTGCCCCTTTAACAATGGGCATCATCCATTACAAACGCTATCGTGAGATTCAGGAAGCGATGACAACATTCATAAGTGATGAAGCAAAGCATTCGGCAACTTTCAGGCGTTATTTAGTAGAGAAATTAGAAGCAAGAGAATTCATTTCGGCTATTCTTATAAAGGGCGCCAGCCGCTATATGTGGCTTGCACGGTTTATGCCGGCTGCAGGTATGTTTCTCGCAGTAATAGTAGAAGCAATAGGAGCTGCATACCTTGAGTTCTTTGCCAAGGAAGAATATATGCCTGAAAAATTATTTCGCAGTATTTCCACAACTATCTCCATACAGGATGAAACAAGACATATGGATCTCTGTACTGAAATGTACAATGAGCTTTTCAGAACGGGGCGAAGATGGGAACGTATTCGAAACAACACGGCTTTAAAAGTGCTGTTGAAGTCTGTCTATGGGGATAAGAATGAAGATCATCACCTGATCCAGGCCTTCCGTTCGTTTGGAGTAGAATCCGAAGCCCTGTACAGGCATATCACCAACAGGTTAAGTCAGCAATTAGCCAGGATAAGTGTATATGTAGAGCCGGAAAGACTTCTTGAAATTATTGGTATAGCCCGTAAATGATATAAATGAAAGGATTCAAATAAATAAACAGGACAATAAAAACCATCTTCCAAAAATGCTGGATCCGTTGCTGAAAACTATAACTGAAATGAAAGGAGTAAGCCCGGAACTATATCCATTCAGTAGCCACTTTGAAACCATCGGCGGACACCAATACCATTATGTGGAGGAAGGCGAAGGCGATCCTGTTGTTATGCTTCATGGAAATCCAACATGGTCATTTTATTTCCGCGAACTTATCCGGAAAATTTCACCGCATTTTCATTGCTTGGTTCCGGATCATATTGGCTGTGGCTATTCGGATAAACCAAATGATGCAGTATATAGTTACACACTTGAACAACGGGTTAGTGATCTCGAAACATTTCTGGAAAAAAAGGGGATTAATCAAAACATTCATCTTGTTGTGCATGATTGGGGCGGTATAATTGGAATGGCGTATGCACACCGTCATCCGGCAGCTATAAAAAAAATTGTGTTGTTGAATACGGCTGCGTTTCATTTACCTAAAGAAAAAAAACTACCTCTTGCACTTTGGTTTTTCCGTACATGGTTAGGTGGTTTTATGATTCGTGCATTTAATGCCTTTAGCATACTTGCAACTATTGAAGGAGCTAAACGTATAAGGTTATCAAAAGATGTTCGTAAAGGACTAACTGCGCCATATAATACCTGGAAGAACCGAATCGCAACGCTTAGGTTTATTCAGGACATCCCGCTTAAACCTGATGACCCCGGTTATAAAATTGTTACAGAAGTACAGGAACACTTAAATCAATTCCGAAATACCCCAACTCTTATTGCATGGGGAATGAAAGACATGGTTTTTGACAAGCATTTCTTAAATACCTGGATAAAGTATCTGCCAAAAGCCCATGTGTTCCGGTTTGAAGATTCCGGGCATTATATCCTGGAAGATCAGCAGGAAGCAATAGGGAAACTGGTTCTTGATTTTTTTAAAGAAAGCAATGGAAACGTATAACATAGCAGCAGCTGTTATTGAGATGGCCAAATCACAGCCGGATGCACTTGCTATTGCTATACCTGAAAAAAACAGTCTTGATAAAAATGGCATCACACAATACAAAAAAATTTCTTTCAAAGAATTGGCATCTGAAATAAAAATTGTGGCTAAAGGATTGCTTGCTGCAGGATTTGAAAAAGGTGATAGAGTGGTAATGATGGTGCCTCCAGGTTTTGATTTTTTTATTATAAGTTTTTCAATGCTGCAAACGGGTATTGTTCCTGTATTCATTGATCCGGGAATTGGGATTAAAAAATTAAAGACTTGCATCGCTGAATCTGAACCTGCGGGGTTTATCGGCATAAGCAAAGCTCATATAGCACGGGTGCTTTTGGGTTGGGGGAAAAAGACGATACACAAAACAATCACTATTGGTCCACGATTTTTTTGGAATGGGAAAAATTTGCAACGCATCCGGAAGCTCGGTCAATTTAATGAGCAAGTAACTTTTTTTGATGCAGGACCGGACGATATAGCCGCTGTCATTTTTACAAGCGGATCTACAGGATTACCAAAAGGAGTAATATGCTCACATGGTAATTTTCATTCACAGTTAAAGATGATCCGGGACAGTTTTGATTTTTCTCCAGGTGAAATTGATATGCCTACTTTTCCGCCCTATGCTCTTTTTAATGCTGCATTAGGCGTGAGCAGCATTCTTCCGGACATGGATCCATCAAAACCCACCCTGGCCAATCCATTAAATATTATCAGCCCGATAAAGCAATTTGGTATAACAAGTATGTTTGGTTCGCCGGCACTCATTGATAAAGTTGGACGATTTGGTGAAGCAAATAGAATCAAACTCCCAAGTTTAAAAAGAGTAATTTCTTCGGGTGCCCCTGCATCAACGAAAGCTTTGATAAGATTTTCTTCGATGCTGAAATCCGGGACACAGATTTTTACTCCTTACGGATCTACTGAATCAATGCCGGTTTCTTTGGTGGGAAGTTATCAGATACTAAATGAGGCAAAGGAAAAAACTGAAAACGGATATGGAGTTTGCATTGGTAAACCTGTTAACGATATTGAAATTGCAATTATTCGCATTACTGATGACGAGATTCCAAACTGGTCGGAAAATTTGAAAGTTGCGCAAGGAGAGATCGGGGAGATTGTCGTAAAAGGACAAAATGTAACCCGAAGCTACTATAACCGGGAGGCCGCCACCAAGCTTTCGAAAATTCAGGATGGCAACCAGGTTCGCCATCGAATGGGAGATCTTGGCTACTTCGATGCTGAAGGTAATCTTTGGTTTTGCGGAAGAAAAGCACATCGGGTGAAAGTTGGAGAAAAGGAACTTTATTCAATTCAATGTGAGTATATTTTTAATCAACATCCGGATGTATTCCGTACAGCATTGGTGGGAGTAAATGGTAAAGCAGTTTTATGTGTTGAAGCAGAAAAAAATGATAACCCAATCGACAGGATAAAACTTAAAAAGGAATTGCTGGAGATGGCAGCATCTCATCCATTGACCATAGATTTTGATACGATACTATTTCATCCCGGCTTTCCGGTTGATATCAGGCACAATGCAAAAATCATTCGGGAAAACCTGGCGGTTTGGGCGAAAAATAAACTGGTATGAAAATTTTTGTAACCGGTGGTGGCGGATTTTTGGGATTTGCAATTGTTAAGCAATTGCGTGCCAATGAACATGAAGTGGTTAGCT
The DNA here is from genome assembly GCA_031372465.1 of Chitinophagaceae bacterium. GTDB lineage: Bacteria > Bacteroidota > Bacteroidia > Chitinophagales > Chitinophagaceae > JJ008. The sequence continues at coordinate 57,295 of JANMLJ010000244.1, read as the reverse complement.
TTTCCAGGAATGCACATCCTGCACTAAACCAGTTTGGCGTAACACATTTACAGGGCGACATATCTGAATACAAAGTATTAAAAGAATCAATGACTGGCTGTGAAGCAGTTTTTCATGTTGCAGCTAAAACGGGCATTTGGGGTAAGTATGAAGAATATTATCGGGTTAATGTAAAAGGAACCGAAAACATTTTACTCGCATGTCGCGAATTAAATATCCGTAATCTCGTTTTCACCAGCTCTCCCAGTGTTGTATTCGATGGTAAAAATTCAGAAGGGCAAAACGAAAGTCTTCCATATGCTAAAAAATATAATGCATGGTATCCTCAAACAAAAGCCATCGCAGAAAAACTAGTGATGAATGCCAATTATGATACTCTTAAAACAGTTTCTCTGCGTCCTCACTTGATCTGGGGACCGGGAGATACTCATTACATTCCTAAGTTGTTTAAAAAAGCAAAAGCCGGCAAGCTGCGTATTCTTGGCAACTCTGCCAATCTGGTGGACTGCACATATATCGACAATGCTGCCAAAGCCCACCTGAAAGTTTTTGATCAATTGCTCATTGACCCAACCCCGGTTGAAGGAAAAACATATTTTATTTCGCAAGGCACTCCTATACCAATTACTGAACTCATAAATAAACTACTGGCCATCGGCGCATACCCTCCTGTTGCCAAACGCCTGTCCCCGGGAATTGCACGCATTGCAGGTCGTCTTTTAGAAATTACTTATCGTCTTTTCGGGATTTCTTCTGAACCTCCAATCACTTTTTTTCTTGCCAATCAGCTTTCAACTTCACATTGGTACGATATTTCAGCCGCAAAGAAAGATTTCGGTTATGAAGTTGAGATTTCTTTCGAAGAAGGAATGGAACGGTTGCGGACCTGGGTTTTAAAATCTTCGGACCTGATTCAATAAATGTTGTAGTTTTTAGATGATATATAATTTGTTATTTGTTTAGAAAGATTTTCATTCATAAAATGATTTTGCTGAGATAATGAATGGCCGGGTTAATTTAATTAAAACCATCGCTTATGTGTTTTTCAGCAACTGCAAGTTTTGCGGTCGGAGCAGGCCTGTTAGGTCCTGGTATTTATGCTATCAAACGTACCAAATCTCCAGGGATGTTGGCTTTTGCATGTACACCTCTTTTATTTAGTTTTCATCAGATCGCAGAAGGCTGTTTGTGGTTGTCCTTAACAAATCCTGATTTCGCATCCTTGTATAAGCCGGCACTATATGGCTACTCATTTATTTCGTAACCCATCTGGCCAATTTGGACTCCACTTATTATGTGACTGATGGAAACTGACAAAAACCAAAAAAAAATTTTGTACTACTTTTTTTTATTAGGAATAGCTGCATCTTTATATATGTTTTATTGCCTTATTAATTATGACATTTCTGGCGTTGTGGAGAACTGTCATATTCGCTACTACCGGGATTTTCCATATCTTAATATAATGCGCCCAATAAATTTTGTGACCATTGCAGTGACACCATTTCTTTCCACTTTGCGCTATACGAAATTATTAGCTGCTGCTATGATGGCATCGTTGATTATTACTTACTTTTTTTTCACGAACTACTTAATTTCTGTCTGGTGTTTTTTTGCAGCTATTTTGAGCTTGTTGATTATTTTAGTTATTAACTCAAATAGAAAAAATGTCAGCGGGTCTTCTCCGGCTTTATAGGTCGCCTTTAACTTGTACAGCCAACTCGGCGATGGTCTGATATTCAAAAATGTTTTCAGCACTCAATGGAAAACCGGCCATATTAGCACGGGCAACGATCTGAAGACTCTGAATCGAAGCTCCACCGAGATCAAAAAAATTATCGTGAATACCCACTTGCTCAATACCAAGAACATCTTGCCAAATCTTAGCCAGAGTTTTCTCCACTTCGTTTCGTGGAGCAACATGTCCGGGAAGCTGACGAATATCTTCAGGCACTGGTAAAGCCTTACGATTTATTTTTCCGTTGGGCGTTAATGGCAAGCTTTTTATAGAAATGAATACAACTGGGATCATATATGCCGGCAACTTTTTTCTAATGAAGTCCCGTAATTCACCTGCGTCGGGAGACTTGTCATTCATTGGAATAAAGTAGGCCACTAATCGTTTGTTACCAGACGATTCAGTCCGGACGATCACAATAGCTTCATTGATCGAAGGATGTTGCATTAACACGGCTTCTATCTCACCCAATTCTATACGGTGACCATGAATCTTTACCTGGTAATCGATACGCCCAAGAATCTCTATGGAATAATCCGGCAAATAACGGGCACTGTCACCCGTTTTATACAATCGCATGCCCGGGGTTGAATTGAAGCAATCGGGAATAAATTTTTCACTTGTCAAATGCTGATGATTAAGATAACCAAGCGCTAATCCTTCACCCCCTATATGCAATTCGCCGACTACACCAATAGGTAAGGGTTGTAGATAACGATCCAATATATAAAGCTGTGTATTACCAATAGGTTTCCCAATAGTTATCGGAGTATCTCCTTTTTTTATTTCGCCTAAAGAAGACCATATGGTTGTTTCGGTTGGACCATACATATTCCATAAACTGCCAACACTGTCCAAAAGCTGATCAGCCAATTTTCTTGTTAATATCTCGCCACCGCAAAGTGCTTTCAACTTTGGTTCACCAGCCCAACCCGATTCGACAAGCAATTGCCAGGTTGCAGGAGTGGCCTGCATAATATTTATATGATAATGATCGATTGCCTGGCCAAACTTGAAAGGATTATTGGTTATCTCCTTACTCACAATTACTACTGTTGCACCGACAATTAAAGGCAGAAACAATTCAAGAGCTGCAATATCAAAAGAAATCGGAGTAACGGATAAAAGTAAATCATCCTTATTGATGCCCGGTTGTAAGCGCATTGACCAAAGAAAATTAACAACTGAAGCATGATATACCATTACTCCCTTGGGCTGTCCTGTGGACCCGGAAGTATAAATTATATATGCAAGATCATCTGAAGTAACATTGGTGTACGGATTTTGACCAACACCTTCTTTTGGAATTATTTTTTCATTCATTCTAACAATGTGCACTTTACTGTCTTCTGGCAGATCAGGAGCTGCATTTGTCATTAATATATTTATATCCGCATCTTTCAAAATGAATGCTACTCTTTCTGCAGGAAAAGAAGTGCTGATTGGTACATATGTTCCGCCGGCCTTAAAAACAGCAAGAAGTGCTTCGACCATTTCAAAAGATTTGTCCATTAAAATACCAACACGGACTTCAGGGCCTACACCCAACGACTGTAAATGCTTTGCCAACAGATTGGCACGACGGTTAAGTTCGAAATAAGTTATTTTACTATCATCGTTTATAACTGCTATAGCATCCGGTGTTTCTTCAACTTGGTTTTCAAAAAGCTGATGTATACATTTTTCACGGGGAAAATCAAGTTTGGTCTGATTCAGTTCGTTCACAATACGGTGCTGCTCTTCTTTGGTCATCAATTGTAATCTTGAAACAGGATGATCAAGTCGGATAATTGCATCTTCAAGAAGCATCTGAAATGATTGGAACATTCTGGCAATTGTAGACGCATTAAAGAGATCACGATTATATTCAACTATACCATGCCATTGTCCTTCCGACATTGACATTATCATCGTAAGATCAAATTGAGATACACCTCGATCGATATCCATGAACCCCATGTCAAGACCTGGAATTTGTAGTTTTGGCATCGGTGCATTTTGCATGTTAAAGACTGACTGGAAAAGTGGAGTACGACTGAGATCCCGTTGCGGCTTCAACTCTTCTACTAGTTTTTCAAAAGGCAGATCTTGATGTGCATAAGCCTCCAGGGATACATTCCGAACTTGCTTAAGTAACTCACGAAAACCTGTATCACCAGAAATGGTTGCTCGAAGTATAAGTGTATTGATAAAAACCCCGATCAGATTTTCAAGCTCCTGCCGATTACGATTAGCAACTGGCGTTCCAACTAAGATTTCATTTTGCCTGCTATAACGATGAAGCAGAATAAAAAACGCTGTAAGCATGACCATGAACAACGTGACATCTTCCTGGCGGCATAACCTATCGATTGCTTCCATTAATTGCGGGGAGAGAACGAAACGATGTGTCCCACCGGAAAAAGTTTGCCTCGATCCCCGTTGATGATCTGTTGGTAATTCTAAAACAGGGAGTTGGCCGGCTAACTGTTTTTTCCAATACGACATTGATGATTGTAACTCTTCTTTTTTTATCGTGCTTTGCCAATATGCGTAATCGGAATATTGAACAGGTAATTCAGACAGGTGTGTGGATTTACCGCTGGTGATTTCCTGGTAAAACATCATCAACTCACGGAGAAACACACCTAAAGACCAACCATCTGCAATGGTATGATGAACAACAAGGAGCAATAAATATTTTTCATCGCTTAATACGTAAAGCTTTATTCGTATCAAAGGAGCTTTAGTAAGATCGAATGTTTTTAAAACCTCCTTTTCTGCAAGCCTCCGTGCTTCAGTCATTTGTTCATTAATCTCAAATTGTCGCAAATCGACGATTGGAATAGTAATCTTCGTATCAATTAAAATTTCTGGTATTGGCAGTCCACTACCAAAAGAAAATCGTGTATGCAACGCATCATGACGGGCAATGATCTTGTTGGCACTTTGTTGTAAGGCAGCAATATCAAGTTTGCCTTCCAACTTAAGAAAAACAGAAAGGTTGTTAACGGCAGTACCGGGTTCGAGCAATTCAAGAAACAACTGGCGTTGTTGGGGAAAGGAAAGCGGAACAGGACTATTCAGAGGCCGTCGTGTAATACTTGTCGAATCAGCTTTCAATTTTCCCTGCAGCCATTTTTCCAACAATGCCCGTTTTGCCGGTGAAAGATTCTTGTCTGCCATATTAGTTTCATTTCATAAGTCTTCGTTCTGCTTCTTCTTCACTCATACTTTCAATCTTGCCGATGATATCAGCCTCTAACATTTCTGCGATTCGTTCAATGGTAAAGGCCTTAAACGCATCCTGAGGGTTGATGCGTATTCCAAAAGTTTTTTGAGCCAATGATAAAACTTGTGCAGCCAATACAGAATCACCACCCAGTTCAAAAAAAGAATCATGAACACCGACACGATCTATGTGTAATGTCTGTCGCCATAACTCTGCAAGTTTGTTTTCAATTTCACTACGTGGTGCGACATACTCCTGGCGTAGATTCGGTCTTGCATAAAGACGGGCAACATGTGTTTCGCTGCCGCCAACTTCTGCAAGGAAGGGCATACCTGCAGCAGTGGGATAAAGCTCGATCAGGTTCTTCAGATCAAATGGTAACACCATAACCTGGGGAGTTGATTCGCTAAGAAGTTGTTCAAGAATTTCTAACCCCTCATCAATTTTAATAACCTTTATGAGATGTTGATTTGAAGCGTTGCCGTCTTTTAGTTTCTCAATCGTTTCCGCAGCTAATCCAACTTCAGCCCATGGTCCCCAATTGATGCTGATTGCCGGAAGTCGCAAATTGCAACGAAAATGCGCCATTGCATCTAGATATGAACTTGCAGCAGCATAATTAGCCTGGCCCGGAGATCCCAATACAGAGACAGCAGAAGAAAAGAGAACAAAGAAATCCAGGGGAAGATTCAAAGTTGCATTGTGAAGATTCCATGTGCCCTCAACCTTTGGCGCCATCACCTTTCTCATTCGTTCTGCGTTAAGATTGAGTATGGCTCCATCATCCAATATACCCGCTTCGTGAATTACTCCACGTAACATTGGCATACTGATTTCAATTTTATCAAATACTTTTTTTAATTGAGCCGCATCACTAACATCTGCCTGCGCAATAAAAATTTCAATGCCTTCATCCCGCATTTTTTCCACTATGTTCATTGCTAAAGGAGATGGTTCATTTCTTCCAAGTAATACAAGGTGCCGGGCTCCTTTTCGAACCATCCATTCAGCAGTTTTTAATCCTAATCCTCCCATGCCGCCAGTAATCAGATATGTACTATCTGCTCTGAATAAAGTTGCCGGTGTGCTGAACCATGCTTTGTTCGTGAATGGTAAAAGACGAAGGACATACCGAGTTCCATCACGTAATGCGATTTGATCTTCCCGATCATCTGTTGAAATCTGTTTTACAAGAAGAGGAATTGATTCTGCAATTGACTGCAGACGATCCAGATCAATACGGATACATTTTAATTCAGGAAGTTCAAAGCTAATCACTTTACCAAGACCCCACATTGCTGATTGTTCAACTGCGATGTACTCATCTGAATTTACAGATTGGGCACCTCTTGTCACTAACCATAATTTTGGCATAACGGCAAGACGTTTGGCCAAAGACTGCACAAGATATAATACACTGTTACAACCGTGCATTTGCGTTTGATCTGCAAACTCAGAGTTATTTTCGGATGGATGAGGTGTTGAAAGACTCCACAAGTGTATGATACCGTACAATGATGAAGATATATTTTTCAGTTGTTTCTCTACCACTTCAAGAAATGCATCTTCATGTACACTTTTTATATCATTAAACGTATCCTTAAAAAACAACAATTGACATTGGTCACCACTTGTCTCCAGTTGTTTAGCCAATTCTTCGCCAAAACCCTGATCGTCTGCAAAGATCAACCAATTCTTTCCTTTCTGAAAAGTAAAAGATGAAACAGCCGGGTGTTTCTGGACTTGCCATTCTAATCGATATAACCAGGTGTCCTTCTGTGAAAGAAGATTACGAATACGTCTGCTGGTACGTTGCAAACTAAAGCCAATAAGTTCTGCTACAATTTGACTGTTACTATCAGATAATATAATATCAGCTATAAGCACATCTTTACTTGACGAAGGCACTGAACGCAGGGCTACATGACTCCAAATAAGTTTGCCAGGTTTCGAAAAGAATCGGATGAGCTTGCATCCGGTTGGGATGTAAAGATTATATTCAGATGAATTTATTTGTGTTGCTGCCAATACCTGAAGACATGCATCTAATAACGCGGGGTGTATTTGATACAAGTCACTATCATGCTGTAATGACCCTGGTAAGCTGATAAGACCTAATGATTCGTCGCCTTTGCTCCATATATTTTGAACTGCACGAAAACCAGGGCCATATTGTATGCCATGTGAATGTAAAGCCTGATAAAACTCTTCTGAAGTAAATTGGGAAGTGCATTGCTGACGAATAACATCTCGTGAAGCTCCGGTAAAGGCTATCCGGTCATCAGCTTTCTGATTCTGAATAAAATTGGTTGTTGCATGGAGAATCCAATTTTCATCCGGAACAGTTCGACTATATACATTAAATATAAAACTACCATCTTCCGCAGGAGATAATATTACCTGAACTGATCCCGGCTTTTCACTTTGTAAAATCATGCTCTCTTTGATTACAAGATCAGAGAGCTCATGTGTATTATTTATACTTGTTTCTTTAGCAGCCTGCAAGGCCATTTCAATATATCCGGCAGCAGGAAATACAATTTCATTTTCAATTTTATGATCTGCCAGGAAATTCAAAATCTCATCGTCGAAGACCGGTTGCCATATAAAAGTTGAAGGTGAATTCGCAAGATTCATCCGTTCACCCAACAATGGATGAACGTTCTTATCCCAATGCCATGAATTTTTCGACCTTGATGACTTTGTATCTGTCCAATAACGCTGCCGCTGCCATGGTATCAAAGGAAGATTAACATATTTCCCGCCATTTGGATAAATGTTCTTCCAGTCAATTGAAAATCCTTCAGTGTAAAGTTTACCAAGGGATCCAAAAAGAATTTGACGTTCTGGTTCTTCACGCCGCAAAGATGGAAGCAAGCTGACTTTACGGTTACGAGACTGTAATGATTGTTGTATAGAACTTAGAAGAACAGGATGGGGACCGATCTCAATAAAAGTTGAGTATCCATCATCAAATAATTGACCGATCGCATCAGAAAACAATACTGGTTTTCTAAGATTGTCTATCCAGTAATCTGCATTGAAGTTTAAATCATTTGCCCTTGCCCCAGTCACTGTTGAATAGATAGGTAAAGTAGCAGGTTGAGGATCTAATCCCTCCAGTACCTTGTACATATCAGAACGTAATAGATCTATTTGTGGACTGTGAGATGCGACATCTACGTTAACTAATTTGCAAAAGAGATTTTGACGAGCCAGAGAATCTTTTACTTTGTTTATTGTTTCAGTATCACCTGATAAAACAGTTGATGAAGGACTGTTGAACACAGCGATTGCTATTTCCTTGTCATACCCATTAAGTACTTCTTTTGCCTGAGCCGGAGATAGCTCCGTCACTATCATGCTTCCTTTTCCACGCAATTTTTTTAATAGTTGACTGCGGGAGCAGACAATTTTAATAGCGTCTTCCAAACTTAATACACCTGCTATATATGCGGAAGCTACTTCACCCATACTGTGACCTACTACAGCATCGGGTTTAATGCCCCATGATTGCCATAATTCAGCTAATGCAATCTGAATAGCAAACAGTACCGGTTGAACCACATCGATTTCACCGAGTCTTGATACCGATCGTTCTGCGCAAAGCTCGTCCGTCAATGACCATGAAAAATTTTTCTGAATAATCTGATCTATTCGCTCAATTGCTTTATAAAAAACAGGTTCTTGTTTCAGCAATTCACGGCCCATGCCAAACCATTGCCCACCTTGTCCTGAAAAAACGAATGCAAGTTTTGGCAGACGATGAGCAACCCCGCTGCCAATTATAACATTGGGATTCTGTTCTCTCCGAATGAAAGCTTGAAGGTTATTATGTAATTCATTTCGGGAATTTCCAACTACTGCCAACCGATAATCATACTGACTACGTCTTGCACTGGCGGCATAACATATATCGTTCGCTGTGATATCAGAATCGTCGGCAAGCAATTCTATAAAACTATCAGCAAGCGGATGAAGTGCATCCGGGCTATGAGCCGATAGTGGAAGCAGAAAACAATTAGAATAGGTTGAATCAATTTGCTTTTTCTCTTTTTCATCTTTCTTATAGCTGATTGCTTCACTCACTATCACATGTACATTGGTTCCACCAAAACCAAATGAACTTACACCTGCTAGAGCCGGATGATCAGAATCCGATGGCCAGGAATTCAATTCAGAATTAACCCGAAGTTTAAGTTCATCAAAAGGAATATGTGGATTGGGTGAATGATAATGAAGACTCGGAGGAATAGTTCGGTTTTTGAGGCTCAGAATAACTTTAATTAAACCAGCAATTCCTGCCGCAGCTTCCAGATGACCGATATTTGTTTTTACAGAACCAATTGCACAAGGTCCATTTTTACGATCTGTACCGATTACTTTTCCAAGAGCTTTAGCCTCCATTGAATCGCCTAAAAGTGTACCCGTTCCATGAGTTTCTACATATTGAACGCTGTCTGGAGATACACCTGCTGCTTTATATGCTTCTCTTAACATTTCTTCCTGGCCTTCCTGACTTGGTGCCATCAATCCATTTGTTCGGCCATCTTGTCCCATGGCACTACTTAAGATTATTGCTTGTATTGGATCACCATCAGCCAAAGCAGAAGAAAGCGATTTAAGAACAATCACACCACCACCTTCACCGCGAACGTAGCCATTTGCACCTGCATCGAATGTTTTACATCTGCCATCAGGTGCTAAAACACCGGCTTTAGTAAAAGCGATCGAGTGTGCCGGAGAAAGAATCATATTTACTCCACCTGCAAGTGCCATACTGCATTCACCACTTCTTATACTTTGACATGCTAAATGAACTGCAGTCAGAGAGGAAGAACAAGCCGTATCAATTGCCATACTTGGTCCATGAAAATTGAAAAAATAAGAAATACGGTTAGCTGCAATAGATAAAGCGTTACCAGTGCCCGAATGACTGGTTATCATTGAAGGATCGCCAAATTGAAGCTGACTGTATTCGTTTAAAGAAATACCAATAAATACTCCCGTCTTAGTACTAGAAAGATTTTCTTTGGTTTTACCTGTAGAATCAAGTGCTTCATAAGACAACTCTAAAAGCAATCGTTGTTGCGGATCCATATATTTTGCTTCAATAGGCGAAATACCAAAGAAGAATGGATCGAACTGATCAATATTTTCAAGAAATCCCCCCCAACTGGAAATCGATTTGCCTGGAACAGATGGGTCAGGATGATAGAAAGCCTGTTTGTTCCATCGGTCAGCCGGAACTTCGCTGATCATGTCAACGCCATCGCGAAGTAATTGCCAGAACGATTCCGGATCCTTTGCCCCCGGGAAACGGCATCCAATTCCAATGATAGCTATTGGTTCTTTTGAAGTATCGGACATTGAATTTGTAACTAAGGAAGACTTCTTGTTTTCTATATTCTCGGCAAGATGATTTGAGAGAGTTAAAATATTGGGATAGTCATAAGCCAGTGTTGGTGAGAGTCGACGTCCAAGTAATTCTTGCAGGTCGCCTGAAAGTGATACAACATCAAGTGAGGACAATCCATAGCTTGAGAAAGATTCACGAATATCAATAGTATCCGGAGCTATATGCAATAACTCTGCGATATGCGCAATCAACCAATCCTGAATTTCTCTTTTTTTCAGCACTTCGTAGATTAATTAGTAAGAAAAAAATCAATTTTAAAAATTGTCTGTCTCTCTGAACTCAATAAAAACTATTTCTTCGAACGCTTACCACCTACCTGCATTTGCCAGAATGCGGATAACCCTGGACGCCGATCAGGTACGCTCTGCGGATTCTCAGTACTCATACTATTCCACAGGAGTGGATAAGCTTCAACAGGCGGTACATCATTCATCTGTTCAGGCTTCTGCACATTATCCATAGCACTAACAATAAATGGTTCTAATTCCTTGTCTTTGACTTTTTCACGTATAGTTTCTCTTTCTTTAAATTGAGGCAGAACTTCATTTGCAAAAAGTTCAAGTGACTTACAAATATGCTCATGACTGTAGTTGCCGCTCTGTTGTAATAAAATTAATTGATCTACACCGGCATCTTCCAAAGCACGAAAATTTTCGATAAGGTTTTTTGGATTTCCGATTCCCCGCATGCCTGCCTTCTTTCGTTCACGTTCCATTTTTTCAACAACGGATGTTGGTTGTTCTTTAAAATCACTCCACAAGTTTGTACGACCAGGAACATGTGTGCCATCACGCCAATAATGACCTAAACCATGTGCAAAGAATTGTGCTCCTTCCATTCCCCGTTGTATTGCTGTTTCATTATCCTGATCACACATGAACCCCGTAAGCATTGCAACATTGGGATTAACTGATTGCCCAATCGGTTTGCAATTCTTTTTAAAGGTCTCATAATATTCATCAACCCAAAACTTTGCTTCTTCGGCATTCACAAAAGCAAAAGTTAATCCTCCCATACCCAATTGAGCAGCTAACTGCAGACTGTCCCGGTTCGAACATGCTGCCCAAAGAGGAGGATGAGGTTTCTGAACAGGTTTTGGAACAACATTTCTGTGCGGCATCGAAAAATATTTTCCATTGAAACCTGGGTAAGGTTCCATGCACATCATTTTCGCTGTCTCTCTTACAGCTTCAGCCCACATGGCACGTTTGTCAATAAAGTCAACACCAAATCCTTCCAATTCCATACGTGAGCCCGACTCACCGGTACCCCATTCCACACGACCACCGCTGATGATATCGAGTGTAGAAATTCGTTCTGCGATTCTCGCCGGATGATTAATGTTTGGAGACATCACAACAATACCGTGTCCGAGACGAATATTTTTTGTCCGTTGACTACAGGCGGCAAGGAAAACTTCGGGTGCGGAGGAGTGACAATACTCTTCAAGAAAGTGATGTTCTTGTACCCATACATAATCAATGCCAAGACGATCTGCTAACTCCACCTGCTCCAATGCTTCCTGAAAAAGTTTGGTTTCATCTCCTTCCCGCCAGGGGCGGGGTAATTGCAGGTCGATAAATATGCCGAATTTCATATTGAATTTATTTCTTTAAAGGCTTCAGCCATGTAATTTGTTTTGCAAAGAAAGTGTCTTATTTTACCACTGGTGGTTCTTGGTATGTCACCAGGATTGGTTAGTTTGATATCATCGATATGTAAATCATGATTGATCGACACAGCATGGCGGATAGCTTTTTTTACTTCCTCTGAATTCACAGCAAGCGTATGCTCAACCTCAGCAATGACGATGATTCGTTCGTTCACAGAATCAATGATCGAAAAAACAGCACATCCTGCCAGTCGTATAGCGGGATGAGATCTTTCAACCGTCCTTTCTATATCATGTGAATAGTGATTCTTTCCATCTGAAATAATCAGGTTCTTAAGACGTCCGGTTATGTATAACTCTCCTTCATTCAGAAACCCAAGATCCCCTGTTCGCAAGAATGGTCCTTCATCTGAATTTGATAACCGGGCACCAAAAGTTAATTCAGTCTCCAATGGTTTGTTCCAATAACCCTTTGCAACGCTGGGTCCGCTCACCCATATTTCTCCAATTTGATCAGAAGGACACAGCATCATTGTTTCTGCATTAACAATATTTATCTGCTGATCAGGTATTTTTTTTCCGCAACTCACCAGCGTCCGGGTGTCATTATTTTTTTCAGGTGTAATTATTACCTTGTTTTGTTCAAGCCCTGAGTACATTAGGTTTTGGGTTATCGGAGTTCTGCCTTTAGGCCCGCCTGTAACCATTAATGTTGCTTCAGCTAAACCATAACAAGGCAAAAAGGCCTCACGATGAAAACCACAAGGAGCAAAGTATTCTGCAAATTGATCCAGTGTTTTGTTGTAGATCGGTTCAGCACCATTGAATGCAACTTCCCAGCTGCTGAGATCGAGTAGTTCCCTTTGTTCAGGTTTGATCTTCCTGACACATAAATCGTATGCGAAGTTTGGTCCCCCACTGGTTGTGGCATGGAAACGGGAGATTGCTTGCAGCCAACGAACAGGCCGTTGTAAAAACATCATATGAGATAAAAGTGTTGCAGGATATCCTGTGTAGAGTGGTTGCAAAATTCCTCCTATGAGTCCCATATCATGATAAGGAGGTAACCAAATGACAGCATGACTTTCACTTGATTGTCCGAAACAATTCTCTATAAGTCCCATATTGTGTAACAGATTGCTATGACTTACAATCACACCTCTAGGTGTAGTTGTTGAACCAGATGTATATTGAAGAAAAGCTAAATCATTCTTACCAATCACGGGTTGTTTCCATTGATCGCTGAAATCATTTATAACATAGTTGTCTGTAGCCAGCAATTTTATATTACCAAACTCATCCGCAATTTCTTTTCGGGATTTTATAACATCACAAAGCGATGAAGTTAATAACGCAACGGCAGGTTTAGCGTCATTTGCAATTCGGAGAATATTGGATAAGTTTTTTTCAAGTCGTGCCGGATGAGGGGAATAGACCGGAATGGCCAGAATTTTAGCATACAAACAACCAAAAAAAGCAGCAATAAAATCTAATCCTGGTGGAAATATTAAAAGAGCCCGATCTCCTGCTTTTGCAGAAGACTGAAGTAATGCTGCTATTGAACGTGCCCGCTGATCCAGATCTTCATATGTCATAATAATTTCTTCATATTCTCCATCTACCAGGTATCGATAAGCCAGCTGTCTGGGCTGTTCTTCTGCCCGTCCTCGCAAAATATCAACAAATGAAGCAGGTAAATGAGTCATATGAATACAATTAAAATGAACCGCTATTCAAGTTAGATGAAAAATATCATTTCAAACTATGATTAGCATCAAAAGGAAACAGAAAATTGCTTTGACGATATGCCAAGAAAAACATTGAACACATTCAATCTAAATTTTTTTCAGGAAAATACGCTTACTTTTAAACTATAAATTTTTTTAAAGAAGACTTTAAGCAAACTTCAATACCAAGGGAAAGAGTGTTAGTAATTATTAAATTCAATCCGTAATCCAGAAAATGGGTATCAAACAGAATACCATCATAGAGAGCCTCGGAATCTATCTTCCTCCACAATCCGTGTCTACAGGCGAAGTATTGAAGGGATGTAAAAATGAGATTCAATTCCCTTTGGAAAATATTACAGGAATTAAGACCAGGCGTATGGCGGGCAAGAGTGAGTTTTCCATTGATTTGGCAAGGAAAGCAATTGCCGATTGCCTTTCAAAATCAAAATATAATCCAACAGATATAGATCTTTTGATTTGTTGTAATATCTCAAGATATGATGACATAGGTTTGGTATCTTTTGAACCAAATACTTCTATCAAACTCAGGCATCACTTTGGTTTTACCAATGCAATTGTATTTGATATAACCAATGCATGTGCCGGTATGTTTACCGGGATCTGTATTGTCAATGCTTTTTTAAAGGCCGGAACTATCCGTCGTGGTATGGTGGTTAGCGGTGAATACATTACACACCTTACTCAAACCGCTCAGAAAGAGATCGAAGGTTTCATGGACACCCGGCTTGCATGTTTGACATTGGGAGATGCAGGAGCTGCACTGATCCTTGAAAAAGGATCTGAAAATCAAACCGGCTTTCAGGAACTCGAACTTCAAACATTTGGTGGCTATAGTCAATATTGTATTGCCAAAGCCTCAGAACAAGGTGGAATGATCATGTACACAGATTCGGTAAAGCTGACCGATGTTGCCGTTAAATCAGGTGCGAAACATTCAATAAATATGCTTCAGCAAGCCGGATGGTCACCTGAAAGCTTTCAACATTTGATCATGCATCAGACCTCGGGCATGACCCTCAATAGTGCAAAGCGGGAGATCAATCGTTTGTTGAATAACAGGATTTGTCATGAAGGCAATACCATCAACAACTTGGAACATCGTGGCAATACTGCTTCGACATCTCATTTCGTTGCACTGGCCGATCAAATCCGGAGTAATAAAATCAATTCAGGGGATAAAATAGTTTTTAGCATTTCCGCTTCTGGCCTCACAATCGGTACGGCGCTTTATGTCTTTGATGATTTACCAGATCGATTGCGGCAAATGGAATCAAAGCGACCCTGTATACAAAAAGAAAACACAATCAAAAATTTGAGTTCAGCTACAAGTCCTGTTTCAGCAAGAATTCGGATTGAAAGTACAGGAACAATACCGACTGAAGCTATTGTGAAAAATGATTCAATGGAACTGCTTCGTCAGGCAGCCACAAGATGTCTTAAAAAATCATCATACAAAAAAAGCGAGGTCGGTCTATTAATTTACAGCGGTGTTTATCGCAGCGAGTATCTTCTGGAACCCGCTTATGCCGCTTTGCTGGCGGGTGAGTTGGAGATGAATGCCACAGTATCAGAACCAGACAATAATAAAACTCTTGCTTTTGATATTTTTAATAGTTCTCTGGGTTTCCTGAATGCCTGTCATGTTGCACAACAAATGATTGCGGCCGGGAGTTGTAACACTGCTATGGTTGTCGCTTCTGAAAGTGAAAACAACGCCGGTTTCTTTCCGGGTAAATTGGTGGGTATTCGTGAAACCGCATCGGCTCTTATTCTTGATTCGCAGCCATCGAACGAAAAAGGTTTTTCAAGATTTCTATTTAGCCATCATGGAGAATCATTAAACGCTTATACAAGTTATTATAAGCCCGAAGACGCTAACCCATATCTTCATATTGCAAAAGAGCCAAACCTGGAATCAATGTATATTGATTGTATTTTCCCCGCTGTTCAGGAGTTGCTGCAGATGGAGGGACTTGATCTCAATAGCATTGATAAGATTTTTCCACCACAAATCTCTTCAGATTTCATTACACAACTGAGTGAAAAATTAAATCTTCCACGGGAAAGATTTGTTGATGTGGCTGGTGATGGACCAGATCTGTTTTCTTCATCTCTAAGCTATGCATTTGAGCATGCTGTTGAAAACGAACTTATAAACCCGGAAGATATCGGATTGATGATTGCGGTTGGTTCTGGCATACAGGTTGGCTGTGCCATTTATTATTTTTAATTTAACAGATATATGAGTGCTGTAAACAGATCTAAACTTCCACCAGGGCCAAAGACGAAAATCCCGTTAGGTCATTTATTCAGCTTCCGTAGGGACAGTATTGGATTCTTAAAAAAAATTGCTGATGAATACGGAGATGTCGTTCATTTTAAAATTGGTCCCATTCGGGTCGTTCTTCTGAATCACCCCGAATTTATCAAAGAAGTACTCACAACACAAAATCGCAATTTTATAAAGGGCCGTCCTTTGGAAATGGCAAAGGAACTTTTGGGCGAGGGCCTCCTTACAAGTGAGGGAGAATTCCATAAACGTCAATCACGTTTAATTCAACCAGCGTTTCATCGTCAAGTGATCGAATCCTATGTACCGGCAATGACGAAATGTATCACAGAACAAATGAATAGTTGGGAAGAAGGTATGAGGGTTGATATTAAGGAAGAAATGACGAAGATGAGCATTACGATTGCCGGAAAGACCTTATTCAGTTCAGATATAGAGAAAGAAACTGACGAAATTAATCAAGCTCTTGATACTGCCACAAGCCTGTTTGGAAGAATACCATTACCTTTTTCGGAATTCTTACTTAAACTTCCCCTACCGGGGACACTTCGGTTTTACAAAGCAAAAGCCCGGTTGGATAAAACAATCTATAAAATGATTGATGAACGCCGGCGCAACAATGAAGACAAAAAAGACCTGCTTTCTTTACTACTCAGTTCGCAGGATGAAAGAAGTGATGGTGGAGGGATGAGTGACCAACAAGTGCGAGATGAGGCAATGACACTTTTTCTGACGGCATTCGATACTACTTCTACTGCTCTCACCTGGACATGGTATCTTCTTTCGAAAAATCCGGAAGCTGAAGCTGAATTGCATGAAGAACTTGATCGTGTATTAAATGGACGGTCGCCTACCCTTGACGATATTGCGCAACTAAAGTATACCCGAATGGTATTCGGAGAATCTCTGAGGATCTATCCACCTTCGTACGTTATTCCACGCCAGGCACTGGAAGATTTTTCAATTGATAAATATATCATTCCCCGGGGCAGCATCATTCTTATGAGTCCTTATCTAATACACCATGATTCACGGTTCCATCCAGACCCGGAGAAATTTGATCCTCATGCATGGGATAATCATTCACATGGTCTGAATTCGAAATACGAGTATTTCCCGTTTAGCAGAGGTCCCCGTGCATGCATTGGTGAACCTTTTGCCTGGATGCAGGGCACATTGGTGCTTGCTTCCATTGCACAATTTTGGAGGATGAAACTAGTCCCCGGTCACCGGGTTGAGTTATTGCCACTCATTAACCTGCGTCCGAAGTACGGCATGATGATGACGCTTCATCGCAGAAAGTAAAATTGATTTTATTACTCATGAATACTGATGAATTACAATGGCATTCAACAATTCCCGGGGAATTGATCAATTCCAACGAGGCTCATGTTTGGCGTGTGTTTCTTGATGTATCGACAGATGAATTTGAAAACTTGTTGAAATCTCTTTCGGTTGATGAATTGGCAAGAGCAGGACGGTTTCATTTTGAAAGGGATAAAAGACGATTCATTGCGGCACGTGGTATGCTTCGTAGGATACTTGGCCATTATCTTGGAGAGAATCCTAATGATATCCGTTTTGAATATACCTCATATGGTAAACCATCACTTGTAACTGACTCTGGTAACGACAACCTCTGTTTTAACCTTTCCCACTCAGGCGCATTTGCACTTTATGCGATAACCCGAATTAAAAAAATTGGTATTGATATCGAACGTATACGGGACGATGTAAAAATCGAAGAGATTGCTCATAAATTCTTTTCGCAAGGTGAGATCAGTTTACTTGGGAAGATCAATAAAAATAAACGGACTGAGTTATTCTTTCAATACTGGACAAGAAAAGAAGCAATTCTCAAGGCAAGAGGCGAAGGAATTTCTTTTCCAATGGAACAGTGTGATGTTTCATCAATAAGCGGAAGTGGTTTGTCTTCTGTTACATTGAAAGAAAACAATATAGAGAATCAGTATTGGTATGTACAGGATATATTTCCCGGAAATGATTATGCTGCTGCAATAGCTATTGAAGGAGGTGATTGGGATCTTTCGTGTTGGGATTATGCTGTTTGAAGCATATTGGCTAAACTTTTAAGTGGAAAAATGGATTTATGGCACTGGCAATAGTTGTTGACAAATAAAATAAGTTTAATACTTTTATAAAGCTCAATATCGGAGTCATAGAGGAGAAATTGAAATAAATTCGGACCGTATCAGTTTGTTTATAGAAGAATCCTTCTACATAAAGAAAGGACATTAATTTCTAAACCATGGATACATTCAATCTTGTTGGGATAGGTATAATATTAACTTCAACAATCTTTGAATTAATTTTTGTCATTTTTCGTGCACCCGATAAGAATATGATAAAGGATGCAAAATCAAATATTTTACTTGGCATAGTATACTTTCTGATCGATTTGCTTGTTAAAACGATGGCATACGGTGTTTTTTTGTTATGCTATCATTTCTCGATTTTCAAACCCGAGATGTCCTGGTGGTTATGGATAGTTGGTTTTGTGGCTTGTGATTTTGTACAGTATATCTATCATTTGCTCGGGCATAAAACTCGGATCTTATGGGCATCTCATGTAACACACCATTCTTCCGAATATTTTAATATGTCCCATGGATATCGTATTAATTTTTTCCAGAGTTTTTACCGTTTTCTTTTTTGGACACCACTATGTTTTTTAGGGATTCCGCCAGTTATTGTATTGTTCCATGAAACCTTTTCATCCATTCAAAATTTTTTAGTTCACACCGAAAAGGTCGGTAAACTGGGTGTTCTGGATTGGATATTCAATACCCCCTCCAATCACCGTGTGCATCACGGCACCAATCCGGAATACCTTGATAAAAACATGGGTGCAGTGCTGATGATATTTGATCATCTTTTTGGCACGTATGCTAAAGAAGAAAAATCCGCTAATTACGGAATCACGCATCCCATCCATACGAATGACCCTTATAAAATAATCACGCATGAGTATATACGGGTGATAAAGGAATTGCCTAAGATTAATGGCATTTTAAATAAACTCCGCTATTTGTTTTCCCCGCCTGATTGATGCCGCTTTTAACTTTCACTGATATTACATCAGGTTCTTTAATAAGAATCGATCCGCAACCCGGTCGGGCAATAACAATGGTAGAATCCAGTTTTGAAATTTATTTTGAATAAGTGCATAGCGGATCCTTGGTTTTTCGGTTTCAAAAATATTGGCAATTCTGCGTGAGCAATCATCGAGAGCCATGCCTTTCTTTCCTTTAGTGACTAAGTATTTGAAGAATTTCATCATGGAAGAAATATATTGTGTGTCCTTAAACTCATCTAATGAACCTTTATCCCAAATAGGAGTTTGAACCTGACCTGGCCCGATGATCACTACTTCAATGCCAAAAGGGAGCAATTCTTTTCTAAGACAATGTGAAATTCCTTCAACTGCATGTTTCGTACCGGTATACGGAGCCATATAGGGGGCCGAAATTTTACCTGACACCGAACTGATATTGAGTATACGGCCCGGAAGAGCAGGATGCTCTCTCCGGGTGCCCAGAAGGGGGAGAAAAATTTTTGTAACTCTAAAAATACCCAAAACATTCACGTTAAAATTGTGTTCCACTTTGTCAATGGTCAGATGTTCAACTGGTCCAGAAACAGAGATGCCTGAGTTGTTGATGAGGCCACCCAATCCAGTTCCCTTCAATTGAGTTTGTACCTGGTCAGCAGCCCTTTCAATCGAGGCTTGATCCGTTACGTCGAAAACAAGTGGGATAAATCTATCCCCCAATTCGGCTTTAAGCCGTTGAGCATCTTCTTGCTTTCTAACGCTTCCAAATATCGTGTAATTACGATTAATCAGTTCTTTTGTCGTTCCATAACCAATTCCGGAGGATACTCCAGTAATTAGTATTGTTCTTGATTTTGGTTTTATTTGCTTGTCCATAAGATTGATAAATTGTTTTTAATTTTCTGTAAGATGAAACCTGATTTGAAAGCAGTTCTCGATTATCGTAAAATGAAAAAAGGTATCCAAATGGTCAGGAATAAGTTGTTATATCAGCCTCATATCATTCACAAGTTATGAATGGATATCCGGTTTTTATCTTCGATTGGTTGTAAATTTGAGTGGCTTGGAAAAAAAGAAGTTTTCACCGGATGTCTTTCCGACTTTCATTCATTTTGGAGTGATGTGTTACAGAACAAATAATTTCAGGGCTAAATAAATACATCGGAATGGAGAATTTAGATATACTTGAAGAAGAAGCGATTCATATTTTAAGAGAAGCTTACGGGCAATTTATGCGACCGGTATTACTTTTTTCAGGAGGCAAGGATTCTACTTTACTGATCCATATCAGTGCAAAAGCATTCTATCCGGCTAAATTTCCATTTCCCGTCATGCATATTGATACCGGACATAATTTTCCAGAGGCACTGACTTTCCGTGATGAATTAGTCAGACAAAAAAACCTGGAATTAATTGTTCGAAAAGTGGCAGACAGCATCCGGGAAAAAAACCTGACCGAGCCCAGGGACAAATTTGCAAGCAGAAATACATTACAATCTGTTACATTGCTCGATGCAATCCAGGAGTTTGGATTTGATGCCTGCATTGGTGGCGGGAGAAGAGATGAGGAAAAAGCTAGGGCAAAGGAGCGCATATTTTCCTTTCGCGATGAAACAGGTGCCTGGCAACCTTACAATCAGCGACCCGAGCTATGGAATATTTATAATGGCAGGATTCATAAAGGGGAAAACATCCGGGTCTTTCCCATCAGTAACTGGACCGAACTTAATGTCTGGAATTATATTCGACGTGAAAAGATCATTATTCCTTCGCTTTATTTTTCCCACCCAAGAAAATGTCTGCACTACAATGGACAGTTGATAGCTTTATCCGATTTTATCAGACTGGATCCCGGCGATAGTATTACTACTAAAAATGTGAGGTATCGAACCGTAGGGGATATGACCTGCACTGCAGCCATTGAATCAGAAGCTTCTACAATTGATGAGGTGATCAATGAGATCTGTCGATCGCGGATCAGTGAGCGGGGTGAAACAAGAATCGATGACCGTATCAGCGATGCAGGAATGGAAGACAGGAAATCGAAAGGTTATTTTTAAATACTATGGAATTATTGCGATTTACAACTGCAGGAAGTATTAACGATGGTAAAAGCACTCTCATTGGCCGCTTGCTGTACAATACGTCCAGTATCAAGCAAGATATATTAGAATCTTTGTCTGTACCTGGGGATGATAATGCCATGAACCTGGCGTTTCTTACAGATGGCCTGCGGTCGGAAAGGGAACAAGGGATAACTATTGATGTTGCCTACAAATACTTTTCAACGGCACACCGGGAATATATCATCAGTGATGCGCCGGGACATTTCCAATACACCGGGAATCTTGTCAGTGGGGCATCCAATGTTGACCTCATGATAATCCTTATTGATGCCCGGAATGGAATTACGGACCAAACGAAAAGGCATAGCCAGGTCGCTTCTTTTCTTAAAGTACCTGCTGTTATAATTGCGGTCAATAAAATGGACCTAGTTGGATATGATGAGGGCTTATTTACACAATTGCGGGATGAGTATTTATCTGTTTCCACAAAATTAAAATTGCCCGATATACAATTCATTCCGGTCAGCGCTTTAGTTGGAGATAATATTTCTGCTCCTTCAGAAAAAATGCCCTGGTATACCGGGAAAACTTTGCTGGAATGTTTGGAAACCCTTGTCATTCTCAATGATGATACTACCTCTCTGCGGCTAAGTATACAATGTTCCATTGGTTTGGTTTATTTGGGTAAACTTCTAGCGGGTAAGATAATGCTGGGTGATACTATATTGATTAACCCGGGCGGAAGACTTTCAACTGTTGAAAAGATCACTCATAACTTTAAGGAAGTTAAGGAGGCCCAAGCAGGCCAGAATATTAGTTTGTCACTTACAAATGATATGAAAGCCAGGAGAGGTGATATTATTTCTCATTCACATGACTCCCCAGTATGCAACACGAATTTTACTACTGAACTTTGCTGGCTTGACCCAACAACGCCGTTGGAAACGGGCAAAGAATATTTTTTGAAAATGCACAGTATGGAAATAAAATGTCGGATCACCTCAATAGAATATAAAATCAACAATGACACTTATGAGAAAGATAATTTTGATGGAAAGGTTTTAGTAAATGATTTTGCCAGCGTTAATATCCTGGTAAAAAGAGCTATGGCATATGATCTTTTCACATCCAGGAAGACAACCGGAAGAGGCATATTAATTGATGAAGAAACAAATAAAACGTCGGGGGCTTTTGTAATTACCGGAACACCGGGGCAATATGATTATGCAAATCTGGAAATGATTGGCCAAAAAAAGCAATGATTACCAATTCCTTTCCTGGTCTTTTGAACCTTTAATTAGAATGTCAAGGCCTCTGGTTTTTTCAACTATTTACTGGTTTTCGATTTTGGTGTTGGCTCTTTAATGATTTCAGTGCACAGAACCGTGCGCAGAAATATCAAAATAGAAACGATTTAAACTGGTACAGACACGTGTAAACCGGAAACAATAAGATTACAAATCAGGTACTTAACTGAATTAAGGGTGTTTATCAAAGTATTCAAGAGGACGCCCCACACCACCCTAAAGCAGAAAAAGCCCAGGCGAAATTTCGTTTGGGCTTTTTCTTTTTGTGGGCTTTTTCGCTTTAGGGTGCCCCGTAGCGACCGATTTCAAAGTGATTGAATGAAACCTGCTATATGTTTAGGTCTGCTTCGGGGCAACTTGCTTATTCTTAAATGTGCATACCATTACCATTTTCCATCTATCTTTTATTAAGGCAAAAGACCATTTTCTTTTTTGGGGATACTGTGGAAAATCCGGTGATCTGGACTTTCGGATATTCAATTACACTACCAAACGATTGCATTGCAAGGTTGGGTAAACTTCATCAACGAAGGAGATTTATACTGACCAGAGCATATAAAATTCCAGGATATCAAATTTCTTCCTATTAATTATACTTCCTGTAGTACGTCAAAACCCTTAAAGCTTCCCACTACTGCAAAAGCAATTACCGTTGATGTCATTTTCTTTAGTTTTAGTTTACAGGCGGTTTCATTGATTGTTGCACCACTGCCAACCGCATCGTCAATCAGCAAAATTTTGCTAAAACTTCTTTTATCATCCACCACTATACTGGCTCTTGCATTGCTTATTCGATCTTCCAGTTTAGCCAGGGCCTTTTGTGGAACAGGAATTAAACCGCTTACTTTTTTAAGGTTAATATGCGGCAGCGAAAAATTGAAAAAACGTTTCATGTAATTCATAAACTGTAGCTCTCTTTTAATGGTTGGCGGAATAAAACCCACCGCATCAATTTTCATTTTCTCAATAAGTTTTTCAATTTCAGGTTTTAGCAGTACACATATCTTTTCCATCAATATTCTGCTTTGTCCCTGTTTGGCAAAATGTAGGAGATTACCAAGCTTCGTTTTCCCAAAACGTTCAATAGCATAGAAATCTCCATAATACATTTCATCAATACAAATCTTGTCAAACCCTTTGGTGGTTTTTAATTTTTTGGTGCCGTTAATTAGTTTATTGGTGCCAAAATAAGCAAGGTATTTTTCTCTTGTCTTTATAAATTCATCAACTGTTTTTTGTAAAGGCAGTTTTTGTTTGAAGCACCAGCGTTCAAATGCTTCCATACCATTCAACTCATTTCCGGTTTCTGTAAAAAGATTAAAATGTTCCTGCAGGAAAACTTTTTCATTTTCAGTTAACCCCCGATCCCCACCGATTTTTTCAAGCGACTTTTCCTTTAACCGGTAAAAAACCTTTGGAGAACGACCAATTTTTTCAACAAAATCATTTTCAACTAGCTTTGCCAGAATACGGTGAATGGTCTGTTTTGATACACCTAAAACCTCGGCCAACTCCTTTGGAGATGTTTCAAGGTGTTCTCTTAAATGCTTAATTAATTGGTATTCAATACCCATAGTTTACTCTTTACTATAAACAGTAAACTTAATACTATTTTGATAATTTTGAAACACTCAGCCTTTATTTCTACGTTCCTGCTATTTTTTGCCGCAATTGCTAAAAGTCACGGGAGGATGAAATTCAAATCTTTTTTCTCAGTGTTTTCTTGGTAAAAACATTTCTTTTTTAGAAAACTTCTTAAAGGCCCGGGCACAAAAAAACCTGCGTTATTGCTGATGTTTTTATATTTTACCCCCGCTCCGGTTAATCAGAAGTATATATGCGTAAAAAAAATTTTCTTTTTTTCTTTTTGCTGGCCGGGTATTGCTGTGTTGCATTTTCCCAGGACCGTCCTATTTATAAAGACAAATCACAACCCATTGAAAAAAGAGTTCGGAATCTTCTCAACCGTATGACCCCCGAAGAAAAATTCTGGCAATTGTTTATGATTCCCGGTGATTTGGATAATGCTGATACTGCGCAATACAGGAGCGGGCTTTTTGGTTTCCAGGTAAGTGCTGCAGCAAAAGGAGATGCTGGCGGTCAACTACTAAAATATGATGCAAAAGAAAATGCCCATGTGCTTGCAAAGAAGATTAATGCCATTCAAAAATATTTTGTAGAAAAAACAAGATTGGGTATTCCCATCATTCCTTTTGATGAAGCACTCCATGGTTTGGTGAGAGATGGCGCCACCGTTTTTCCGCAAGCTATCGCATTGGCAGCTACCTGGGATACTGCACTGATGAACAAAGTGGCGAATGTAATTGCAGACGAAGCCAAACAAAGAGGAATCCGCCAGATATTATCTCCGGTTGTAAACATTGCGTCAGATGTTCGTTGGGGAAGAACGGAAGAAACCTATGGCGAAGATCCGTTTCTTACTTCAGCCATGGGGGTAGCTTTTGTAACTGCTTTTGAAAAAAAAGGAATCATCACTACGCCTAAACATTTTATTGCCAATGTAGGCGACGGCGGCAGAGATAGTTATCCCATTCATTTCAATGAAAGGTTATTGGAAGAAATTTATTTTCCTCCCTTCAAAGCCTGTTTTGAAAAAGGCGGCTCCAGGTCAGTGATGACTTCCTATAATTCATTGGATGGTGTTGCCTGCTCCGCCAACAACTGGTTGTTGCAGGAGAAATTAAAAAAACAATGGGGTTTCGATGGCTTTGTTATTTCAGATGCTAATGCGGTGGGAGGAGAACTGGTATTGCACAACACGGCGAAAGATTATCCGGCAAGCGGACAACATGCAATCACCAATGGACTCGATGTTATTTTTCAAACGGATTACAAACATCATAAACTATTTATTCCTCCTTTTCTTGATGGAAGCATTGATAGCACCAGGTTGAATGATGCTGTTGCACGAGTGTTGAAAGCAAAGTTTGAGCTGGGTTTGTTTGAAAATCCATATACGGCAATACATTTGGAAGCAGCAACTCCACCCGAACAGAAAGTTATTGCAAAGCAAGCTGCTCTTGAATCAATTGTGTTACTAAAAAATTCCCGTATACCGGGGCAGGAGAAAAACGTATTACCACTTTCTAAAAATATTCGTTCAATAACTGTTATTGGATTGGATGCTACAGAAGCCAGACTTGGTGGCTACAGCGGTCCGGGTAATAATAAAGTCAGCATACTTGAAGGAATAAAAGCCAAAGCAGGAAATAAAATTAAAATTTCTTATGCTCCAGGTTGCGGCCGTACAAATGATGAGTATGTTATTGTTCCATCAAAACAGCTGAACTATAATAATACAGAAGGCCTGCAGGCTGAATATTTTACTAACATAACATTAAATGGCGCAGCAACTATAAAGAGAATTGATAAAAGTATTAATTTTCATTGGACGCTTTATGGCCCCGACCCCACTATTCCGGTTGATTTTTATTCGGTCCGGTGGACAGGACAGCTGAATGCTCCGGCAACAGGCACCTATAAGATTGGCCTGGAAGGAAATGATGGTTACCGCTTATTCATTGATAGTAAATTGATCATTGATAATTGGAAAAAACAAACGTTTACAACAAGCCTTGCTGATTTTTCTTTTGAAAAAGGAAAGCAATATGATATACGTATAGAGTTTTTTGAACCTAACGGAAATGCTACGATCAAATTGATCTGGAATATTGGCGTAATAAATAACTGGAAAAATAAAATAGATAAAGCAGTTGCTATTGCAAGGCAGTCTGATATCGCCATTGTTGCAGTTGGTATTACAGAAGGAGAATTCCAGGACCGGGCCTTACTTTCATTGCCCGGTCACCAGGAAGAAATGATTACTGCCATTGCAGCAACAGGAAAACCGGTTGTTGTTGTATTGGTTGGCGGCAGCGCTATCACGATGAATAACTGGATCGACAAAGTTCCTGCCATTGTTGATGTGTGGTATCCCGGCGAAGAAGGTGGTCATGCTGTTGCAGATGTATTATTTGGTACTTATAATCCTGCCGGAAGATTACCCATTACATTTCCAGCGGATGAAGCACAATTGCCATTGGTATATCATCATAAACCAACGGGCCGGGGTGATGATTATACTAATTTATCGGGCCTGCCGCTTTTTCCATTCGGATATGGATTAAGCTATACAACATTTGAATACAGCGATATTAAGCTGAGCAAACACATCATTAATAAAAATGAATCCACCACAGTATCGTTTACTATAAAAAATAGTGGCAAAAGAGAGGGCGACGAAGTAGTACAATTGTATATACGTGATCAGCTTTCTTCTGTAGCCAGGCCAGTAATGGAACTAAAAGGATTTCAACGAATTCATGTAGAAACCGGCGAGTCGAAAATTGTTTCGTTTGTCATAACACCGGAGATGCTATCAATGTTGAATATAAATTTGCAACAAATAGTTGAACCCGGTGATTTCAGGATTATGGTTGGGGCTTCTTCAAGAGATATTAAACTAAAAGAGATGTTGACGGTTAAGGACTGATCTTGTTTAAAAATTTGCACGGTTTATTTTTTGACTATATAAAAAAAGGAAATTATATCTGTTGTATCATCAAAGAAAAGTTGTCGGAGGTTTTAATAGCAATGGTTATTGGAGCGTTTCGGTGGAGGATGAGGAAGTTACCGTGTTATCCAAAGATGCCTGGAACATAAATTTCAGCGATGGTGATAAGGATCTCAACTCCAGGTCACTTGAACTTCATGTACGCGCAGTTCGTGATTTCTGACAAGCAGGTGGATATTTTTTGCGGGGTTTCTTAATAAACGGAATATTTTCACTTCCTGATAAAGCTGTTACTCATTTATAGTTCGGGAACAACATGCAGGATACATTGATGCTGGACGTGATTTTTTGAATTTTAAAACCCTTTATTCTTTGTAAAGAAAAACGGGTCTTTTTTTATTATAAATTATTTACAGATTCTTCCAAGAATTGTTGCGTCTGTATTTCTAAATAAAACTAATTGAAAAAATTCTTTTGAATATTCAGATAGAATGTATTCGGACACTAAAAGCGCTTTGACTAAACAGCGCTAAGCTATTATTGTATTTAGAATTTGTTAGATGTTTATTAAGAATTTACCTATTGCTTCTTTCTTGCCTTTTAAGAGACTTGCGCCTGCTTTTGGCATATTTTCTTAATTGTTTGTATGCGGTTTTAAATTTTGCTTTCTCGGAAGATTCCATTGATTCCCAAATTGATTCTAGTTCCCTTATTGCTTCTTCAACCACTTCACTATTTGTAGCTGCATTTATTTTCGCAAAAATTCTTTCAAAAGCTCTTGCTATTATGTTTTCACCAGATGTAGTAATTTCTATTGCTCCAATATCACCATTAATTGCTATACGCCCGCCCCCCGGAAAAACACCTGGAACATTAAAGTCAGAAAGATTATTAAACTGGGAAAAGCCTTTCATTACACTCAAACAAATAATGAAAAACAAAACAACTTTTTTCATGATATTTAATTTATTTTATGGAAACCAATAGACTTTAAAAGAATTTAGGATTTTTCAGCGCTTCTTTTGCTGCATTCAATGCTTTTTCAGCTTCTATATAAGCGTCTTCAGCTAATTTTTTAGCCGTTTCAGCTTTTGAAACTGCCGTAACTGCCACCTTAGCCTGCGGTGAATTAGCTCCAAATTTGGAAACTATTTCTTTATAGGTATCCTTCGCTTCTTTTTCCAATTTTTTTGCAGCCTCTACTCTCAATTTAGCTGCATTAACCGCGTCTTCTGCAGTTTTAACTTTAGCTTCAGCAGCTTTTAGTGCCTTTGCCTTAGCCCTGGCTGCATCCAGCACCTGCTTGGCTGCGCGGGTATAATCACCCCCTTTATCCGCCAATAATTGTTGTGCTTCCTGGTAAGCAAGTTCAGCTAAAACAACAGCATCATCCGCCTCGTCAGCTGTTTTAGCTTTTTCAACTTTTTTGTTTATTTTTTCAATCTTTTTAGAAAGATCTTTTGTATTTTCTTTCTTATTTTTCTGCACATCACTCTTTCCTTTTTTTGAAAGCGAAAATGATTGGCTCAGGCTAAGAATTAATCGGGGCTTGTCTCCGGATGACCTTGTAAGGTCGGCAACCCCAAGAGTTAAAGCTGGTCCACTTAAAGCTGGTCCGCCAACAGACCCAGAATTTTTAGAGAAAAATGGTCTCCAACCAAGTGCCATACCCAAATTTATTCCAGACCATTCTGCAATTACATTCAGATTCCTGGCCAATTCATAAGAAAGATTGGCAAATGCTGCTGTACCATGTTTACTCTTACCTGTAGAGATATCCTTAGGACTTTTATCATAAAAACGTCCACTGCCAACACCAATGGTATAGCTTAATCCGGAGTACCCCTCTGTTTTTGATTTAATTCGTTGTGAAGCATGGCTGAGGGCCAGATAAAAACTGGATCCCGCATCGGTGCGGGTATCCCTGAAAATATTTAATGCTCCGCCGCTTAAACTGGTACCTATTCCAATATGACGACTGGCAATGATACTGCCGCTTAATGTATTGAACTCGGAAGCATCATGGATATTGACTACCCCTACTACATTTATGTTTTTATAAGAATTTCCAACACCAATTCCTGCACCACCAATCATGTCGTTTAATTTGCTATACACTTGCGGAAAAGTTCCACCGATAAAGCCAAAAACCATTGGACTTACACCACCCCAACCCGTAGGAGTCATCATTCCCAGACCCGCGCTATTGGGATATAATTCAAAATTTTCTGGCAAGTTGAGTACAAGCGGACGATAGTTTTCCGGAGTTTTTTGCTGCGCATTGAGGGAGCCCTGTATAAATAATAAAATGAATAAAAGGCATGCCCCCTTTAATAATATTTTTATCATAGTCAAATATATTTCAGAATAATGAGTAAACGGGGTAAGTAGGGATAAAGTTAAAAAAAAAGGAGGAAAAAAGAAATTAATTTATTGGTATTCCGCCTTCAAACGCCGCATTTTGCAGATATAGCAGAAGGATGAACATCGTATGTAATTTTATATAGTATTTTCTACATGCCGGGCGCTGCATTGCATAAATGAAAAATTACCAATAATTGAGCCTTTTTTAAGACGGGTATTTCGATACAATTTTGAAACTTTCTTGTACTTATTTGATTCAGGAGCCTGGTTAAAAAATAGTTACACTCGAATAATAGTATCAATCACTATTTAATATTTTATACTTACCCTTACTCTTCCTGATCGTACAGGCCACCACTTTATATTCCGGGCACATCGCTTCAGAGTCACTAATGCTGGAGGTGATATTATTCAGCATATTTTCCGGAAAATGAAAAGTACTGCTAAGTATACCGGGCTTTACTTCATTGGTGATCTTTGCCTTGATATCTACTTTACCTCTTGGAGACTCTACGCAAACCATATCACCATCACTGATAAAATGTTTACGGGCATCCTCCTCACAGATAAGCAATACATCTTCTGTAAGTCTATCAGCATTGCGTGTTCGCCTCGTCATGGCGCCGCAGTTATAATGTTCCACTTCCCGGTTGGTGGTAATGATATAAGGATATTCTTTTCCATGCTGTACAATTTCTTCCGACTCTTTGAATGCATTAAACATGAATTTGCCCTTCCCTCTTGTAAAAGTTTTAAGGTGTAATATTTCTGTATCAGTGCCATCAGCTTGCACAGGCCATTGTTTACCATTATCACCCAGCTCATTCCATTTTACTCCGGCAAAGAAAGGCACCACTTGTGCTATTTCTTCTAACATGGTTTCCGGATCATAATCAGCCTGTGCATATCCCATCCTGTTCATCATATCAACAATTATCTGTCCATCACTCTTTGTTCCTTCAATTGGTTCCACCACTTTATTCACCCGTTGAATTCTTCTTTCACCATTGGTAAATGTTCCGCTTTTTTCCAGGAAAGAAGCACCGGGTAGTATCACCGTGGCCAGTTTAGCGGTTTCTGTCATAAATAATTCCTGTACAACAAACAATTCAAGCCTGCTTAATGCTTTTACTACATGATGAGTATTGGGATCTGTTTGCGCCATATCCTCACCGATCACCCAAACAGCTTTTAATGTATCATTCAGCGCTGCATCATACATCTGAGGAATTTTTAAGCCCACATGCAGTGGCAATTTTGCCTGGTAAAACGCTTCGTACATTTTATGAATCTCCGGATTCGTTACATCTAAATAACCAGCACCCTGGTAGGGCTGACAACCCATGTCGGCCGCGCCCTGTACATTGTTTTGACCACGCAATGGATTTACACCAACGCCCCTTCTTCCGATATTACCAGTTATCATGGCCAGATCTGCAATCAACATTACGGTGTATGTTCCTTGTGAATGTTCGGTAACGCCGAGTCCATGAAATGACATGGCATTCGGTGCTGTTGCATAAGCTATCGCTGCTTCTCGCACAAGATTACAATCTACATCCGTTATTTTTTCTAATTCATCTATATCCAGCTTTAGAATATTATTTCTGAATTCTTCGTATCCTTCAGTCCGGTTTGCAATGAAATTATTGTCTTCTAAATTTTCTTTGATGATATAATATAGCATCATATTCAGCAATGCCACATTGGTACCGGGGCGTAATTGCAAATGATAGTTGGCATACTTCACCAATTCCGTTTTTCTTGGATCAATGACTATCAATGTCTTTCCCTTCATGGCCTGTTGTTTCATCTTGGCACCTGTAACAGGATGTGCATCCGTGGGGTTGGCGCCAATCACCATCATACAATCCGTGTACTGCATATCAATAACCGAATTAGTAGCAGCCCCGGTTCCAAATGTTCGTTGCATGCCAATAGCCGTAGGAGAATGACATACCCTTGCACAACTGTCAATATTATTGGTGCCGATCACCGCCCGGATAAATTTTTGCATGATATAGTTCTCTTCATTGGTACATCTTGCTGAAGAAATACCGGCAATAGCATCGGCGCCATTTTTCTTTTTTATTTCAGTGAGTTTTTTAGCAATAAAATCATAGGCCTCCTCCCAGCTTGCTTCTACAAATGCTCCATTCTTTTTAATGAGTGGCGTACGCAAACGGTCAGGATGATTGTAAAAAGAGAATGCATACCGGCCTTTGAGGCAAGTATGTCCGCCATTTGCATCAGCATCAAAAGGAGCTTGTATGGATTTAATGCTGCCTGCATTTACTGCCACATCCAGGTTACACCCAACACCACAGTATGTGCAAACCGTCCTTACTTTTTTATCAAATACAATTGACTTCGATTCAAAAACATCGCTGATGGCTGATGTGGGGCAGGCTTGTGCACAGGCGCCGCAGCTTACACAATCACTTTCATTAAAACTTACATCAGAGCCTTTGATAATATGACTGTCAAAACCACGACCTGCCATACTTAATACAAATTGTCCCTGCACTTCATCACAGGCCCTTACACAACGAAAACAATTAATACATTTCGAAAGATCAGAAGTCATGTAAGGATGACTGTTATCTTTTTTCTTATCCAGATGATTTTTCCCGGCAGGATAACGGACATCACGAATGCCAACTCTTGCAGCAACAGTTTGTAATTCACAATTATTATTTACTTCGCAGGTAAGGCAATCAAGCGGATGATCGGTAAGTACTAACTCAATAATATTCCTTCGTAGTTTTTGGATCCTGGCTGAATCAGGATAAATATAGGAGCCGGCCATTACCGGTGTATGACAGGAGGCCAATGTTTTTACAGGTCCATTTTCAACAAGAGCAACATCTACGCTGCATACCCTGCAGGATCCAAAAGGCTCCAGGTTGGGAGCATCACATAAAGTGGGTACTGCATCTTTTCCAAAATATCTGCGGAGGAACGTAATAATTGTTTCCCCTTCTTTTATTTCAAATGGTTCATTGTTAATATATGCAATACTTTCGTTTCCGTTACCATTGGATGAGCCATAAGTAACAGTCTTGCCTTTTTGTTCCTGTAAATGTTTATCTTTTTTTCTGTACACGATGCCCATAGTCAGGATGTTTAAAGAATCATTTCAAATTTTTTTTGCCACTAAGACACCAGGGCTCTAAAAAACACGAAGCTGATTTCTTAACTCTTTGTGCATTCGTGGCAATAATCAGCTATTAAAATAAACCGACAATTCTTTATCAAAATACTGCAATGCATTTTTTACGGGCAATGGTAAACCACCACCCAATGCACAAAGCGAACCGATCTCTAATGTTTCAACTAGGTCATCAAATAAAACTCGATCTATCCGATAGCTATCTGATTTATCAGCTGTTTCCTGTGCTTTCTTCAACATCTCAGCACCCCGTGTAGAACCGATTCTGCAGGGGAAACATTTGCCACAACTTTCATGTGCTGTAAACTGAAATAAATGCTCGAGGTATTTTATTATAGGAAAAGAATCAGGAATACAAACAACGGAAGCATGCCCCAGCAAAAAACCATTTTTTGAAAAAGATTCAAAGTCAATAGTAAGGTCATTGATTTTTGCAATGGGCACTAATCCACCAAGCGGACCACCAATATGCATGGCTTTTACAGATGATCTGAATCCGCCTCCTAAATCATGTACTACAACGGAAAGGGGTGTTCCCATATCCACTTCATATATACCGGGTCTGTTAAAATAACTATCTAAAGAAACCAACTTTGTTCCCGTTGATCTACCAATACCAATAGCCGCAAATTTTTCCCCGCCATTTTTTAAAATATAAGGAATGCAGGCCAGGGTTTCTACATTATTTACTACAGTAGGCTTATTAAATAAGCCCTGCTGCACGGGATAAGGCGGACGAACTCTTACTTCTGGTCTTTGCCCTTCGATGGAGGAAAGTAAAGCGGTTTCTTCGCCACAGATATAAGCACCCTGCGCACTAATAACTTTAAAGTTGAAATTAAAACCCGATTGTAAAATATTTTCACCCACCAATTGCAGTTCGTACAGATCATCAATTGCTTGTTGAGTTATAACTATTGATTCAGGGTATTCTGCGCGGATATACACAACACCGGTGTTTGCCCCGGTAATATATCCTGCGATCATCATTCCCAGTAATACACTATGTGGTTGTTGTTCCAGCAAATAACGATCGCTGTATGCACCGGGGTCTCCTTCATCTGCATTGCATACGATAAATTTTTGCTGACTGCTCTCTTTTTTACAGGCAGCTAATTTAAAAGCAATTGGAAATCCGGCACCACCACGGCCCCTTAAACCTGATATCGTTAGTTCATTCAGCAACTCTTCTACAGGCTTCTTTAATATAGCTGCAAGGATTGAATAATACTCTTTTATGCCCGGGAAAGCGGCAGTTAATACGGCTGAGCCATGTGAGGCGACATGGTATTTATCTTCAATAACTGAATTGCTTTTTTTGAGTATTTCAATCTCATCAACAGCATGACCAGAATAATTTTTTCCTTTTATATGAAACGAACTGTTTTCATGACACCGTCCCAGGCAACACATTTCACCAATCTCGTTTGGCTCAAAATGTTGCAGCAACTTTTCTTTTAGTGCAGGTTGTGTTCCAGCAGTCATACAGGAACTGCCATTGCAGATATAAACATTCTTTCCTTTATTTTCCGGCTTCAGGAAATCATAAAAACTGGCAGCACCAAACACATTAGCCTTGCCTATAATAAAATTATCGGCCAGTTCTTCCATTTTTTCAACAGATGGACTGCCGGTTGACCGGGCCACAATACCAAGTTGTTCGAAAAGGGATTCGTTTATACCTTTTCTGCCTGAAAGTTCACTTAAGTTTTTTGACATAACAACCGTTAATTGAATCAACAAACCGGACTATCATCCAAAATGTTCTCATTCGGATTTTTATAATTATCGCTTTGGTCTTCCAACGTCTGATCAAGACAAACAAAATCTTTTTCAATCAACAAAAACAATTCTTTGCCATCGCCAATGTTCATTTCAGTATTGAAACCAACTACTTCAGTACTTGTCCATTCGTCTGCTATTCCTTCCGGAACAAAAATACAAATTGTGTTTCCTGAAAAGGAAGCTTCCATATTTTCAATACCTGCTTTACTTTCAAGACGATAGTGAAAAGAAGGGCTATTTAAGAACTCCGTACTTTCTTCAATAAAACCTGCAGTTTTAAAATTGATGATATCCGTTTTAGTAAGCCGGTAGCGAATGGAATTTCCTTTTATCCTGATTTTCATAACAAAATAACTTAACCACAGATTACACAGATTTTATTTTCACTGATTACACTGTGTTATCTGTGCTTAAATCTGTGTAATCTGTGGTAAGAACTTTTTTAAATAATTCGTTGCTCACCCGAATAAATATTAAACCTCTTGTCTCTTAAAAAACCAATCAATGTAATTTCAGTTTCTTTAGCCAATTCAACAGCAAGACTTGATGGTGCACCAACAGCACAAATGATTTTAATACCTG
This sequence comes from Chitinophagaceae bacterium, assembly GCA_031372465.1. Lineage (GTDB taxonomy): Bacteria > Bacteroidota > Bacteroidia > Chitinophagales > Chitinophagaceae > JJ008. The sequence continues at coordinate 22,391 of JANMLJ010000244.1, read as the reverse complement.
CCATAGCTGCTTTTTGGATTAATTCAAAACTTGCACGACCACTTAATAATAATATATGTTGATCCAGCGGTAGCTGGCCACTTGCCAATGCAGCACCCACTAATTTATCCAGCGCATTATGTCTGCCCACATCTTCCCGGGTCAAAAGTAACCTGCCATCAAGATCAAATAAGGCAGAGGCATGCAGTCCGCCGGTATGTTCAAAAACTTCCTGCTGCTTGCGTAATAATTCAGGAAGATTGATTACAAGAGAAGCATTAATCCTGAAATTATCTTTTACGGGTTTGTTGTTAAATATATTTTTTACTGTATCGATTGACGATTTTCCACATACACCACAACTGGAAGAAGTATAAAAATGTCGTTCTATTTTTTTTTGGTCAAAAGAAACTTCAGTTCCCAATTCCACTGTTACAATATTTCCATCGGATCCGGCTATACTTGATTCAAGGATAGAGTTACTAATCAGAATATCTTCTTTATTCCTGATAATTCCTTCTGTAAAAAGAAAACCGGTAGCTAATTCCATGTCATTGCCCGGGGTGCACATGGTGACAGATATATTTTTTTGCTGGCGGTTTAGTACAGGGCCATAAACGATCCTTATCTCAAGTGGTTCTTCTACGGCAAGCAGGTCTTCTCTATCTTCTGAAATAAAAGAATTATCTGAACCTCCCGAGGAAGTAAATTTTAAAACCTGCATAGTTGCAACTGAAGAGGGCCGCATTCCCAAATTTAACCAATAACCTGCCGGATAGAAAATATTTTAATGTCGCTATGTAATTTGTTTCAAACACTATTGAAAGTTACCTATCGTATAACTATGTGTAGTCTATGTATCTATGATGCTATGTGGTTCAACTATTTTAAGACAAGCCCGAGATCTTCCCAGTATTATCAATATCCATTCCTTCAGAAGCAGGAATAGCCGGAAGGCCCGGCATCCGCATCATATCTCCCAGAATAGGAATAACAAACCCTGCTCCTGCTGCAAATTCAAATTCTCTTACTGTAACTATAAAATTCCGGGGACGACCGATCTTAGTTTCATTATCAGAAAACGATTTCTGCGTTTTAGCCATACATACCGGAAGTTTATCAAAACCCAGTTCTTTGATCATTTTCAAACCCTCTCTTGCTTTGGGAGAATATTCTACCTCATCGGCACCATATATTTCTGTGGCAATACATTTTATTTTTTCTTCGACAGTTAGATTCCAATCATACAATGGTTTGAAATGATTGACACCATTTTCTATAATTTCAACAATTGCTTGTGCCAGTTCGGTCATTCCTTCACCACCCCTTGCCCAACAATCACTGATTAAGGCCTTCACGCCATGATTAGCACATTCATTTATTACAAAGTCAATTTCTTCTTTGGAGTCTGCTTTAAAATGATTGATGGCAACCACCGGGGTCAAGCCGAATTTTTTACAGTTCTCAATATGTTTCTCCAGGTTTTCAAAACCCTTTTTTACTTTTTCCAGACTGGGAATGTTGTATGCTGCTTTTTTTGCTCCACCGTGATGTCTCAAAGCTCTTATTGTTGCCACCAAAACCAGGGCATCTGGTTTTAATCCGGCATAACCGCATTTGATATTCATGAATTTTTCTGCTCCAAGGTCTGCACCAAACCCGGCTTCCGTTACTACATAGTCTGCCAGTGATAGACCCATTTCAGTGGCAATGATAGTGTTGGTGCCCTGTGCAATATTGGCAAATGGTCCGCCATGTAAAATAGCTGCATTGCCTTCCAATGTTTGTACCAGGTTGGGCTTAATAGCATCTTTTAATAGAATCGCCATAGCACCCTGTGCATTCAGTTGTCTTGCAAATACCGGTTTATTGTCTTTACAGAAACCTACTAATATATTACCAAGCCTGCTTTTTAGATCATCCAGATCTTTAGACATACATAAAATAGCCATTACTTCAGATGCGGCTGTGATATTAAATCCATCTGACCGTGGTACTCCATTTGCTGTGCCCCCTAATCCGATCACCATATTTCTCAATGACCGGTCATTCATATCCATTACCCTTTTCCAGGTTACTGTTCGGGGATCGATATCAAGACTGCGTGTTTTGCTTTGAATATTATTATCAATCAATGCGGCTAAAAGATTATTTGCTTTTTCCACGGCACTGAAATCACCGGTAAAGTGCAGGTTGATATCTTCCATCGGAATTACCTGTGCATATCCACCACCGGCGGCTCCTCCTTTAATGCCGAATACCGGACCTAATGAAGGCTCCCGCAATACTGCCATTGCTTTTTTTCCAATTTTATTTAAACCATCGGCCAGTCCCACCGAAGTGGTCGTTTTACCCTCACCTGCCGGAGTTGGACTGATAGCAGTTACCAGTATCAGCTTATTTTTTTTAATTTTTTCTTCATCAATTAGTTTCAACGGAAGCTTAGCCTTGTATTTACCATAATATTCCAGGTCATCATTAGAGATACCAATTCTCGCAGCAATTTCTTTTATATGCAGGATAGGGGCTTTCTGGGCTATTGCCAGATCGGGGTTGATAATGTTCGACAAGTAGTAATGTTTTAATGTTTACTGGTCAAATTTTTTAAGTTCTTCAATGGTATTTATATTGGCAAATTCATTTCCTACAAACCAGTCTTCTTTATCAAAACTAATGACTCTTGTTTTTAATCCTTCTAATGCATCCATGATTTTTAACTGATTTTGGTCAAGTAGTAACTTGAAATGAGGTATACAGCTTTTGTCGTAAATGCCACAAAGAGGTTCTGCCAGGCTGTTATGTTCGGCTAGAATTACATCAAAGTCTTTACAATTATTAATCAGCTTTCTTAAAATATGTGTAGAAAGAAATGGCATATCACAACCAATAACAAAATTTTTTTGAGTGGTTGAATTTATAAGCCCAGTGAGAATTCCACTTAACGGGCCTTTATCTTTTATACTATCTTCAAAACAGGGATAGCCAAACTGCTTATAAGTCGGATTTGCAGAAATGATGATAATATTTTCAGTAATTCTTTTAACTGTTTCGATGACATGTTTAATCAGGGGTTTATTATGCAGCGTAATCAAACCTTTATCACGCATCATCCGCGAACTTTTTCCACCGGCAAGGATAATAGCACTTATTTGTTTTTGGCGGAACATATATATTTTATAAAGACATAACCATAGCATAGGCGTTGGCCACCGCTGCTCCCACTTTTGCATTGTGTTTTATCAAGGAAATATTGGCTTCCAGACTTTCGCCTTTTGTATGTTCAGCAATGTATTTTAGTAAAAAAGGTGTAACATTTTTACCAGTAATATTTTGCTCGCTTACTGCCGACAATGCCTGCTGAATATGTACTTCCATTTCGGCTGCTTCAATTTCCTGTTCTTCAGGAATGGGATTAGCGATCAGCACAGAACCTTTTAAACCTAACTTCCATTTTGTATAAAGTAAAGAAGCAATTTCTTGCGGAGTATTTAAACGCAAAGGAGATGTAAAACCGCTTTTGCGGGAGTAAAAGCTGGGAAATTCATCTTCTCCATAAGTAACTACTGGAATCCCTTTTGTTTCCAGGTATTCTAATGTAAGTCCGATATCCAGAATAGATTTTATACCGGCCGACACTACTGCTACTGATGTTTGCGCCATTTCTGTTAAGTCAGCAGAAATATCCATACTGGTTTCTCCACCACGGTGTACACCACCAATGCCGCCGGTTACAAATATTTTTATTCCAGCCATATCCGCTATTCGCATAGTTGCCGCAACCGTTGTTGCTCCATAAAGGTTTTTACTAAGCACATACGGCATATCACGCAGACTAACTTTCCATACCTCTTTGGCATTGCCAAAATATTCCAGTTCCTCATTCGTCAACCCAATATGACATGTACCATGAAATATAGCAATCGTGGCTGGCACAGCTCTGTTTTCTCTTACCACTTTTTCTACCTGTATGGCTGTTTCTACATTTTTTGGATAAGGCATACCATGGGAAATAATAGTGGATTCCAATGCCACAACGGGTATGTTGTTTGCCAGTGCTTCTTGTACTTCAGGATGTATTTGTAAAAAGGAGTTCATCAGTTGGGATAATATTTGGTGACTAGCTGCAGCAATTTTTCCTGCGTAAGATGAGTGGCAATAGCGCCGTTAACCTGCAATATTTCTGCAGATAAGGTATGTGCCAGCTTTAAACACTCCATATCATCTTTTCCCAGGTGTTTGCCTAAAAGATAGCCGGACAAAGAGCCATCACCCGCCCCCGTACAATCCACCACTTCGATGGATGGCGCATGCAACGTGATTGATTTTTCTTTATTGTATAATGCTGAACCGTGTTGTCCATTATGGAGCCAGATATTTTTCACACCACGTAATAATAATTCTTCAATCTGTTGCTGTGTAAAAAAGGCTTTCTCAGAACAAAGTGCCGGCAATTCATCCTCGTTGGGAGTAATGAGATAAAGGCCGATAAGATTTGCTTCCTGGAATTTTTTTGCCGGAGGAACAGAAACAGGTTCTAGGATAAACGGAATGCAGGTTTCCTTACTAAAAGCAAGCAACCATTCTGTTGTAACCACATTAATATTAGCGTCAGCCATTAAGTAAGTGGCTGTTTTCAATAATTCTGTATGCTTCGATAAATGTTCTGGTGTTATTAAATGATTGGCGGCGTTGGTTAAAAAGGCGGTATATAAAGAACCATCTGCATTTAATATCCCGGTGTATTTTCCAGACAGCCCTTTTCTTGTAATCGTAGCATCCAGTTTAACACCAGCCGAAGTACAAATTTGCTTTAACCAATCCCCATCGCTGTCATTTCCCACCGCTGTTATTAATTGTACTGGAACTCCTAACAAAGCTAACTGATGGGCAATATTGCGGCTAACCCCACCAGCGGTTTTGGTTACTGTAGCGTCGGTAGTTGTAGCAAGTAATAGCTCTCCGGTAGCATGAAACAATTCATCTACCAAGGCGGCTCCAATACAAATAACGGGGTTGGTCATGCTGCAAATGTAAAGGGACTATTACATATTAACCCGCTAACTGTGGAAGCATGGAGGTAATCTGCCATAAGTTGAGCAAATTAATCCACAGCTTTCTAGTTTTATTTATACAAAGAACAAAATATAAGCCCACTTTTTTTTAAAAGTTTTGGCATGAATTTTAGTTTACTTACCCTTTAGTAACAAAGAACCAATTATTGATAATTAAAAACACAGGTATGAAATCAATTATTTTGAGGTCTATTTTCTTTACGGCGACTCTTATCTCTACCGTACAATTATGGGCACAGGAAAAGAAAGTAGATGTTGACATCAATATTAATAAAAAAGATGCTGACTGGTATATGCAACCATGGGTTTGGGTAGTGGCGGCAGCGGTATTCATTATTATTCTTGTTGCCATTTTAAAGGGGGGTGGCAAAAAAGAATAAACTTAAAAGTAAATAATCAATAAGCTGTGGTATAATGCTACGGCTTTTTTGTGCTATAAGCGATTTTTTTATTAGTTTTTATCCCGGATCTTCCTTTTTCTTTACAATCAAATACCAATCGTTATCCAACGGCAGATAGCCATAATCATAGCAGTAGTAATAGGTCTTATTTGCTTTAGTAGTATATAAATGAGTAACGTATTTAAAGAGAAACCCTTTTTGTACTAATTTTTCTTGTGTGGTCTTGGCCATTTCTTCGCCAGCCGGTATTAAATCTTCCAATATGCGGCGATTCTTGCTAAGTGCATTATTTACGTTCCGCATCTGATTAGTCGTAATTGACTTTAGCTGGTTATTATAGTTGTTCCTGCAATAGTCATCACAAAATTTTTTGTCTGAACGGCCTTTTAATGGCTTATCACAGGTGAGACAGGTTTTTAATGCTGGTTTTGCTTGTGCCATGGTCCTGTTAAGGGTTTGAGGGCATAAGATAGTGAAATTATTTATAAGTACAACCGTTTACAAACGGCTACATCCGCAAGTAAAGGGTTAAAAACCGACTATCGTTTCCCCGCACTATCATCTTTGTGTTGTCAATCGGAAATGACGTCGCCGGCTGACTGAAATAACAAAATTCAAAAATCGCTTCCGCAAAATCTGTCATCCGGCGGAAACGGAGGCACAAAACTTAAAAACATGTACGCTTTAAAAAACAAAGTTCAATTGATTGGTAACCTCGGTAATGCACCTGAAGTTAAAACATTAGAAAGTGGTAAAAAGATGGCCCGTTTCAGCGTAGCCACCAGTGAAAACTATCGCAATGCTAAAGGCGAGAAAGTAACGGATACACAATGGCACAACCTGGTTGCCTGGGGTAAAGTTGCTGATATCGTTGAAAAATTTCTGACTAAAGGAAAAGAAGTGGCTATTGAAGGCAAGTTGATCAACCGCAGTTATAATGACAAAGACGGCATCAAGAAGTACGTCACCGAAATACAGGTGAATGAGTTGCTGATGCTCGGAGTTAAGCCCACAGAATAGTAAATACAGTTGAGCCACAGATGAACACAAATAAACTCAGATAAAAGCTGGTTTATTGTTTCATCTGTGGCTTTCATATTAAAACGTAAGTAATGGAAAATTTTCTTTTTAAAGAAGAAACTTACCAGATAATAGGCATTTGCATGGACGTTCAAAAGACTCTTGGCTATGGATTTTCAGAAGCCGTATACAAAGATGCGATGGAGTTAGAATTTATTGATGCGCCTCTTCGTTATTTGCGCGAGAAGGAGTTGGCTGTAAAATATAAAGGCAAGATACTACGACACCACTTCTTCACAGATTTTCTTTGTTATGAAAAAATAATTGTAGAAGTTAAGTCGTCAGATGCTGGAATAACAGACGACCATATTGCACAAACATTGAATTATCTGCGGGTTTCTGATAATATTATAGGCCTTATTATTAATTTCGGCAAAAGAAGACTTGAATACAAAAGACTGATTATATAAACCTAATTTATCATCTGTGTTTATTTGTGTTCATCTGTGGCTAAAACAAAAAACTGTGGCAACATTCAATCCCGATACTACTAATGAAATGTTCCAACTGGCAATTCAGTTGGTCAATCAAAGCAACCGTAATATTTTCCTTACCGGTAAAGCCGGAACCGGTAAAACAACTTTTTTAAAATATATTAGGGAAAACTGCCCCAAACAAATGGCCGTAGTAGCCCCAACCGGTGTAGCTGCTATTAATGCAGGGGGTGTCACCATTCATTCATTCTTTCAACTACCACTTTCTCCTTTTATACCTGAATCCGGAGGCACAGGGTTTACTGGTCATAACCAGGACTCTTTGTCTAGCTCGGAATTTTCTAATAAGCATAGTCTGCTTAGCCGACTTAGGTTTAACAGCGACAAGAAAAAAGTATTAAAGCAATTAGAAATACTGGTAATAGATGAAATAAGTATGGTGCGCTGCGATGTACTGGATGCAATAGATACCATACTCCGGCATATCCGACAACGATCAGCCGAAAGATTCGGCGGCGTTCAATTACTATTTATTGGCGATATGTTGCAACTGCCTCCTGTTGTAAAGGAGCAGGAATGGAGTTTATTATCCGATTATTACAGCGGTCAATATTTCTTCGATAGTAAAGTTTTGCAGGAGGAACCTCCTTTATATATTGAATTCAATAAAATATACCGGCAAAAAGACGAAAGATTTATTACTCTGCTTAACCAGGTGCGTAATAATGAACTGGATGAGGATGGGTTGCAAATATTGGAAAGCCATTATCAACCTACTTTCCGCCGTCGTAAACAAGACGGTTATATTATTTTGACCACACATAACAATAAGGCAGGTGAAATAAATGCCGGTGAGCTTTCCGGACTTGATACGGAGTTTTTTACTTATGAAGCAGAAGTGCAGGATGAATTTTCAGACAGGGCATATCCTGCCGAAGTGATGCTGCAACTAAAAGTTGGCGCACAGGTAATGTTTATCCGGAACGATGCGGCCGATAAAGGAAAGAGATTCTTCAATGGAAAAATTGGAATTATTTCTAAACTGGAAAAGGATAAAATATTTGTTCAATGCGAGAGTGAATCAGCTGAAATCGAAGTTCAAAAAGAGAAATGGGAAAACATCCGGTATACGCTAAACAAATCTACCCGTCAATTAGACTCCGATGTGTTAGGTTCATTCACACAATACCCGTTACGATTGGCCTGGGCCATCACTATTCATAAAAGCCAGGGCCTTACGTTTGAAAAAGCTATTATTGATGCCGGAGCAGCATTTGCTCCGGGGCAAGTATATGTGGCACTTAGCCGTTGTACAAATCTGGAAGGAATGATTTTACAAAGACGTGTCAATTCATCCAGCCTTTTCAGTGATTCAAGAATTGTTGAATTTTCGCAACGAAGTGCATCAAGTGGTCAACTGCAAAAGGAATTTGAGATAGCCAGGAAGCATTATCAGCAGTCAGTATTGTTGTCAACTTTTGATTTTGCGGTAGCAATCAATAGCGGCAGGGAATTGCTGGAGTATTTACTGGAACATACGTCTTCATTTAATCCTGAAACATTTTCCTGGGTGGAGGAATTGATGGGAAAATTTGACAAACTTCAGGAAACGGCAATTAAATTTCAAACTCAATTACAGTTTTTATTTCAACAAGATGAATCGCCGGAAAATAATAAACTATTGCAGGAAAGGATAATGGCAGGAGCCACTTATTTCCTGAATGGAACTGGTTTATTGATTCAATTCATACAACAATCCCCTGCTTTGACCGATAGTCGTATGCATTCAAAAGAATATAATGATAGTATCAGGGAGGTTTTTGCTCAACTGGCAATGAAAAATTTTTTACTCGAAGGGTTCAATGGCCAATTTGATTTGGAAGCTTTTCACCGGCGTAAACAAAAGTTTGTATTGCCTTTTATAACTGTTAATGCTTATGCTGGTGCTTCGCAAAAAAGAAACGAAAGCCCCCGTCCTGTTCTTCACCAGCAATTGCGAAGGGTACGGGAAATTATTTGTTCAAAGAAGGACCTGCCCATTTATATTGTAGCAGGAAGTACAACTATTGATGAAATGACGCTTTACTTACCCCAGACATTAGCGGAGCTTAGAAAGATCAGTGGTTTTGGTGATGCCAAGATTCAACAATATGGTCAGCAGTTCATAGATGTTATTATTGCTTATAGTAAGGAGAATAACCTTTCATCGTTGATTCACGAAAAAGTACAAAAGAGAGAAAGAAAAGAACGAGCTGACCGGCCCTCAGGCAGTAAAGAGAATATCTCTCCAGCCAAAAAGAAAGGCGATACACATACCGAAACGTTTAAACTTTATAAGGAAGGACAATCTATTGCTGAAATAGCCAAAACCAGGGCTCTTGCTGTTAGTACCATTGAATCGCATTTGGAAAAATTTATCCGCAGTGGCGATATTAAAATAGATGAAGTGGTAAGCAGGGAAAAGTTTGTGCTGATAGAAGCTGCCTTTAATGACTTTGATGGTGGTTCAATCACACCAATTAAGCAACAACTGGGAAATGAAGTAAGCTTTGGTGAAATCAGGCTGGTGATGGCAGGGCTGGGCATTAACCAGAAAAAAATTTCCGACTAACTACAAATAACGTTTCCCGATACTTCTCACTAATTATAGAAATGTAAATCTTCCTATTTCAAACAAGGGTATATGTATAGTATTAAATAACCCGCAATAGCTATCTTTTTATCTTTAAAAGGATATAAATAACTACATATTTCTCCTTCAGGCATAGTATTCATAAAAACAGGCAAAGAAATTTATCAATCAGCTTGCTAACACTTGTTCTTAAAACAATGTATGATTTGCAATCATAATGATTGATAGTATAGTACTATTAAAAAGAATAAGCCAATCAGTTTTAAAATAATGCGTAAGGCCAATAACTATTAATTATTCTTAGTTAACATTTATCATTAATTATTCACATTTAATCCTATTAAACTTGTTGAATAAAAGATTATCTATAACTTTCCTATTATTATTTACTAATTCATTTTATGGAAACGCTTACTACCCCTGCTTATCGCATTATCAGTAACCATGTTTTTGCTGAAAGGCGACAAAAATTATCCAATAATCAAAACGCACTATTTGCAACACAGGTATTTCAGCCTGGCGAATTGATTGCTGATTTCTCCGCAGGAACCATTGCTGTGGCGCCCACTTATCTTACTGTACAGGTAGGTATCGACAAGCATATAACCCTTCAGCCGGAGTTTTTGCAGTATATCAATCATAGTTGCGATCCCAATGTTTTTTTTAATACTACTACGATGCAACTTGTAGCATTAAAGGAAGTTCAACCGGAAGAAGAAATGACATTTTTTTATCCTTCTACTGAATGGAAAATGACTCAATCGTTTAAATGTTATTGCGGAAGCCTGGATTGTTTGGGTAAAATTCAGGGTGCTGCTTATCTTCCCAAAGAAGCACGGGAAAGTTACCGGTTTACCGATTTTATTCAACAACAACTGGTAAAAAGGTCGGCCAGGAAGAAAGTTGCCTGATTTTATGAAGATACCTGAAGCAGTTCGATTATTGAAGCCATATACAATTTGGGTGTTGGCACCACACCTGGAGTCAGAAGACCCCAATATTCAACACTATTATGATTTCACCCAAAGTATAAAAGAATACGATAAAGTATTTGAAGAACTGAAAGCTGAATGGAAATGGCAGCCTGTTACTATGGATAATTTTGCATCCATCATCCATTCAATTGCATTAAACGCCAATGGAAAGACCCCATTAATATTAAATTTATGTGATGGTGACGAAGTAAATGGTATTCCCGGTGTATCTGTTATTCATGAATTAGAAAAGAACAGACTTATTTTTACCGGCTCTGACGCACATTTCTATACTATCACTACTTCCAAGATACCGATGAAGAAGGCTTTTGATAAAGCAGGTGTTTCTAACGCCAATTGGAGAGTAATAACAGATAAAAAGGGTTCTGTCAAAGGAATTTGCAAACGCGTAGGAACTCCTATCATTATTAAACCAGCTGTTTCTGGAGGAAGCATGGGTGTTTCTGTAAAAAATGTAGTACATACAGAGGAAGAATTGGTTAATCGAATAGAAGAAATATACAAAGGGTATCATGGATGGAACCTTTTGGTTGATGGATTATTTGTAGAACAGTTTATCACAGGTCCTGAATTCACCACTTTTATTACCGGATCATCTGACGACCCGGACCATTTAATTGTGTATGAACCAGTGGAAAGAGTTTTCCATAAATCATTACCTGATTCAGAAAAATTTTTATCCTTCGACCGGCTTTGGGAGATTTATGAAGATGAAGATCCGATGCCACAAAACGAAAATTTTTATGAATATAAGCAAGTTGAACCTTCGCTGATTCCCGCTTTGAAGCAAATAAGTATTGATGCTTATAAGGCATGTGGAGGTAAAGGTTATACAAGGATTGATATCAGGCAGGATGCTATTACCGGCAAATTGTATATGCTGGAGGCAAATGCTCAGTGCGGATTGAGCGAAGATGAAAATTATACATCAATCGGTGCTATTCTGAAAGCTTCAGATGTATCTTTTACTGAAGTTATTGGTGAAATACTAAAAGATGCTTTAAGAAGAAGTATGGTAAAACCTTCGACTGCTAAAAAGTCATCAGTAAAAAAATCAACGACCAATAAGACTATTTCAGTTAAATAATGATTTGACAGGATAAACCGGTTAATAGCGAGTTTTATATACTTCTACTTATTACCTTAGCATTTCATGAAAGTTTGTGTACTGCAACCGGACTACTCTACCACCGGAGTTGATTATAAAAACTATGATCCTCCAAGAGACCTGTCTTTATTGATTTCCGAAGCGGAAGTACATACCGTTTTTCTCAATAAGCTTACCACATACAAACAGCTGAAAGAACTTAGTAAACAGGGCTATGATATTTTTGTAAACCTCTGTGAAGGTTATCTTGAATGGGAAGTACCCAGCATTGATGTTATTTATTCGCTGGAAATATTAAATCTCCCCTTTACTGGCCCAACAACGAAACTATACGACCCTCCTAAAGAGTTGATGAAGTACCTGGCTTATTGCGAAGGAGTTAAAACGCCCGGCTATTCTATCATCAATGAATTGAATGATGTGGATGATGCAGTGAAGCATTTGTCATTCCCTTTATTTGTAAAACCCGCCAAAGCAGGAGATAGCCTGGGTGTTGACGAACATTCGCTGGTGCATAATAAAATTGAATTACAACAAAAGTGTATCAGCATTTTAGATGAATACGGTCCTTTGCTGGTAGAAGAATATATTGCCGGAAGGGAGTTTACAGTATTGGTTGCCGCCAATGTAGATGTACATAGCTGTACCGTATTTCGGCCGGTAGAATACTTATTTCCTGCCGGGAGAGAATTTAAAACATATGCCTTAAAGACATCTGAACTTCATCCTGATTGCAATGTGCCTTGCAATGACCCGGATTTAGATATACAGCTTCGTATAGCTACTGAAAAAATATTTAAAGGCTTTAATGCTGTTGGATATGCAAGATTGGATTTTCGGGTAAATGAAAAAAATGAAATTTTCTTCCTGGAAATAAACTTTACCTGTTCTGTTTTTTATAAAGATGGTTACGAAGGCTCAGCTGATTTTATATTAAAATATGATGGTATCGGCCAGTCGGGTTTTTTACGACATATGATTTCGGAAGGTATTGCCCGTCACCAAAGAACCAGAAAGCCTTATTTAATGAAAGGGAATTCTATTGCAGGGTATGGAATTTATGCCAGCCGGGATATCGGAAAAGGGGAAATAGTATTTAAAGGAGAAGGCCGTGCACAACGAATCATCACCAGGCGATTTGTAGAAAAAAACTGGAATGAAGAGGAGAAACTCCATTTCCGTCGCTATGCATATCCGGTTAGCGAAGAACTATTTATATTATGGGATGACGATCCTTCTGAATGGGCGCCACAAAATCATAGCTGCGATCCTAATACAACTTTTGACGGACTTACTGTATTAGCCACAAAGTATATATTTAAAGGACAGGAGCTTACGCTCGATTATGCTGATTTTTTAGATCAAAATATGGAACCATTTGATTGTAAGTGTGGTGTATCTTCTTGTCGGGGAATGATAAGTGGCCCCAATTCCAATTCGTTAACATTAAGAGAACAAAACTTACGCGGGTTAACCACCTGATATTAGACGGGGCCATATTATACAATCCAATAATTTTTTATAATCCGAATTAGTTAAAACCTTTTATGATTTTCTTCATAAAATACTAATATCCGATAATAGTATTACATCAGCTTGATTTGAAACAGCCTGAGTTATAGGAATGATATAGCTAGTTAACTTGTAATTATTTTTAACTATTGAGTTTTTACTTTAAGCCTCTTACTATCTGATTGCTTCCTTCATCTAAAGCTTTTCCTGCCGCGTCTTCAATTTTTCCTTCATACTTTCCGTTTACGTTTGGTTTAAGGCGGGTTGATCCATCAGACAATTTAACCAGGGTTAAATTTGCTTCGATTGTATAGGATGAAGCTGCATTCGGATCACTATTTTTAATGGCTTTTAAAAGTCCGCCAACCTTAGTTCCCGATTTGATTTTTACAAAATCAGTAGCCAAGGTATAATCGCAATTATATTTTTTTGCTTCTTCTGCTGAACTAATAACAATACCTTCTATAGTACCACCTGTTAAGGTAGTGGCAAGATGCTTTTGTAAGGAAGAAACCTGTAATTGCCCATCGCCTCCTGTTGGTTCAAATACACCGATTCGCAAAACACCAGGTTTTTTTTGCTCATTGCCTATTGTTGCTCCATCAGTAGCATTTGTGTTTATATTACCCGCATTATTACCAGCTTGTTTCATCATTTCGGCCATATCAAATTTATCCTGCAATTCACTTTCATTCAATGCCAGCGTATACCCTATCGGAATTTCAAATAGCATCGAATCTAATTTTCCGGTAGTAAATTCAAGTGTTTCAAGTGACATTTCCATTTCACTTGTTTTAGCACTTTTATTACCCATTATCATTGTTCTGGTTTCTGTTAAGGGAAATCCCAGTTTACCCTTTCCACTACGCCTGGTAACAAAGCGATCCATACAATCGGGTACCTGCTTTTCATTGGTTGGCATTGAGCTTTTACCCGGACGATAACTGATTGGGCAATTAAACTCAGGCAAATCAATATACCAGCCATCTGTTTTAATAATGATACTATCTTTCATCGTGCAGGCATCTGGCGATGGTTTAATTTTTTGTGAAGTCCAGATATGCCTGGCAGTAAAACCATACATTTTTTTCCGCTCCCCTGTATCAGTAATATTATATATCATATATATAACACCTCCTTTTTGAGGACTGGTTTTTTCTGTTGGTATTGTTGTAACAGGTTTTTTAACAGGAGTTGTAACTTTTGCATCTTCATCTATTACCTCTTCAACTTCTTTTGAAAATGGTTCAATAAAATATAACTTTTTCTTATTATTTATCTTGATAGTGCGTTGCAGATCACACTGTTCAATAGTTATTGGCGGTGCAGGCATTCCCATCATTCCGGCACTTTCCGTTCTTTTGCGCATACCCTTTACATAGATGGTTGATTCAGTTTTCATCCCCATCATATTATTTACCTGGCGTAATTTATACTGCTGGGCAGAAGCGGGTTTACTTACTGATAAAACCACTATGATGAAGGCTATGAAAAAAAATATAGACTTTTTCATATTATTATTGTTTGAAATAAAGTTAAGTATTTATTAGTCCCGGAAATATGACTTTGTTAATATGTTCTATCCTCCCGACGCTTATTTTAAGGACAGGAAAAAGCTAAAATTAGTTGTAAGGGATAATGCCGGGGGTTCTTTATCTATAGGCTAGTGGTAATACTATCTACCCATAAATACCATCAATATCTGTACATCGCTTGGATTAATTCCAGAAATCCGACTTGCTTGTCCAAGGGTTCTTGGCTTTATTTTGTTAAGTTTTTCCCTGGCTTCATTGCCAAGCGAAGAGATTTTTTTATAATCAAAGGTTGCTGGAATTTCTAATTCTTCCAACTGGGACATCTTCTTAACAAGTTCTTTTTCTTTCTCTATATATACTTCATACTTTATCTGTATTGAAGCTTGTTCTAACGAATCTTTTGAAAATTCTTTTAGTAATTCTTTTAATGCGGGTAATGTAGCCGACAATTCATCCAACTCCACATCGGGACGGAGTAATATTTTTTGCACTTTTTGTTTTTCAGTCAGGGGTGACGAGTTTATTGAAGCAAAATAGGAATTGATTTCTTCAGGTTCTACAGCAAATTCTTTCACAATTGATTTTATCTTCTCTACACTATTTCTTTTTTCAATCACTTTATCCATTCTTTCTTGTGATGCCAAACCAAGCCGGTAACTTAATTCTGTTAATCGCAGATCCGCATTATCTTGACGGAGCAATGTTCTGAACTCTGCTCTTGATGTAAACATTCTGTAGGGTTCTTCAGTTCCTTTGTTTATTAAATCATCGATCAACACCCCAATATAAGCTTCACTTCTTTTTAAAATAACTGGTTCCAGGTTTCTTGTTTTCTGGTGTGCATTAATACCTGCCATCAATCCCTGGCAAGCCGCTTCTTCATAACCGGTTGTTCCGTTTATTTGTCCGGCAAAAAACAGGTGCTGAATTTGTTTTGTTTCAAGTGTGTATTGTAATTGTGTTGGAGGAAAGAAATCATATTCTATTGCATAACCCGGGCGAAACATTTTCACCTTTTCAAAGCCCACTATATTACGAAGAGCTTCGTATTGAACATCTTCTGGTAGAGAAGTAGAGAACCCATTAACATAAATCTCCACTGTATTCCATCCTTCTGGTTCTATAAAAAGCTGATGTCTTTCTTTTTCAGCAAAACGGTTGATCTTATCTTCAATACTGGGACAATACCTGGGTCCCACTCCATCAATTCTTCCTGTAAACATTGGACTTCTTGAAAATCCTGTTTTTAATACATCATGTACTTTTTGACTGGTATACGTTATCCAACAGCTTCTTTGGGTTTTAGGTTTCTCTGTTTCTAAAAAGGAAAAACCGATAATATCAGTATCCCCTGGCTGTTCTTCCATTTTACTATAATCAAGACTTCGGCCATCAATTCTGGGTGGAGTTCCTGTTTTTAAACGATCGCTTTCAAATCCAAGTGATACCAGTTGTTCTGTAATTCCGGTAGCGGCCTTTTCTGCCATTCTTCCGCCCCCAAAACTTTTTTCACCGATATGAACTATTCCGTTCAAAAAAGTTCCGTTTGTGAGTACTACAGATTTTGCTTTTATCTTATGCCCAAGGCCCGTCACTACTCCGAAGCATTTGCCATCTTTTATCAGCAAACCATTTACCATATCCTGGTAAAAATCAAGATTCGGGGTTTGCTCCAGCATTTCCCGCCATTTAATTGAAAAAAGCATCCGATCATTTTGTGCCCTCGGACTCCACATAGCTGGACCCTTACTCCGGTTCAGCATCCTAAATTGGATTGTAGAAAGATCGGTTACAATTCCGGAATAACCACCCATGGCATCAATTTCACGTACAATTTGGCCTTTGGCAATACCACCCATGGCTGGATTGCAACTCATTTGGGCGATAGTCTGCATATTCATGGTTACCAAAAGAGTTTTGGAGCCAAGATTTGCTGCTGCCGCTGCTGCTTCACAACCGGCATGACCAGCACCTACTACTATTACATCATATTCTGGAAACATAAGTTGGCAAAGGTATCTCGTTCTGTTGGCTACTTATCAAACTTTCTTTGGAAAGCAATTTCCTTTTTCACCTCACTAATATCGCGGCCACTGTTTAGAAGTTCGAATTCAAAATAACTATAACTTTCTATCATATTCAAATACTCCCAATGTTCTCTTATAAAAGCCTGTTGTCGATCAGTACTTACAAACTCCGATAATTCCAGGCTGTCAATCTTTTGAAGCAGTTTTAAACATGGCGCATAATTTGTCTTTTCATACAGGTCCTTAAAGTAATTTTTTGCAGCCAGTACATCTAACCTATTTCCCCTGTCTTTATTTAACTGAAACTTCTCAACCCGGAGATTGGTAAAATTCCAGCATATTTTAAGCTCCGATTCATTAGAAAAATCAAAATAGGTTACCGGTATAATATGATCAAATTGCCACATTTTTCCAAAATTGTCCCATCCAATGCCGGATTGAAATTGATATTCAAACCATTGACGCATATTCTTAACATCTAATCCAAAATAGGGAGCATAGTTAACACAGATGTGTTTCTCCAATACATACCGGCGTAATGAGATTTGCCATTTTCTTTTTTCTCTGAATTTTAGAAGAGCTTCAGTCGGTTTAGAAGCTAAAGAATTCTTTTTTCTAGGCATTCTTAGTGTTTCTGCAAATATAATGGTTCCACGGGACACTGTTTCAGCCTGAAACAGTGTCCCGTGGAACCATAGTGAACTAAATTGAGTTCCTTTATCTTAAAGGATGTATTTTTTTAAATAAAACTCTTCTTTCCCCCTCATTCTTTCCTTTTCAGCTTTGGTTTTGTCTTTATACCCACATAAATGCAACACTCCATGAAAAATAACCCGATGTAACTCTGATTTAAAAGAAACACCTAATAGAAGGGCATTTTCTTTAACCCGCTCTACACTAATAAAGATTTCGGCTTGAACACCACTAGTTTCTGAAAGATCAAAAGTGATAATATCGGTATAATAGTCGTGAGAAAGATACTGACGGTTTATTTCCAATAAAGCCTTGTCTGTACAAAAGATATAATTGATAGATTCCAGTTTTTTCCTTTCTTTTTTGAATATGGACTGGATATATTTTTTTAATTCAGACCTATTTGCCAGGTTGATTTTTACTTCTTGAAAAAAGAAGAAAATAGTTCGTAGATACTGAAAGCTGTCTGTATTCGGTTTTAAAGATGATGCAGGCATATTTTCAAAATTCGTAAACAAAAACAAACTAACAAGGGTAGTTTTGTATATATACTTCGTAGCTTAAGCGCAGTAGTAAATATAAATGAGTAAATGATTATAAGGCTATCTGAATTAAAACCAGGACAAGAAGGAATTATAACGGAGTTCAACAAAAATGACATTTTCCTGAAGCTAATGGAAATGGGTTGCGTACCGGGTGAAAAGATCCTTTTGGAGCAAATAGCACCGCTGGGTGATCCCATCTCGGTGAACGTTTCTGGCTATCACCTAAGCCTTCGTCTTAATGAGGCAGAGCATATTCTTGTTGAAATAAATGATTGACTATCAATTAGTTGACAATGAAAATAGGTCTTTATTTTGGTTCTTTTAACCCTGTCCATGTTGGCCATCTTATTATTGCCAATCATATACTAAACGAAACAGATATTGAAAAAGTCTGGTTTGTTGTTTCTCCACAAAACCCATTTAAATCAGCCTCCAATTTATTAAACGAGTACCATCGTCTCCACCTGGTTCGGTTAGCTACTGAGGATGATAATCGGATAAAAGCGTCAGATATTGAATTTGGTTTACCTAAACCATCTTATACAACCAGCACATTGGCCTACCTGTCTGAAAAATATCCTGAATATGAGTTTTGTATCATTATGGGAAGCGATAGTTTTCAGAATCTTCATAAATGGAAAAATGCAGAAGTGATCATAAAAAACTACCCGGTGTATGTTTATATAAGACCGGGGTTTGAAGTCAATAATAATATTGGCGCACAACTTTATATTCTTGATGCACCACTTCTTCAATTATCGGCTACACTTATACGTGAGTATATAAAAGAGGGAAAATCTGTCCGGTACATGATTCCGGAAAAAGTACTCGAGGAAATTGAAAAAGGAGGCTATTACAAAAAATAAAGTGACTATCGGTTTAAAGCAACCTAAAAATGGAACCACATAGAAACATAGCCCACTCCCGATAGCTATCGGGAAGGAATAAACACATAGAATTCTATGTGAAAACCTATGTTTTCTATGAACTATGTGGTTCAAATAAATCATAGGTTCAGTTATCCAAATAGTCACTAAAAATAATATTAAAACAGATATCCCAGCAACAGGCAACTAAGTACAATAAATGGTGCGGCAATTCGGGTAAAACTGAGCAATAGAAAAGTTCCAAGCATAACAAGGATACTGATAAAACTACTGATAGGTTTTATGTCTGTGAATGAAATATCTTTCATAATAAAAAAAGTAGACGCAATCATTATTCCAACTACTGCGGCATTAATTCCTTCGAGAGAACGATAAACAGCTGCATACTTTCTCATATTATTCCAGATAGGAAAGAAGAACAATACCAGCAAAGCACTGGGAAGAAAAATAGCAACCATTCCTATAATGCAGCCAATTAGCTGCATTTCTTTTCCCATATCTTTTAATGCCGTGCCCCCGGTAAATGAAGCAATAGAAAAAACCGGCCCTGGTAAAGCCCTTACTATTCCCATAGCAGTGTACATATCTTTTTCATCAACCTGTATTACATTTGGATTTCTCGCTTTAATCGCTTTTTCTTCAGGCCTCACACTCCATTGCTCATACATCATAGGCACTAATACCTGGCCTCCTCCAAAAACAAGACTTCCCATTCTGTACGTATTTTCAAAAAGATTGATGGGCTTTCTGTTGGCCCATTCTTCTTTCCTGGCCATTTCACTCACAATCCCTGCAGCAATAAATATGATACCAAAGAGCCAGAAATTCCACCATTTTATTTTTCTTGGTTTTTGCTCCAACTGTGGAATACGTTTACGGCTTACATTCGTAATAAGCCCACCTGTTATTATCAGCGTTGGTATAACCCAGGGTTGTCCAAAAAGAAAATAAGTAACGGCTACGCAGATTATCATAATAATCCAGGTAATAGTATTCTTTATTGCCAAAGGAAATGTGGTAAATGCCGCAAAAGCCAAAAAACCGACGGCCATCGGAGCAATGAATTTGAAAATATTTGTTCCCAACTGGCGTTGGTCAATATAAGGTAACAAAAAAGATAAAGCCCCCATTAAAATGCTGGCTGGAAGAATCCAAATAATCAGCGTTAAAACGGCAAGGGGTACACCTCCTCTTTTATAACCAATCAATGTCAATGTTTGCGTAGAAGAAGCACCCGGAAGTAATTGGCAAAAGGCATTATATTCCATCAGCTCCTGCTCAGTAATATAAGGTCGTTTATGCACAAATGTTTTCATCATCATTCCAATATGAGCTTGCGGTCCGCCAAAAGCGGTAACACTGTGCAAAAAAACAGCCTTTAAAAATGGAATATGACGCAGTAGCATGGAAGTTTAAATATAAATAAAATCGGCTTATTTAAAATTGTAAAGAATAAAACAGATTTTACAGTAAATTCATCAAAATTTAAACCGATGCGACAATTTCTACTGCCACTTTTTTTAGTGCAATCGTGCGTTCTTTTTTCCCAAAAACCAATGGATCTTATTGCAAAAATCAATGAGGCTGCAGACAAAATAGAAAATAAATGTATAGTATGGAGAAGAGATTTACATGAGCATCCGGAATTGGGAAACAGTGAATTCAGAACGGCCAAAATAATTGCAAACCATCTCCGGTCATTGGGACTTGAAGTAAAAGAAAATGTTGGTAAAACTGGGGTGGTAGCCATATTAAAAGGCGAAAAACCAGGACCCTGTATTGCTCTGCGGGCTGATATGGATGGCCTGCCTGTAGTGGAAAGAGTTGATTTGCCATTTGCATCAAAAGAAAAATCTACTTATAATGGTCAAGCTGTTGGAATAATGCATGCCTGCGGACATGATACACATGTGGCAATACTAATGAGCGTGGCCGAAATTTTAGCTGGAATGAAAAACGAGTTGAAAGGAACAGTAAAATTTGTTTTTCAGCCTGCAGAGGAAGGTCCGCCGGAAGGAGAGGAAGGCGGAGCACCGCTGATGATAAAAGAAGGCGTATTAGAAAACCCTAAAGTGGATGTGATGTTTGGATTACATATCAACTCTCAGACGGAGATTGGAAAAATAAAATACCGAAGTGGCGGAACAATGGCTGCTTCAGACTGGTTCAAAATAAAAGTAAAAGGCAAACAAACTCATGGCTCTCAGCCATGGGAAGGCATTGACCCGGTAGTGGTATCCGCTCAAATAATTAATGGGTTGCAAACGATTATCAGTCGTCAAACAGAGCTAACAAAAAATGCAGCGGTTATTTCAGTAAGTGTAATTAATGGCGGGGTAAGATCAAATATTATTCCCGAAGAAGTAACGATGTTGGGTACTATCAGAACATTGGATACGGGGATGCAGCGGATTATTCATGAAAAAATTAAATTAACGGCATCAAAAATTGCTGAAGCCTCTGGCGCCACTGCTGAAACTTCGATTGACAAAAAAACATTGGTAACCTATAATAACCCGGAACTTACAAAGAAGATGATTCCAAGTTTTGTAAAATCAGCAGGAGCAGATAATGTAATAGAAGCTGAAGCGGTAACAGGAGCAGAAGACTTTTCTTTTTTTGCAGAAAAAGTTCCTTCTATTTTCTTTTTTATCGGGGGTATGGAAAAAGGAACAGACCCGAAGAAAGCATTTCCACACCATACGCCGGATTTTCGAATAGATGAAGGGGGTATGAAAACAGGCGTTAAAGCATTTTGTAACCTGGTTTTTGATTATATGAATATGCAAACGACAAAACCAACAACGGGCCAAAAGGGATTTTAGCCACGAATTGACACGAACCCACACAAAAAAGGAATAACTGTTTTTTCTTTCGTGTAAATTAGTGTGTTTTCGTGGCCAAAAAAATACTGTACAAGCAGGAGTATAATCAGTTTTATTCCAAGGAATTGGCGGTTGCAAACTTCGAAATATGAAAAACACAATAATTGCTTTATTTCTTTTTTCCCCTTTATTAGTTGTTGGTCAAAAAACAGATAAAAAGCTGCAAAAAAAATTGCAGGAAGCTATAAATGGTTTCAATGGCGATATTGGTATTTATGTAAAGAACCTTAGAACCGGGAAAACAGTTTCTATCAATGCGGACACGATTTTTCCGACTGCCAGTATTGTAAAAGTGCCGATACTGCTGGGCATTATGGATAAACTGCAAAAAGGAGAATTAAAATACGATCAGGAAATAATTTATAAAGATTCTTTGCTGTATGAAGGAGAAGACATACTTGGTTCCTTTAAAGACAAGGAAAAAATAGCGGTAAAAAAAGTTATCATGCTGATGATGACTACCAGTGATAACACGGCCAGTCTATGGTTGCAAAGCCTGGCTGGAAAAGGAACGAGGATAAATGAAATTCTCGACAGCCTGGGAATGAAAAGTACCCGGGTAAATTCAAGAACACCCGGTAGAGAAAATAACAGAACACTGTATGG